>NZ_JBHRUG010000019.1:351539-395344 GCF_042646605.1 Litchfieldella rifensis | reverse complement strand
GGGGCCGCGCTCAAGCGCCATGGCGCGCCCACCGCGCTGGTCTTGTCGCGCCAGACCCTGCCGCACCAGCCGCGCACCCAGCGGCAGCTGGCCGAGATCGAGCGCGGCGGCTACATCCTCAAGGACAGCGAGGACACGCCCGAGCTGATCCTGATCGCCACCGGTTCCGAGGTCGGCCTGGCGATGGACGCCGCCGAAGCGCTCGCCGCCAAGGGCAAGGCGGTGCGCGTGGTGTCGATGCCCTCCACCGACACCTTCGACGCCCAACCCGCCAGCTACCGCGAGGCGGTGCTGCCGGCCAATGTGACCCGGCGCCTGGCCATCGAAGCCAGCCACTACGCCTACTGGTACAAGTACGTGGGCCTCGATGGGCGCATCGTCGGCATGGACGGCTTCGGCGAGTCGGCGCCGGGCGGCGACCTGTTCAGGCACTTCGGCTTCACCGTCGACAATGTCGTCGAACACGCCGAGCAACTGCTGAACGGCACCGCCGAATAAGCGTCACGCCCGTAGACACAAGAAGGGCACGGCATGAGCCGTGCCCTTTTTCGTTGCGCGCTGTGCCTAACGGCAGTCCATTAGCCCTTCCTCAAGCAATGGTGACATCCGGCGACAAATACACGTCCTGGATGGCGTTCAACAGCTCTGCCCCGTCCTTCATCGGCTTCTGGAACGCCTTGCGTCCGGAAATCAGCCCCATGCCACCGGCGCGTTTGTTGATCACCGCGGTGCGCACCGCTTCGCCGAGGTCGGAATGCCCCTTGGAACCACCGCCGGAATTGATCAGCCCGGCGCGGCCCATGTAGCAATTGGCGACCTGATAGCGGGCAAGGTCGATGGGATGGTCGGAGGTCAGCTCGCTGTAGACCTTGTCGTTGGTGTGGCCGAAACCGATATCGCGGTAGCCGCCATTGTTCTCGGGCAGCTTCTGCTTGACGATATCCGCCTTGATCGTCGCCGCCAGGTGATTGGCCTGACCGGTCAGGTCGGCAGCCACATGGTAGTCCTTACCCTCCTTCTTGAACTGCGGATTACGTAGGTAAGCCCACAGTACCGTGGCCATCCCCAGTTGATGAGCCCGTTCGAAGGCCTCACTGATCTCCATGATCTGCCGACGGCTCTCCGGCGAGCCGAAATAGATGGTCGCGCCGACCGCCACGCAGCCCATGTCGTGAGCCTGCTCCACCTCGGCGAACAACGTCTGGTCGTACATGGCCGGCAGGCTCAGGGTCTCGTTGTGATTGAGCTTGAGTATCATCGGGACCCGGTGGGCATAGCGCCGCGCCACCGACGACAGTACCCCCAGCGTCGAAGCCACGCCGTTGCAACCCCCCTCGATGGCCAGCTCGACGATATTCTTGGGATCGAAATACATCGGGTTCGGGGCGAAGGAGGCTCCCGCCGAGTGCTCGATGCCCTGATCCACCGGCAGCAGGCTCAGGTAGCCGGTGCCGGCCAGACGGCCATGATTGAACAGTGCCTGCATATTGCGCAGCACCGCGGGGCTACGGTCGCTATCTGCCACCACCCGGTCGATGAAGTCCGGGCCGGGCAAATGCAGGGATTCGCGACGAATTCCCTCACAGGTGTGATTGAGCAGGCTATCAGCCTCTTCGCCCAGCAGTTTGGCAATATCCGTCATCATCGTGCCCTCTTCCTTTGGGTTGGGTTCCGTTCCCTCAGCGTAGTGGAAGAATTTCGCAATGATGAGCCCCGAAAGCAAGGGTCGTGCGCTCCCTGGAGCGTCCCACAAGAAAGGCGCCCCCAGACAGCGGGAGCGCCCGACAGGCTAAACCACCCAGCCGCTGAGCGGTCAGGCCGCTCGAACTTCGATACGACGACTGCGGTGTGTTTCCTTCTTCGGCAACACTAGGTGCAATACGCCGTTATCGACCCGCGCCTCGATGGCCTCGGTATCGATTTCGTGGCTCAACGTGAAACGGCGGGCGTAACGCTGAGCCCGTACTTCCGCGTAGGTCGCGGACATGCCTTCCGGCATATCGATCCGGATCTCGCCCTCGAGGCTGAGTATGTTGTTATCCACCTCGATATGCAGCCCGTCGCGAGTCACGCCCGGCATGTCGGCCAGCACATGCAGGGCATCGCCTTCCTCGTAGATATCCACTGGCGGCAGCAAGGCGTTGTCCTTCCGCTCACGGGCCGCGATATCCTGAGAGGATTCACGCTTGGTGACATCCTGGGATGATTCACGCTTGGTGACATCGCTCATGACAATTCACCTCCTCTATCCTATCCCCATTCATCACGCTGCCTGAATATCGATCCGCCGGGGCTTGAGCTCCTCGCGCTTGGGCAACAGCACCTCGAAGACGCCATCGTGGAAGCGTGCCTCGGCACGATCGACATCCAGTCCATCGGGCAGTGCGATCGAACGCGCGAACTCACCATCGAACCGTTCACGACGGAAGTAAGGACGCTTGCCTTCGCCTTGCGGCGCCGGTGCCACGGTCTCGCGCTTCCCTTTCAAGGACAGCACGTTGTCCTGGACATTGACTTCGAGATCGTCGCTGGACAAGCCAGCCGCAAACACATAGACGCGGATCGCGTCATCGGTACGGCCGACATTGATCATCGGAAAGCTGCCGCGCGGCACCGAGCGGATATCCGCCGCCCAGGACTCCGGGAAGAACTCATCCAGGAATTGCTGGAACCAGTCCAGGCCTTGGGACTGGTTGGTATCGAAACGCCTGAGATCTCCGAACATATCGAACACCTCCTACGCTATGACAGGTCATCAGTTTTGCGGGTCACCTCTAACCGCGGTACCTTGAGCCTTTCGCTCACCCAGGTCCCGTACCTGGAAAATAGGTACGACGCGACGATTTTCAAGCCCCCGGTCAAGAACGATCCGATTAAGGACGATCATGTCGATATTGCGTGGCTTCCTATGGCTGCTCGGCTTTCTGCTACTTGGCGATATCCTGGTAACGCTCCTGCACCTGCCGATCTCCCATGGCGTTGCCGGCATGTTGCTGATCACCGCCTGGCTGATGGGGCGTGGGCGGCTCAATAACGATATTGCCATCGCCAGCCAAGCGCTGATCCGCCTGCTGGCGATGTTGATCATGCCCGGCGTGGTCGGGATCTTCTTTATTGCCGATGAGTTCGCCGGCCACTGGCTGGCGGTGGCGGTCGCCCTGGTCGTCGGCACCCTGCTCAGCGTACTGACCACCCTGTGGTTGATGCGGCGCTTCATGCCCGGCGTGGAAGCGACATCCGAGGCCGCCCCGAATGAGTGAGTTGCACGACCATCTGCTGAACACGCCCATCCTGGCCATCGCTCTGACCCTGGCCGCCTATCTCGCCGGCCTCAAAGCGTTCGAAAGGCTTGGCCGGCCAAGCTGGTGCCCACCCGTGCTGCTCGCCGCCCTGCTGACAGCCGCTGCCCTATGGCTGCTTGCCATCGATTACACCGACTACCGGCGCGGCGCCGGCTGGCTGACGCTGCTTCTCGGCCCGGCCACGGTAGCCCTGGGCGTGCCGCTGTATCAGCAGAAGCATCATATCCGCGTCCTGTGGCGGCCGATCCTGATCAGCCTGCCACCCGCGGCCATGCTCGCCGCCCTCTACTCCGTGGCCCTGGCCTGGGCCCTAGGCGCCTCCCCCCAGGTGCTGGCCTCACTGGCACCCAAGTCGGTCACCGCCCCTATCGCCATCGGCATCACCGAGCAGATCGGCGGCTCCATCCCGCTGATGATGGGCGGCCTGCTGATTACCGGGGTGATGGCCACCACCGGCGTCAGTTTGCTGGCCAAGTACATGAAGATCACCGATCAACGGGTGCTGGGGTTCGTGCTCGGCGTCAACGGCCACGCCATCGGCACCGTACGCGCCTTCGAGCTCGGCCCCACCGCCGGCGCCTTCGCCTCGCTCGGCATGGGCCTCACCGGCATCTTCACCGCGTTGTTTTTGCCGCTGGCGTGGCGGGTGCTGGGGTTATAAAAATGATGGATCAGGCCGTCAGCTTCTCCTGCTCGTAAACCTCGGCAAAGACCTCGGTGATCGGCCGCTGCGGGTTCCGCTCGTGCAGCGCCTTGACCTTGGCGGACAACCGCTTCAGCTCCCCACTGGGCTGAGCCCATTCGCTCTCGGGTAGCGGCTGCGACCAGGCATCGAGGCTCACCGGCAGGGTCTTGCGCCCCGCCTTCTGGATGGCACGGATCTCCCATTCAGCGAGATGGAAGGGAATCGTCCACAGGTCGAGAATATGCCACAGGTACCACATCGTGACCTTGAACAGGCCGATCTCGCCCTCGCGGTGGCGACGATGCAGTCGCGCCCGGGCGTTGTGGAAGGTATGCACGCCCTCGTAGGGTGGATCACCGGGGCGTTGCAGGCCGTGCGGATCCTGAATCTCCTCGCGGGTGTGGACCTCATATTCCATATAGGCCCGCACCGACTCCCATAGCCCCATCGCCAGCGGCAGGCCGGGTTGCGGCAATTCGAGGAAATTCTGCTGCCCCGTCTCGGGATCGATAAAACCGAGCCCCAGGCCATACTGGCGTTGCACGCCATATTGAGTCACCCCTTGGGCTTGGGTGACCCAAGCCGCGACGGCTTCCCAGGGCACGATGATTGGTGGCTTGCCCCCGCCAGGCTGATAGGCGACTTCACGGCGCTGGCGATGGAAGCGGGTGGGGACATCCTTGCGGAATTTAAAGTGATACTGGAATTTAATGGCTAATGCTAAACAAAGAGCAAAGAGGCATGTTCCTAAAGCCAAGCCAAATGCTTCATTAAAAAGGGCGGCCGCCACCAAGAAAAATGCATCTAAATCTTTGCCATACAGACCAACTAGCCCCCCCCCCACAAGAGGGAGAAGAAAAGCCAACATTAAAAAACCAGTGAAAGGCCCGCCTAGTGTAAGCTGCCAGTTAAAGGGGGTGGGGAGGCTTCCGCCGAAATCTAGATAGGCATCATTCACTTCGCCAATGGCTTGGTTAAAATCTAGTGGAGCAGATCCGGTGGGCAGAGGTACAGGCGAGAGATAGTTGACCTTACCACCGGGAAAGGCGTCGCTATCCCCAGCCCGGCGAGGCTGGCGAATATCGGGTCGGGGTGTCTGGGGCTCGTTAGCTGCCATATTGATGCCTTGAATCAAGTGAGAAGAAGTGGATCGATTTCCTGCCAGGCTGCCGGTTCGCCACGCACGATCTCTTCCGATGGCGTATAGACACCCTCACCTCCCGAGAGGGAAAATCGAATATAGTAATCGTTGGGCTGATAACGTCCATCGCTACTGAGGCTCTCGACCCGTATCGCCATGACGGTATTATGGTAGCGCCAGTCTCCCTCGCCCACCGGCTCCGGCCTGGGAAAGCCCAGGGTCAGAGGCGCCTCATCTTCCAGATCGAGTTGACGATCAATTTGACTGGTCGCGGGATACCAGAATTCTCTAGGACCTGGTCCTGCGTTCGAGCGCACCTGATAGCAGGCCAGCGACAGGGTATATGACGGCTTACCGCCAAAAAGCGCGACAAGGTCCTGCAAGCCGATGGAAGGAAGACTGAGATCGAAATCCACCGACTTTGGCCCTTCGAGCCGATTCTTCCACCAGCTCTCGAACTCCTCGATGTTTACGGTGATCTTGGGCGCCAGTGCAATCGCCTGGAGTCGCATCTGATATTCTTCAAGCGAGGCATCATTGATTCGTTCTGACTCTTGGCTCCAGGGCGTGGTGAGCAGCCAGTCATCATGGCTGCTGGTGCTGTAACGGTTATACAGCCAGCTCCCTCCCAGCTCGAGCACGGTAAACAGCGCCCCGGCGAGATTGAAACGCCAGAACACCGTACCCAAGCGGGCACCGGCAGTGGCCCATTCGACGCCACGAAAAGCCACTGAAGCACCTGCATGGAGGGTATTGACCAGCCCATAGGCATTGGCACCCAACATACCACCGGCACCTACCATACTCGCCATGGCGGCACTCTGAGCACTGCGATTACCGCTTCGCACTGCCTCCTGCCAGTCACCAATACGACTATTCAAGCTCGAATAAGACGCAAAAAACCCTGTGAAGTATGCTGCGAAACCAAGACGAACGTGAAGTTTCCCCAAAGAGGTGGCCACACTTTGGGCGCCAAGGATATTCAAAGCATTTGTCAGAGCTTTTGTTCTGACACTTAGGGCGGTATCCATAATACCTTGAACGGCAAGAAAGCCAGCACTTCCTGTAGAAGCCAGGCTTGTTAAAAAGGGTGTTATTTTAATGTTTTCGTCTGTGTTGACCTGCCTCCATAAATCTCCTACTGCTCGAGATAGTGTGGACAACTGTGCCACAAAGACCAATAGTCCCAACCCATCTCCCACCAGGTTAACCTTAGGCGCCTTGGCAATCCCCTGCCGGAAATTGCGTACTAACCCACCCACTTCCGCCTGCTGAGCCGCTGGCAGCACCAATGTCAAACCGGCACGCCCAGGAGCGGCACCGGCGATACGGACACCGTCCTCGGGGAGTTCCTCGATCGGGCTTAATGCACGCGCAAGCTCTGGCTCATGTATCGTCTGCAACTCATGACGTAGGCGCTTGAAGTCTTCAAGCAGTGTCTTGGCTTCTGGTGACCGGTGTCCGGCGGTTTTCTTGACTCTGTCGCGGCGTTTTCTGATTCGGTCAAGCTCTTCTCGTAAAGCAATGACACGCTGCATGGTACGATGGAAGCTATCCAGTTTCGCGCCAGATTCCACGACGAAACTGGCGCCCGTACGATGGGCGGCGTCGAGTATCCTCGCGGGTAGCGCCTTGGGAAGGCGCCGAAATAGCTCCTCCAGGTTGGGCATAGTGTTGCGGTTGATGCCCTGATAGAACTCGTCCATGACCTGGGCGATGCCTCGCGAGATTGCCGGCGCCAGGGTCTGGTGGGCGCCCTCGGCGATGACCTGGGTGTTATCGGGCAATTCATCCACCGCCGGCAGCTGCCCCGACTCTAGCGAGTTGAGTTCACTGCGCAGATCATCGAACTTGAGCACTGTGCCATAGCCGGCATTAGCGATCGTCGAGTACTGGCCGATGTAGTCACTCTGGTCGGCGAGTGGCAGAGTATGGAACAGTGGTCGATCGTAGTGCGGGGATTCCTCCAGCCAATCGGCCACCTGCTCGGTCGCCTCGTCGCTACGGCAGATATCCTTCAGGCAGCCATACTGAGCTTTAAAGGCGTCATGTACTTGCTGCTCGTCCTGCGCATCGAAGTACCAGGCGGCGGTATGGAACCGCTTGCTGCACAGCATATCGGCGCGATCATCGGACAAGGCGTCAAGCAGGGCATTCCAGCGTTGCAGCCGGGGACGCTGCTCGGCGAGGAAGACATCCATACGCTCCCGGTCGATCAGCTCGTTGATGCCTCGCTGTCCGATCTTGCTGCCTTCCAGCATGGCCCTGAGCCGCTCGTTGTGCTGCCGCTTCATGGAGAGCAGTGCGTCGCCATGCCGATCCACGAAGTCGGCCCCCAGACTCTCGCTGAGGCTATCCTCGACATAGTAGCGGCGTACTTCTCCCTGCAACCGATTGACGATTTCGTAGACATTGGTGCGGTCCGCCTCGCCACGTATCCCTCTCAGGCGTTCCTTGAGTTCGGCCGGCAAGTCTGGGTCGGAGGGCTGCGGCAGTTCGCCGGTGTTGCTGTCCCGATTGAGGAAATCGAGTAGGGCCTGACGAACTTCTCCCTGTCGGGGCTCCTCCATCGCGGCGACCTCGTCCCACATGGCCTGGACGCCCGGATCTTCCGACACCTGACGAAGGTCATTCAGTGAGGTTGCCTTCAACTGGGAAAGCGACTCGATGTAACAGCCCAGCAGGTAATCGCGCTCCGTACGTCCTTCGTTCTCATTTGCCCAGGTGGCCACCCACTCCACTACATTGTCCTGGAACTGGGCCAGGTCGCGCATCACGCCGATATCGTCGCGCACGACCAGGCACAGAGCCTCGTCACGATCCTCCACATCATGCTGCTTGAGCAGCTTGCCCAGCCGCGTCTTGTGATAGTAGGGCTCGTTCTCCCAGAGATAGGGCTGCGCCTCGTGCTCATAGCCAGTCTCAGGCACCTCGAGCTGGGCATCTTCGGCAAACTCGGCCACCCACTCTTCCGCCTGGGCCGTAGTGATTAAGTGTTCGCCCCCACCGGATACAGGATTGGCGCCGGACAAATCTACCGCCTGCATGAAGGCATCGCGATCCGCCTCGCTCTCCATCACCTGGGCACGCTTGGCGTCCGTCCACGGCACTTCGGAGAAGCAGACGTAGAGTGTTCGATCCGTCTCGTACTCGAGCTTACCGCCGGTAATCGTATCGCCTTGGTCACGGAACTCGTATTCGTCGAGCTCGTTGGTCCCACCATCGAGCACATAAAGATAGCCGTTACGCAGCAGGCGAATACCAAGAGGACGCGCGCTCAAGGTGTAAGGAGTCGAGCACCCTGGCTCCAACTCCTCGATCAGGCCATAGCGCAGCGGCAGCAGTTGCACCTTACCATTCAACAGAGGACAGGTAGCGCCTTCCTCACTATCCCGGCATGGCAATTCATGGGCTGCCAGTTCGCCATTATCACGATCGTCAGCGGGGCGCTCAAAAGATGACATGTGACATGCTCCCTATGTCGTGGCGTTAGGTTGTCCAGTGGGTACCGCCGCCAGGGCGGCCTTCAAGCGTGCAAGCCCGCTATTCTGGGAAGTATCGAGCAGAGGGGTATGTACGCCATCAGGCAATAGCGCCATATCCAATGACGTGACCTGCAGACGTGCCATCAGAGTGCACAGCAATCCCCACTCCCGGAGCGAGGAAAATCCCATTTCTCGCCCCTGGTGCACAATCTCAGCCAAACGTGCATAACGCTCCGCATCGCTCGATATCAACAGCCACCCCGGACAGTACTCATCGACGAATCCCATCAAATGGCGGATATCACGGCGCAGATCACAGGTTTTCAAGCGCTGAACCTGAGTCTCGGTTAGTTGATATCCGGTTGGATCGATTTTCGGAGGCAGTGCCGTGGAACTCTCTGGTGACCAGCTTCGCCATTCTCCAGACACGGCATCCGGTACGATTAACTGTTCGATGGGTCCCCAAGGCAGTTGGCTCGAGGAACTGCCCTCTGTCAAAAGAGCCGTGATGACGGCAGGGTCGGCCAGTCGAAGCAACATAGGAACATTGGCGGGATGGCGGACCTGAATCAGACTCTTCAGGTGATCGGCTGTCTCGCCCAAGTCTGCCTGACAAGCCATGAGATACCCCCACTCGCCTTCGAGGCCCTCTTCCAAAAAATGCTGCAGCACTGGATCGTCATGGCCTGCGAGTTGCACCAGCCACGGTGAGACATCCTTGACCTCGGCCCACGGCGTGCCGGCATAGAGCAGGTCCGCGTTCAAGCGACCATCGGACCACTCATAGAGCTTGCGCGGCAGCTCTGGCACCCGAACGCCGTCGAGCATCAGGTAGACCTGATGCTCGATAGGCCAAATCCAGTCTCCACCCAATAATCCCTGTGTCAGAGGCCAGCGTTCGATCATGCTCATCAGCCATCACTTCCTGATTCACATACCGGACATAGCGCCTGCTGCTGCAGCAACGCTGCATGCTGCGGCGCTTTCACCGGTGTGAACTGCGGCGCGGCCTCCACTTCCCCCGGCACTTTGGGCCCCTGAGCCGCTTGCCCCGTCCCGCTACCGGGGCTGCCGCCGGAGTTGATCTTGACGCTGGGGCCGACGATGGTCACGCCGCTGGGGTCGAGCTTGACGAAGCTGCCGCCGGCCTGGAGGGTGATCTCGGCCCCGGCCTCGATCACCACTTTCATGCCGGCCTTGTGGTGCACCTCGTTGCCGGCTTCGATGAGGTGGGCACGACCGTATTTCTCGTGACGGGTCTGATCGACGATCAGGTGATCGTCGCCGTCGATCTGGGTGTGGCGCTGGCCGTGCACGGTCAGGTGCTCATCGCGATCGATCTCACCGATACGGTCGCGGGCCACCTTGAGGTGGCTGTCGTTGCGGATCTCCTCGGTGCGGTCGTTCTCGGTCAGCAGCTCCAGGTCTTTCTGGGCATGCAGCCAGATCTGCTCCCGGTCCTTTTCGTCCTCGAAGCGCAGCTCATTGAAGCCCTCGCCCTGGTGGGTCTGGGTGCGCAGCACGGTGCGCGTCTTGTGCTCGGGCAGTGCGTAGGGCGGGGTGTTGACCGCATGAAAGGTGCGCCCGGTGATCAGCGGCTGGTCGGGGTCGCCTTCCAGGAACGAGACGATCACCTCGTGGCCGATCCGCGGAATCGCCATCATGCCGTAACCGCCCCCGGCCCAGCCCTGGGAGACACGAATCCAGGCGCTCGCCGTGTCATCGGGGGCGGCATAGCGATCCCAGCGGAACTGGCACTTGACCCGGCCGTGGGCGTCGCAGTGGATCTCCTCGCCCGCGGGGCCGACCACGAAGGCCACCTGCGGGCCGTCGACCCGTGGCTTGGGGGTGGGCACGGGGCGCCAGGCAGCATCCCCCGGCGTCAGCACCAGCTCGTTGTGGTAGCGGGTCATGCCTTCTCGGTCGCTGGCGGTGAAGCCGTCCTCTTCCAGGGCCTGGGGCTGTTCGCCGTGGTGGACGACCGAGACCACCTGCCAGTCGCGGTTGAGGCTCGCCACGTCGTGGTCGGCGAGGGCAAAGCGCGCGCCCGGCAACAGTTCCGGCAGATCGCTCTGGGCCTCGGCCGTCACCGCATCGTGGCGCAAGGATTCGAGGCGAATGCGGGTGAAGGCCTCGCCCGAGGCATCGGCCTTGTAGCGGCCGGGGTAGTCGTAGTGCTCGTAATCCGCCCGTTGGGCATGCCCCTCCAGGCCGTCGGCCTGGTGCTCGTGGAGCTGCGCATAGGCGGGCTGCTTGAAGCTGTAGTCCTTGAGCGTCGCCGAGGCGGGCGCCACCCGCGATACCTGGGTCAGGCGCCGCACATGCCGCTGGGGTGCGCTGCCGCCGGCACGCGAATGGTAGGTGCGTTCACCGAGCTGGGTCAGCACCTGGGGGGCATCGGCGAATACCAGCCGATGGGCACCGCCGCTCGTATCCTCGAACTCGTGAAAGTAGCACCACCCCTCTTCGGCGGCCAGCCGCTCGAGGAAGGCCAGGTCGGTCTCGCGGTACTGCACGCAATATTCACGCGCCAGTGGCTCGCGGGTCACGGCGAAGGCGACATCGGTGATGCCGCGTTCCTCGCACAGGGTATTGATGATGGTGAGCGGCGAGACCTGCTGGAAGATCCGCGAATTGTGGCGCAGCGACAGGCGCCACAACGCCGGGCGAATCACCAGCGTGTAGCGGGTGCGGCGGTGGCCACGGTCGCCGCGGTGGAACTCGACGGCGATGCCATGCACTCGGCGCAGCGGCTCGCCGGCCTGCCATACGGTCAGGGTCAGTTCGCGGTCGAGGAAGGCATCGGGCGCCAGGTCCGGGTCGCGGCTGGCGACATCGATCCGGAGATGAAACGGCTGCGACAGGGCCTCTTCCAAGCGGAAGTCGACCACCGCCAGGTCGAGCGCATCGTGCCCGGCAAGCGCGAGCGTGAACTGCAGTCCGGTGCGGTTGGCCATGGTCAACTCCCTTCGCCAGTGGCGGAACCGATCACCACCCCGCCGCAGCTCACCGCATGACCGGTCAGGGCCGCCGGCTTGCCGTCGATCAGGATGCTGCCCGAGCCCTCGGCGATGGCGCGTGGGTGCGTCGAATTATCCGGCTTGTCATGCGGTGCCAGGGGATCGCCCAGGCGTGCCACCGGTTTGCCGTCGATCATCACCGAGGGGCTGCCGGCGGTCACCGGCGTGGGCGGAAAACCATCGTGATCGGTGCCGATGTCTCCCACGAGTACGAGCTTGCGTCCCATCCATCGTCCTCCTATGTCGTGTGCGGTACTGCGGCAGACCGCTTCTCACCTGTGCCATTGGGCCGGGGCCTCGAAGCTGGCCACCTCGGCCGCATCGACATGCATGCGCTGGAAGCCGGCGGCTTCCAGGCTATGAATCGCCGCCTCGCAGATCACCGGCAAGCGGGTATGCAGCGGTGTGCCACTCAGGCTGCGGCGTGCGGCCAGCAACAGTCGCGCGCCGTGACCGCTGCCCTGCCACTGCGGTTCGATGAAGAAGAAGCGCAGCTGCCAGGCGGCCTCGTCATCGGGGCGGCAGGCCAGCAGCATGCCCAGCGGCGGCCCTTCACCATGGCGCAGCGCCAGCAAACGGCCCTGCCAGTGCGCGACCCGCTCGCCGTCGCGCTGCAGCCACAGGCCTCGATGCACGGTGAATTCCAGCGCACGGCGCAGAGTGTCGAGGCGCGCGGCGTCGCGCAGCACCCAGGGAGAGTGTCCCTGGGCATCGGCGCGGCGTGCCGCTTCGAGGAAGCGCTCGATATCATCCTGCTGTGCCGCTTCCAGCCCACGCGCCTCGCTGTCGCTGGCCGACAGGCGCGTGGGCGAAGCGCCCCCGCCCTTCCGTTCGCCCCCCAGCAGGCGCTTAAGCGTCGTCAGCATCGGCACCTCCTTCGGCATACAGTGCGGTGGGCAACTGGAAGCCGGACACCAGCGGGCGGGTAAAGGGATTGCGTGTGCCATCGGCGCGCAACCGATAACGCATCGTGCCGCCGTCGACATGGAAACGCAGCTCCAGTTCGCGCTCGCTGGCGCCGGTGATATCGGCCTCGTCGAGCAGACGGAACCAGGCCCAGGCCCCATCGTGACGCAGGCTTCGCGGGGAGCGGTTCACGGTACTGGGCACCAGGGTCACGCGGCTTTCGTTGCCACTGCGCAGGGCATTGGGCCAGATCATCGACACGCGGCGGCTGGCACTGTGGATGTACTCGATCAACTGACCATCGACGCTGATCACGCTGCGCCGCTTGTCGGGGCTGAGGCTGAGCGGTTCGAGGGAAAACTCCACGTCGAGCACGCCGTCGCGATCGAAGTAGGCCTCGCGAATGCGTTCGGCACGCTGGACGGCCGTGAGCACGCTGTCGCGCAGCAGCGAGTTGCCCTCGGCGTCGAGCAGTTGCTCCGGCGCCTCCTCGATGAAGGGACGCAGGTTGTCCTGATAGAAGCTGTCGAGGGTACCGCCGGGTGCGAAGAAGGCCTCGAAGTCGTCCAGGGCGACATCGCGGGTGGCCCCGTGTACCAGGGGATAGCGACCGGCCAGGCGATCCTGATAGGGCGCGACCACGTCATCGAGCCATTGGCGTTCGAGGTGGCGAATGGCACTGGCCATCAGCAGCTGCCAGCTCTGGTCGGCGAGGCTCTCGAGCATGCTGTCCACCGGCGCGGGCGTACTCTCGGCGATGCGCTGCAGGTTGTGGATGGGATCGCCACCGCTGAGCGCCAAGCGGTCGCGGGCGCTGACGAAGGCCGCGCGGCCCGGGTCGCTCGCCCCCTGCACCTGACGCAGGTAATCGCGCAGCTCGGCAATGGCATCCTTGAGCTCGGCGATATCGGCCGGATTGTCGCCGCGCGCCACGAGCAGGCCATTGAGCTCGTCGAAATGCTGCTCGATCTCGCCGGCGAGTCGATAGCGCGGTGAACGCTCGAGCGCCTGTCGCGCCGTCTCGTCGTCGGCGGGCAGTTCCGGATACAGCCGGGTGTGGTGGGAGACCTCGCTCAGCAGCCGGTCCAGCGGTCGGCTGGCGCCGAGCAGGGTATCCATCACCACCACCGCCTGGTCGATGTCGGGGATCGGCACCAGTTCGACATTGTCCAGCGCCTGGCGCCAGGTCACATGGTAGTCGCTGACGTAGCGCTCGCGCAGGGCATCGCGCAGACGACGCTTATCGGCCTCGCTGAAGTCGATATCGTCACGCCGGCCGAGCACCCACAGGTCGATCAGCGCCAGGTCGGTGGCCTGATCGACCTCCTGCAGGAAATAGCCCTCGAAGCCGTCGCGGGTCACCAGGCTGGGAATGTGCACCTCGGCGGGGTCGTCGTTGCGCGCCATGAACACCGCACTGAAGGCGGGCCCCACGCCCTGACGCAGGTCCAGCATCGCACCGCCGCGGCGGTCGCTGCCGGCCTTGAGCGTCGCGTAGACTCGCTCGGCCATCGGCTGACGCCCCAGCTCTTCCTGGGCCGCCAGCAGGCTGCCGCGCAGCGACGCCATGGCCTGGACGGCATGCCGGTCGCCCGCCGCGACCTGGCCCTCCAGGTCGGTATAGGCCAGGGCGTAGTCGAGATGATCGAGCAGTCGCTGCTGCACGCTGCCGCGTTGCGGGAACTCGCGCTGCCAGCGGTTGGCCATGAAACCGTGCACCCGTTCCGGCTGGCGGCCGCTGGCATCGGACATCATGCGCAGCACGCGCAGCAACGCCAGCTTGTCGTTGCTGCCCGGCTCGGCGCGATTCATGTCGTCCATGATCCCGACCATCAGCGCCGGCAGGAAGTGGTACGCGAGCATCGCCAGATAGGCGCTTTCCACCTCGCGACCGACCGAACGGCCTTGATAGAGTCCCATGTCGGCGAGCAGGGGCACATGATCGCGATAGTCGCCGAACTCGAAGGTCGCGCTGCGCAGGCGGTCCAACGGCTCGAGCAGGGCATAGCCGGTGGGGTCGTCACTGCGCAGTTCGGCCGGCTGGGCGGCGAGGAAGTCCGCGGCCTTGCCTTCCACCGAGGCGAGGGCCGCGGCGTTCTTCTGATAGAAATGGCTCCAGCCGCCGACGATCACCGCACCGCCGAACACACAGGCCAGCACACTGGCACGCCGCACGCGACGCCGGCGCCGGGCGGCCCGCGCGTTGTCGCCGGCCAGGCCCGCCTCGGGGTAGATCACCTTGTCGAACAGCTCCTCGGTGAAGTACAGCGCACTGCGTGCCGCGCGATGGGCCGGCTGCACACTGTCGGCCATGCCATAGCGGCGCGCGGCGGCATCGACGAAGGGATCCTCGGGCACCCCCTGCTGATAGACCGAGGTGAAGTAGGTGCCGCGCACCATCGCCGCGGTGGAGAAGCGGTCGCTGGACAGGGCCTCGCTCAGGAAGCCGAGCAGCACGTCGCGCAGGCCGGCCAGCTGGCGCACGAAGCGGAACACCGATTCGCGCTCCTCACGGTCGCGACATTCGGCGAGCAGCGATGGCAGGCTGCGGTTGAGGCGCTCGAGCATGCCGTCATAGGCCGCGGCGAATTCCTCTTCCCACTGGCCGGGTCGGTCGAGCGAGGCGGGACTGAAGGTGAAGCCCAGAGGGGCGCGGCGTGCGGCACGGGAATAGTGGCGGAAGAAGTCGTCGAAGCCGTGCAGCAGGTCCATCTTGCTGAAGGTCACGTAGACCGGCAGGCGTGCGGCATGGCGTTCCATCAGCTCGCGCAGGCGCGCCCGCAGCAGCGAGGCATAGGCCTTGCGCACCGCCACCCGGGCGTCGCTCAAGCGCGCCAGGTCGAGCACCAGCACCACGCCGTCCAGTGGGCGCTGTGGCCGATTGCGCTCCAGCCAGTCGACGAAATGATCCCACAGCCGACTCTGCAGCTCGACGGGCTCGCCTCCCTCCATCGCGCCCTGGGTCAGCAGCTCGCCATCCGGGTCGATCAGCACCGCCTTGTCGCCGATCCACCAGTCGAAGCCGAACTGGCCTTTCTTGCCCTGTCCGGAGGCCTTCATGACGTGAGTCAGGGCGAAGTTCTGCCCGGAGCGGTTGATCAAGCTGGTCTTGCCGGCATTCTCGACCCCCATCACCAGGTACCAGGGCAGCCGATAGCGGCTCCCTTGTCCGCCGCCCAGGCTATCGACCAGCTCGGCCAGGGTGGCATCGAGGGTGGCCTCCTGCTGTTCCACCTTGGCCTGGGTCGGATCGAGCTGCAGGCGTTCGGCATGCTGGCGCTCCGCATTCACATCGCGCAGCCGTCGCGCCAGGCGCATGCCCCACACCAGCACCACCAGCGTGGCCAGGACCAGGGTCGCCAACAGGCGGTTGAGCCAGGGACCGAGTGGGCGGCTGTCGCGGATCTCCCACAATGGCCCCAGCCACCAGATGGCCACGACCACGCCGAAGGCCAGCAGGCACCACAGCATGACCCCCAGCTTGCCCAGGCCCTTGCCCTTGTTGCCAAGTCCCTTGGCCCGGTTGCCATGACTCTTGGCCAGGTTGCCATGACTCTTGGCCAGGTTGGCGCTGCTTTGTGCGCGTGAGGCGCCGGGCACCCAGCGGCCCAGCGCGGCCTTCAGTCCTTTCCACATGAGCCTGTATCCTCGTCCCTGTCGATGGTGTTCATCAGCGATTTCATGCCTTGAGCGATGCCTCGAGCCGCGACAACAATCCCGGCTCCCAAAGTTCCAATCCGATGTCGGCCACGGCCTGGTGCAGCGCCCGATAATGCTGTCGGGCCAGCGCTTCCAGTCCCGCTTCGCGCAGCAGGTCGGCACTGGCCAGGCGCCAGTAGGCGTCGTCGCGCGGCGAGCGGGCCGCGGCCAGCCCGCGGTCCAGTATCGTCAGCGCCGCCTCGAGCCCTTCCGTGGCCAGGCATTCGCGGGCCTCGTCCAGGCCCGTCTGCCAGGCATCGCCACCTCCGCCATGCCCCATCCCCGCAGTCCCGGAGGAGGCGCTTTGCAACCAGCGCAGCGTCTCGCCATCGACGAAGGGGCTGCCGTCGTTGAAGGTCAGCGACTCGATGCCGGGCAGCCGCGCGACGAAGCGTGCCGCTTCGTCGCGAATGCTCTCGGCGCAGCGCGCGTGACCCAGCGCCTTGGCGAGCGTGGCGCTCAGCCGATGGCCCTCGAGCCAATAGGGGCTGACCGCCAGGCTGTTCTCGATGCGTCGCCACAGCTCGATGTCGCCGCCGCGGGCCAGGGCGTCGCGGTATTCGGCGGCACGGTCGGCGGAGACCGGCGCCAGCTCGGTGCGCTCCCCGTCCCGCGTGGCCGGTGGCGCCTGGATAGCGCCCCAGATCGCATGGCGTCGCAGTCGGTAGCCCAACGCCTCGCCCGGCGCTTGTTCGTTGAGGAAGTCGGCCATCTTGAGCAAGGTCTGGCGATTGCCCCGCTCGTTACCGGCTTCCAGGCGCATCTCCGGCATTTTCGCCGTCGCCGCCGTGCCACCCCGGCCGGCCGTCTCGGGCGCCGGGCCCGAACCGCTCGCGGTGGCGGAGGGGGGCGCCGGTGGGGCGTCGTGCCGTGGCCGGACGTCCTGCAAGCATCGCTGCAGCTCGACCAGGGCATCCTCGGGAAGCTCCCGGGCCCGCGTTACCGTCAGCAGCGCCTCGAGCGCGGCCTGGCAGGCCTCGTGCTCCTCTTCGGCGGCCTTGAAATCCAAGGCCGCGGCGAGCGTCACCGCGCGCTGGGTGAACTGTTGAAACAGCCGCGGACGAACCCTGGCCCCACGCGGACCGCCAACCGGGTGGGCCTGGTCCCACCACCGCTCGAGGCTGCCGGCCAGCAGGTGCAACGACAGGGCGAAGCGCACGCCATCGCCACCGCGCTGCAGGCAGTGCAGCAGATGACCGAGCACCTTGAGGTCCTTGCCGGTCTCGCTGAGCAGCCTCACGGCGCGGGTTTCGGCGCCCTCCCAGTCGACCGTGCCGTGTTGCAGCGAGCCGATCTTCATCATTTCTTCGTCGAGCCAGGCGTAGTCGGCGCTGTCGTCGACGGGCCGCCCCACTCGCTGGCCGTCGACGCCGGCCTCCAGTGGTGCCAGCAAGGGTTCCAGGTGCGCTTCGGTGGTGATCTGCATGGACGCCTCCTTCACCAACGACAGGTGTCGCGCAGTGGCTGGATACGCTCGCGCAGGCCGGTCAGGTCGAAGCGCAGGCCATCGAGTTCGGCGAGGTCGCTGCCCAGCTCCAGCTCACGGCCATCCAGCAGTTGACGCAGGGTCGCGATGGCCGGCAACCCGCGCCCGCCGCTGATCACGTAGCCGCCATCGCGAATCCGCCAGTCCTGCTCCAGCTCCCGGCCGGCGGCCGTCAGTCGCAGGTGGGTCCGCGGGGCATTCGAAGCGGTCGACAGATGCAGCTGAAAGCGGGTGATGGCCTTCTCGCAACTGATCACCAGCAGCGGACGCGGCGGCGAAGTGCCACGCGCCGGCGCGCTCATCAGCACATCGCCATTGGCCTCGCTCACCAGGAACCCGAAGTCGTCGCCATCGCGGGCGGCCTCCTGCTCACGAATGGCATGCCACAGGGCCGGACGCGGATCCCCGGTGTCCGGCACCGCCTCGGGCACCCGGAACAGGGCGTCGTAGCAGCCCAGGCGCTCCAGGCGCGACGTCTGTCGCGCGCACTCGCGGGCATTCTCCAGCAGCCCGGGGGCAACCTCGTTGGCCAGCAGTGCACCGCTCTCGAGGCCCAGCCCCATGGCCAGGCACAGCAACAGCGCCGGGCGAATTCCGAACGTCAGACTCATTTGGCATCCAGTTCCAGCTGTCGGCACTTGTGTGCCAGGGTCCGCTTGGGTAAGCCGAGGCTCTCGGCGGCCAGCGCCCGGTTGCCGTCGTAGTGCAGCAGGCGCTGACGGATCAGCTCGGCCTCGAACTCGCGCAGCGCCTGACGCAGGTCGCCAACCGCACGCGTCGTGTTGTCGCCGGCATGGCTACCCGCCGGTTCGGGCGTTTCCGGCTCGGCCTGGTCGGGCAGGGCCATGGGCGCGATATCGTCCCCCGGCCGGGTCATGGCGCAGGCATAGTCGATCAGGTTCTTCAGCTCGCGCACGTTGCCCGGATAGTCGCGCTCGCGCAGCTGGCGCAGGGCCGCGGGCGTGATGCCCACCTCGTCGCGCCCCTCGCGGGCGCAGAAGTCGACGACGAAGGCTTCGGCCAGTGGCGCGATATCCTCGCGACGCTCGCGCAGCGGCGGCAGCGACAGGGGAAACTGCCCCAGCCGGTAATAGAGATCGGCACGGAAGCGCTGGTCGCGGATCCGTTCGCGCAGTGGCTGGTGGGTCGCCGCCACCAGCCGCAGATCGGCGCAGCGCTCCTCGCTTGCCCCCAGCGGCCGGTAGCGGCCGCTTTCCAGCACCCGCAGCAGCTTGGCCTGCAGCGCCAGCGGCATGTCGCCGATCTCGTCGAGAAACAAGGTGCCGCCATCGGCCTGGCTGATCAGGCCGGCGCGCGCCTGGTCGGCGCCGGAGAAGGCCCCCTTGGCATGGCCGAACAGTTCCGATTCGAGCAATGCCTCGGGAATCGCCGCACAGTTGATCGCCATGAAGGGCTTGTCGCTGCGTGTCGAGAGGCGATGAATGGCGCGCGCCACGCGGTCCTTGCCGGTGCCGGTCTCGCCTTGCAGCAGCACCGCCAGGCCGGTCTCGGCGGCGCGCACGACCTGGCCGCGCAGCGCCTGCATGGCCGGCGAGCCGCCGAGCAGGTCGCCGGCCAGGCGCTCGCTGAGCGCCTGGCGACGCGCGCCGTCATTGAGCTGCGCGAGCGACTGTTGCAGGCGGGCCTCGCGATGCCGCTCGCCCTGATGGCGCGACAGGCGCGCCCAGAGCTGGCACAGCAGCGACTCGAAGGCGGCGAAGCCACCATCGCGGTGGAGCCCATCGAGTGCCGTCGGGTGGGCGGCGAAGGCCAGGATGCCGAGCCATTCCCGCGCACCGTCCAACGCCCGCAGGGGGCGAACTTCCAGTTGCATCGCCGCGGGCAGCGCGGCGACCTGGGCCTGGAAGTCCGGGTGATCGAGCCGCGAGCGCGCCTCCACGAGGCCGAGGCGCAAGGGCGCGCCACTGCGAATGGCATGGGCGTAGGGATGGCGGAAGTCGTCGCAGGCCAGGCGCGCCTCGCTGGCATCGCTGCCTAGCCAACGGCCGCTGCCCTCCAGATACAGGCACTCCACCCACGCCAGCCCCTGGCTGTCGCGCAGGATCCGGCTGCCGCGCTCGCGCAGCTCGGCAGGCGTCGCGCTCTCGACCAGCGACAGGGCCAGCGCCATGCCCGCGAGGCTCGCCGCCGCGGGATGGCGCCTTTCGCCCTGGCTCATGTCGATCGCCCTCGCGCCCATGGTCTCAAGCCACCTCCGCGGTGAAGGCGCCGCTGTCGGCATCCACGCCCAGCGCCACGCGGGTCACCGGCTCGCGCCGGGCCATGCGCTCGAGCAGCGCCTGTGACACCGGCGGCAGCAGCTCGCCATCGATCACCGACTCGAGCATGCGCGCGCCGTTCTCGCTGCGCGTGGCACGCGCGCAGATGGCGTCGGCCAGGCTCGCGTCGAGCACCACTTCGGCCTGACGATGGCGCGCGCGAATGCGCTCGGCCAGGGTGTCGAGCTTGGCATGCACGATATCGCGCAGGGTATCGGCCCCCAGCGGGAAATACGGCACCACCTCCATGCGCGCCAGCAGCGCCGGCTTGAAGAAATCCGCCAGCACCGGGTAGAGGGCGGCATCGAGCGTGGTAGGGTCGTCGGCGTGGGCGACGATGGCTTCATAGCCCAGGTTCGAGGTCAGGAAGAACACCACGTTCTTGCAGTCGATCAGCCGCCCCTCGCCATCGGCCAGCTCGCCCTTGTCGAAGGCCTGATAGAACAGGTTGAGCACGTCCGGATGCGCCTTCTCGACCTCGTCGAGCAGCACCACCGAGTAGGGCCGCTGGCGGATGGCCTCGGTCAACAGGCCGCCCTCGCCGAACCCCACGTAGCCGGGCGGCGACCCGATCAGCCGCGACACGGTGTGCTTTTCCTGGTATTCGGACATGTTGATGGTGGTCAGGAACTGGCGGCCGCCGTAGAGCCGTTCGGCGATCTGCACCACGGTCTCGGTCTTGCCCACCCCGCTGGGGCCGACCAGCAGGAAGGCGCCCAGCGGGCGACCGGGGCGGCGCAGGTCGGCGCGTGCGGTGAGCAGGTGGCGATGCAGGCGCTCGATGGCCAGCGCCTGCCCCTGCACCGACTGTCCCAGGTGCTGGGGAAGCTCGGTGAGGCGGGTCAGCTCGTCGCTGGTCATGCGCTCTACCGGGACCCCGGTCCAGTCGCCGATGACCTGGGCAATCTGCGCCTCCTCGACGCTGGCGTTGACCAGCGCAAACTCCTGCTGCAGGTCGGCGAGCCGCGCTTCGTGCTCGGCCAGGGCCACACGACGCTGTGCCTGTTCGTCATCGTCGCTGTCGTCGTCCAGCAGTTCCCGGTGCAGGGCGAGGATGGCGTCGACACACGTGCGTTGCGCCTGCCAGGCGCTTTCCAGCGCGACCAGTTCGTCGTCGAGTCGCGCCAGCCGGGCGTCGAGCTCGGTCTCGCGGTCATCCTCCTGGCGACGCCCCAGCAGCGCCTCGCGATCGAGCTGCTCACGCTCGCGGCACGCCGCCAGATGCTCGCTCTTGAGGTGGCTGAGACGCCGGGGCGGGGTATCCAGCGCCTGGGACAGCCGGGCACTGGCGGTGTCCAGCACGTCGATGGCCTTGTCGGGCAGCTTGCGGCCGGCCAGGTAGCGCGCCGACAGGTCGGCGGCGGCCCGCAGACCACTATCGCCGACCAGTACGCCATGCGCGCGTTCGTAGACGTCGCGCAGCCCGCGCAGGATCACCAGGGCCTGCTCGACGCTGGGCTCGACCAGGCTGACCGGCTGGAAGCGCCGCGACAGCGCCGGGTCCTTCTCGAAATACTTCTTGTACTCGCGCCAGGTGGTGGCGGCGATGGTGCGCAACTCGCCGCGCGCCAGGGCCGGCTTGAGCAGGTTGGCGGCATCGCCGCCGCCCTCCTGGTTGCCGGCGCCGATCAGGGTATGCGCCTCGTCGATGAACAGCAGAATCGGGCGCGGGGCGCTCTTCACCTCGTCGATCACCGCCTTGAGGCGCTTCTCGAACTCGCCCTTGACCGCGGCCCCGGCCTGCAGGGCGCCGAGATCCAGGGTCAGCAGTTCGACATCGGCCAGCACCGCCGGCACCTCGCCGGCCACGATGCGCGCGGCGAGTCCCTCGACCACGGCGCTCTTGCCGACGCCGGCGTCGCCGATGACGATCGGATTGTTCTTGCGCCGCCGCCCGAGGATATCGAGCATCTGGTCGATCTCCGGGTCGCGGCACAGCACCGGGTCGAGCTCGCCGCGCCGCGCCTGGTCGGTGAGTGACGTGGCGAAGCGCGCCAGCGCGCTGTCGTCACCCGATGCAGCTGGCGCCCGGCGGGCCGGCGTCTCGTCGTCGGCCCGCGGCGCCTCGGCGGAGCCGATGGTCAGTCCCTCGAAGTCGCGGCGCAGGCTCTCGCGATTGATGCCGGCGAGCAGCGCCACGCTACGCGGCCCCAGGTACCGTGAGGCATTGTGCAGCAGGGCAGTGAAGATCAGGCCGCTACGCAGCTCGCCATGATCAAACTCGGTGGACGCCAGTAGCCAGGCGTCCTGGAGCAGTTCGATCAGCAGTGGCGAAAAGCTCGGCGTGGTCACCACCAGGTCGCGGGGCGGCCGCGATTCCTCGGCGAGCCGGGCGCGCAGTTCGCCCAGTTCGACCCCTTGCCCCTCCAGCAGGCAGCGCAGATCGCATAGCGGCTGATCGATCAGCACCTGCAGCAGATGGCCGGCGGTGACCTCCGGTGCCTGCTGCTCGGCGCACAAGGCCGCCGCCTGCTCCAGGCCCTGGCGGGCGATGGCGTTGAGTCGGCCGATGAGTGCCGGAAGCTCTACCCTGAGCATGATGTCTCCTAGCTGAAAATCTGGTCGAGTAAGGCGCTGACCTGCGCGGCCTGCTGGTCCAGCGACCAGGAAAGCCCCGCGTAGATCGCCACCATGGTCACGCCGAACAGCGCGAATACCGCCCACACCGGCAATCCCTGGCCATGACGACGATGCCCCTGCACGACGTTGTCGAGTGGCTGGGTCAGCAGATCGTCGGGCGGCTCGCCAAGCGCCGCCAACTGATCGCCGAGGGCCCGCACCACGTTCTCGTATTCCTCACGGCCCTGGGGCATGACCCGATAGCGCCCCTCGAAGCCCAGGCACAGGCATAGGTAGATGAAGGCCAGCATGTCGCGATAACGCTGCGGCTCCTGCTGCAGGCGCGCGAGGATCGAGAACACCTTCTCGCCCCCCCAGGTCTCGTTGTGGAAGCGCGTCAGCAACGAATGCTCCGCCCACTTGCTCTGATGGCCCCAGGAGGTCCCCATCACCGCCTCGTCGATGAACGAGCACAGCACATAGCGATAGGCCAACAGCGTCGGCCGGTCGTAGCCCTGTTCGGTGAGCTCGATCTCGATCGCGGACACTTCGTCGACCACCTGGGTGTAGAGACGCTCGAGGTCGTCGAGGGCATCGAGCTGGCGCACCCGCACCACCATGCCCAGCAGCGAACTGGCGGCGTCCACCAGCGGGTTGAGGTTGTGGCCACGCAGGCGGAACCAGTAATCCTCGTCGGCGTCCAGCTGCTCGGAGTGGCTATGGATCAGTTGATCCACGCCCTGTGCGTTGATGCGGTCCTCATGGCGCATGGGGTCACGAGGCCTGATGCCATGAAGTCCAGCGTCATGAGGGCCCGCGTCGTGGTGCGTAGCAAGGTCTTGCATGGCTTAACTCCTGATCGCCCAGAACTGCATTTCCAATCCAGGGAATTCGCCCGCCACATGGAAGGCGAAGCCACTGGCCCCGGCGAGCATGCTCCAGGCCTGGCTCTGCCGGTCGAGCTGGAAGTAGCTGTACCCGGCGTGATAGGGCAGCTCGCGCGGCGCCACCGGCAGCGGCTCCAGCGGCACCCCCGGCAACTGCAGGCTGATGAGGTCGCGGATGCGCTCGACGCTGGCCACCTTGGTCTGCTGCAGGAACAGCTTGCGCAGCCGCTCGTGGGGCATGTCGGCGCGTACCGCGAGGATGAAGTCGGCCTCGTCGAGCAATCCCGGGTCCGACAGCGGCGCGACCAGCAGTCCATAGCGGCGCGACTGCAGCTGGATCGCCAGCGCGCGCGGCTCGAGCACCGTCGACAGGGCCTGGCGCAGCCGCTGCATCAGCGGCCGGAAGGCGCGCTCGGGGTGCTCGTGGTCGTAGGCCGGAGACTCCGGCGGCAAGCGCGACTCGTCGGTGAAGGTGACCAGTTCGCTGGCGGTCTCGAGCATGGTGTCGTACAGCCGCTCGGGATGTAGCTGGCCGAGACGCGCCAGGTGCTGGAAACGCGGCTGGGCCCGGTTGAGCAGTTGCAGCAACATGAAATCCGAGACGTCGGCGACCCCGGTCTGGTGCGGCGTCGACAGGCGCTGGGCGATGTTGCGCGCGCGTTCGCGCATCAGGCCCGCCATCTCGCCGACGAAACGCTGCAGGGTCGGTGCCGCCTGGACATTGAGCAGGGTCGGGATGAACTGCTCGTCGAGCACCAGGCTGCCGTCCGGCCGCCGCTCGACGATGCGCGCCACCGCCAGGCAGGCGTAGGCACTGCGATCATCGCGCTCGAGCAGCAACCGGGGAGCGACCCTGGCGACGTCAAGGTCGGCCGTGTCGCCGTCGCGGGAGTGCAGGTCGCGCACGGCGCGCTGGGACCAGCGGTAGCGAGTCGGCAGGTCGTCGTCCGGCCAACGCACCTCGCCCACCGCATCGGTGGCCAGCGGCAGGCCCAGGTAGACCACCTGATTGGTGATGCCGGGCTCGTCGATCTCCAGCGGCTGCGGCTCGATATCGTCATCGGGCAACTGGAAGGCGGTGCCATCGGGCATCACGCCGCTGGCCCGGCTCACGGCGATGCGCCCGAAGCTCAGGAACTCGGCGTTCAGCTCCAGCGTCAGGAAGCCATACAAGTAGTGGCTGACGCCGCGCAGGCGCGTGTCGATCAACCCCTCGAGGCTGCGCTGCTGCTGCTGGAAGTGCTGTGGCTTGATGAACAGCCCTTCGCTCCATACCACTCGATTGCGGCTGGCCATCAGTCTTCCTTCCTTAGCTCGGCTTCGTGCTCGCGCAACTGCACCAGCAGGTGATAGTCGTGACCGCGCGATTCGACCTTGACCACCTTCTTCCACTGCGCTGCGTCGGGCGTGGCGTAGAAGGCGATGATGCCGACGTAGCGGGTGTCCTCGTCGATGTCGAAGGGCTCGTAGAACTTGAACTGCCCCGGCAGCAGGGTGAAGTCGTCATGCGCCAGGTAGTTGGTGCCCAGCGCCTCCTCGAGGTCCTCGCGCAGCTGGTCGTGGTCGGCGGCCATCAGCATCGAGTCGTCCTTGAGCTGCAGGATCTGAAACTGCAGTGGCGTGCCCTCACCTTCGACATTGGGGTTGACGCCGGGCTCGGCCACCATGCTCAGATCCACCTGGGTGGGGCGGTCCTCGGGATAGCCGACCGGTATCGACGGATCGCTCACGACCTGCCAGGTCTTGCTGGCGGTGGTGCAGCCGCTGAGCAGCAGCGCCAGTAGCGCCACCCCGAGCCATGACATCGCGGCCTGCCGGCTGGCGCCTTGCCCGCTCATGCGTCCTCCCGTTGCTGGCGACGCACCGACTGGTCATAGGCCTGCTCGAAGACTTCCCAGAACAGCTTCTCGAACCCCTGCTGACGTCCGGAATTCAGTTCCTGGTAGTAATGGCGATACATCTCCCACGCCCAACCGCCCTCGTCGTCGATGCGGTTGCCGGCGCCGCGATAGGCGTGGAAACGCCTGAGCAGCGCCTCGGGAGCGAAGGCGTCGAGGATCGACTTGAGCGCCTGCCCGATGGCTTCCTCGACGGCCGCCTGATGCTGCCCCTGATGGGCCAGGCACTCGGCGACGGCAGCCGGCGCCGACAAATGCACCGGGCTGCGGTTCGCGGAGAACAGCGTCGCGACGGTCTCCTGATAGGGCTGGCCCAGACGCAGGGGATTGTCCTCGATGGGTTGCAGGCGGCGGTCGCGGAGCGGGTAGCGGCTATCGTCCTGGGACTGATGCAGGCGCTGCAGGCCAGCGATGGTCGCGCGCAGGGTGCGCCCCGCCTCCTCGAGGAAGGCCTGCTGCTGTTCGCTGTCGCGAAAGCGTAGCTCGGCTCCCAGGGCGCGCAGCAGCGGGTCGGCACCGACATGCCCCGCCGCACTCGATGCCGGCTCCTGCCAGCGGTCCTCGAGTTGCTCGCCGACCGAGCGCTCCAGATCGTTCAACAGCCGTTCATCCATGTTCACATCCTCGTGTCGTCGAATCTCCGGCATGCGCATCGCCGCCTCACGCCGGTCCTGTAGGTCATAGCCCGCCACCCGCACGTGCTGGTCTTCCAACTCGTCGATCAAGGTCCCGGTGACGCAATCGGCGTCGTCTTCGGGGTGTTCCAGGGCGGTGATCGGATCGCGCTGGCTGGCCCCGGGAGTCGCCTCCCCCAACGCCTCGAGCGGGTCGTCCTGTCGCGGCGGCGCCGCGTTCATCAGCGGCGTATCCCGGGCCAGTGGCGACCCCTGGGCGTCCGGCGTTTCCTGTTCCTCGTTGATCAGCATCGTCAGTGGCTGGGCGCCCGGCAGGCCAGCCTGGCGGTCTCCCAGGTGAACGCGCAGGTGGTAGTCGCCGAGGCGCAGTTCATCGCCATCGCGCAACGCGGCCCGACGGTCGCGGCCGAGCGGCAGGGTGGCATGGTTGACGAAGGTGTGACCGCTGAGGTCGGTCAGGCAGAAACGTCCATCGAAACGCTGGATCCGGGCATGGCCGGGATGGATACGGCCGGCGTGATCCTGCAACAGCCAGTCGTCGCTCTCGGCGCTGCCCAGGGTGCCGCCGCCAGCGTGGAACACGTGGCTGCTGGTAGAGCGGCCCTCGAGTCGCTCGCTATTGGTGACCACCAGGGTGATCGCGGAATGCGGGGTGGCTTGCATGGGCATTACCCTGTCATCTGGATGCGCACCCGGCGGCGCCGCGAGGCACTACCGGACTCGGGATTGACGAATGTGGTCCAGCCGAGCTGGCTGCTGCCGGCTTCGCCCAGACGCATCGGGCGGACGGCACTCGGCAGCAGCTCGAGTTCCAGGTCGTAGGCCATCGGCTCACGTAGCACGAAGTTCACCAGCGTCTCGAGTGACGCGTGCTCGCAGCCGTCGGGAAGAAAGTCGCGGAACCGCCCCAGGCTCAGGCCGCGCAGACACAGCGCAAACTTGCCGCCGACATCGGCGACCCGTTCACCGGCGACCATGTCGCTGCCCAGCGTCATGGCGCCTTGGCCGGCACGGCTGCGCTGGTCCTCGGGAATGGTGACCCAGCGCTGCACCCATTGCTCGATGTGAACCTCGTCGAGGTCGAAACAGTGGCCGACGATGCCGCACACCACCTCGGGCGAGCGCGAGCGGCCGGCGAGCAGGCCGGCGTAGGCCAGCATCTTGCTCCAGTTGATCGGGGTCTCGCCGCGCAGCTCGCTGTCGGCCAACCCCACCAGCGCGAAGATGGCGGCGGAGAAACCGTCGCTGGCACCATCCTGGTAGCGGACATAGTGGCGATGCTTGCGCCAGGCGCGGTGGACCAGGGTCAACAGGCGGTGATTGAAGAAGTCGAGAAAGTCGCCGGCCACGCCCTCGTGATGCGCCGCATCGTGGGCCAGGGTTTCCAGGTAGTAGCCGGGCAGCGGCGACTGCGCCCCCTGCAAGCCGAAGAAACTGACTTCCAGCGCATAGTTCCCGGACTGGCGGGGCTCGAGTGCCACCACGTCGCTGCCGGGAAAACCCAGCGATGCCGATGCCTTGAAGCGCACCCGCTCGAAAGGCGGCTGGTTGTCGAGACCGCGCTCGAGGTCGTCGTCGTGATGACGATGCAACAGCTCGACGAGTTGGAAGAAATCGTAGCGACGCGCCCCGTCGAGCAGGGGCGCGAGCGCTACATCAGGGGCTGCTGACCCGACTGCAAGGTCCATGTATAGCGCTCGCGATTGTGACGGTTGATGACGTGCAGCTCGTGAAACGAGTTGATGCTGGCGTACAGCGAAAAGAAGCGCGCCAGCACGCTGCCGAACAGGAACAGGCTGCCCTCGTCGCCGAACGCCTCCTGGTCGAGGGTCATGACCGACCGTAGGCCGCGTACCGGCAGGCCTCGTTTCAGCCGGTCGATGGATTGCGTCTCGATGTCGGCGATGCCCGTCAGGCGCTTCTGGGAGACGCGTTCCGCCTGGCGATCGACCAGCGCGCGGAAGTCATAGGCGCGCAGTACCGAACACAGCGCATCGCGTTCGAGCAGCGACAGGTAGTTGAGCGACAGGTTGGAGATCAGCGTCCACAGCAGGCTGCCGTCCAGGGTCGGCCGCAGCGCCGGCGTCGGCCGCGTGATGTTGCGGAACGAGGCATAGGCCGGGCTGTCCTCGGTGGGCTCGCAGATATCGCCGACGGTCAGCCGTTCCGGCAGCTCACGATTGCTGCAGGTCAGGCGCAGCGAGACGGTCTCGCGCAGCCCCAGACAGGCGCGCTCGTCGCCGCGCACGAAGGCGATGTCATGATCGAAGCCGTCGCCGCGCAGGCTGTCGCGCACCCGTACGCGGTAGTACAGCGCCTGGCGCTGTCGATCGCGCTCGATCTGGTGCTGGAAGCTCTCGAACGGCACGTAGTTGCGCGGCTCCCCGCGGATCTTGCCGGACTCGCTTTCCAGCCAGCCGTGCACCTCATCGACGCTGAATACCTCGTAGTGCGAGGGATAGCGGCTGCTGGGATGGATGCGGTACTCGCTGCGCTCGCCACTGAGATCGATGGGATCGGCATCGTGGGAGAACAGGTTGATGGCCGGCGTGCAATAGAGCGCCAGATGCTCGTCGCCGACCTTGGCATCCGCCGGCAGGGTCCGCGAGAACACGAAGCGCAGCGTGAGCCGTTCGGCTTGCGCTCCGGGGAGATAACGTCCCAGGCCCGCCAGATCGAAGAAATGGAAGGCCTCGGGAAAGCACAGGTATTCCTGCAGGATGCGATACCCCTGGTAGGCATTGCGCGGATAGGGCAACAGGGCGTGTTCGCGTTCGAAACCGACCGGCTTGAGCAGCGCGCTGGGCAATGACATGTGGCGCCCGTCGATCTCCAGTTCGATACGCTGCAGATAATGGCTGAGCCACAGGTACAGGGTGCGCGCCGTATAGGCGTTGCCGCCCAGGTGCAGCCGCAGGTCATCGATGCCCAGGGCATTCAGCGGCTGATCGCTATGCACGTCGAGCCCCAGTTCGACGATCGAGGCTTCACGCGAATGGCGCGCCTCGACACCGGCATGCTCGAGGGGATACAGGGCCACATCGTGGCAGGTGCGAAAACGGCAGGCCGTGCCCTCCACCGCCCGACTGGCCAGCGACGTGCCCTGCGCGACATGCTGACCGGTGCTGAGGGTGTGCCAGGTCGGCGTGAACTGCACCACGGTCATGCTCGGTACCGGGCGCAGGTAATTGGGCCACAGCATGCCGATCAGCGAGTGGGTCAGCTCGGGGAACTCGTCCTCGACCTTTTCGCGCATGCGCCCGGTCAGGAAGGCGAAGCCTTCCAGCAGTCGCTCGACATCGGGGTCGGTACTGCGCTCGGACAAGAAACGGCTGAGTCCGGGGTTGCCTTCGGCAAACTCCCGCCCCTGCCGCTTCAGGAAATTGAGCTCGTCCCGGTAGTAGCGATTGAGCATGCGGGCCTCGGTGGTGTCAGCGCTCAGTCCAGGCACTGATAACGTTTGTCGTTGAGCAACAGATCGATGGTGGTCTGGGCGCTGTCTCGGCCGATATCCAGGGTGGCGTGCACCTGGAATCGCAACTGCAAGGGATCCCCCGCCTTGGGCAACGACTCGACCTCCACGCGCTGCACCCGCGGCTCGAACCGCTCGATGCACTGACGGATGGCACGCTGGATATTGAGTTCCAGGTCGAGTACGCCGACGGTGGCGTCATTGAAGTCCAGCAATCCGAGCTCCGGGGCACATTCGCTATGCCCCGGATGGCTATTGAGCAAGTCGACCAGATGCCGCTTGATGGATTCGATAGCTTCGGCAAGGCGGGACTCGTCACCCTCGACGACCGGCGGTTCGGACGCCCCCAGGCGCTCGAACAGCCGACTACCGAGCATGCCGCCACTGCGATGCGTCATGGCGGTGGCACTCCCTTACTCCTTGTCGAGACGCCCGACCAGCGACAGCTCGAAGTTGGCTCCCATGTACTTGAAGTGCGGACGCACCGCCAGGGACACCTGGTACCAGCCCGGATCGCCCTCGACGTCGGAGACCTGGATCGATGCCGCGCGCAGCGGGCGACGGCTACGCACGTCGGCCGGCGGGTTCTCCTGGTCGGCGACGTACTGACGAATCCAGGCGTTCAGCTCGCGCTCGAGATCCTGGCGCTCCTTCCAGGAGCCGATCTGCTCACGCTGCAGCACCTTGATGTAGTGCGCCAGGCGATTGATGATGAACATGTAAGGCAGTTGGGTGCCGAGCTTGAAGTTGGTCTCGGCGGCCTTGCCTTCGGGGGTATTGGGGAAGGCCTTGGGCTTTTGCACCGAATTGGCGGAAAAGAAGGCGGCGTTGTCGCTACCCTTGCGCATGGTCAGGGAGATGAAGCCCTCCTCGGCCATCTCGAACTCGCGACGGTCGGTGACCAGCACCTCGGTGGGGATCTTGGCCTGCAGCTGGCCCAGCGCCTCGTAGGTATGCACCGGCAGGTTCTCGACGGCACCACCGCTCTGCGGGCCGATGATGTTGGGACACCAGCGATACTTGGCAAAGCTGTCGGCGAGGCGTTCGGCGAGCAGGTAGGCGGTATTGCCCCATAGATAGTGCTCGTGATCCGCGTTGACCGTTTCGCGGTAGTTGAAGCTCTTGACCGGGTTCTCGACCGGGTCGTAGGGCATGCGCAGCAGGAAGCGCGGCGCGGTCAGCCCCAGGTAGCGGGCGTCTTCGGACTCGCGCAGGCTCCGCCAGCGCGCGTACTTCGGCCCCTCGAAGATGGCCTTGAAGTCCTTGATGTTGGGCAGTTCCTCGAAGCTGTCGATGCCAAAGAAGTCCGGCGCCACCGAGGACAGGAACGGCGCATGGGCCATGGCGCCGACGGCAGCGGTGTACTGCAGCAGCTTGATGTCCGGGGTCGAGGGCGAGAAGTCGTAATGGCCGATGATCCCGCCCACCGGTTCGCCGCCGAACTGGCCGTAGCCCGATGCATAGACATGCTGGTAGAGCCCGCTCTGGCCGAGCTCGGGAGCGAACTCGAAATCCTCCAGCAGCTCCTCCTTGGTGGCATGCAGCAGGTCGAGCTTGATGTTCTCGCGGAAGTCGGTGCGGTCGACCAGCAGCTTGAGGCCGCGCCAGGCCGACTCGAGTTGCTGGAAGTCCCGGTCGTGGAGAATCTCGTCGACCTGACTGCCGATCTTGCGATCGAGTTCGACGATCATGCGATCGACCACGGCCTTGTTGGCCTGAGGTGCGTCGCTGTCACTGTGCAGCAGCTCGGCGATGAACGCCGCCACCCCTTGTTTGGCGATGTCGTAGCCTTCCTCGGTCGGCGCCAGGCGCGTCTGCGCCATCACCTGGTCGAGGAGGGAGTCTTCGACCAGCGTCTCGGCGGCCTGGCCTTGCTGTTGTGCCGTATCGGTCATGAGAATGCCTCGGATCCCTTGCGGTGCGGTGAATCAGGCGTCGCCCTGGTGGTTCGTCTCGAGCAGCTCGAGCTCGGCCAGGAGTTGCTGACGCGCCTCGTCGCTCTCGAGCAGCTTCTGCAGCCGATCGCGAAAGGCCGGCACATTGCCCAACGGCCCCTTGAGTGCCACCAGGGCTTCACGCAACTCGACCAGCTTGCGCAACTCCGGCACTTGGCGCGCCACGCTGTCGGGCGCGAAATCGCCGAGCGACTTGAATTCCAGGTTCACCGCCAGATCCGAGGGCTCATCGCCCTCCACGAGGCGGTTGGGGACGGCGGCCTGCAGCCCGAGTCCCGCCTCACGCATGACCGAATGGAAATTGTTCTTGTCGACCGAGACCGCGTCACGCTCCTCGATCGGCGTCTCTTCCGTACCGCCCTTGAAATCCCCCACCACCAGCAGTTTGAGCGGCAATTCGGTTTCCGCCTGCTGATCGCCGGTGGCCGGCACGTACTTGATATTGATGCGCTCTTTCGGCGCAACGGTTCCCTCTTTGGCCATTGCTATCGCTCCCTGGCAGGCAACATCCCGCGTTGCTGTATTCAGCCATTTACCCCGTGCAAAACACCGGGCCCCAAGAGGGGGCCCGCTGATCGGTCACCACCGAGACGGTGGCTCAGCACCGGGGCATAGCCATGTAGTTTGCGGGGAGGGTAACAACTACAGCGACAAAGGAAAGGCGGTCATAAAAGCGTTTGTTTGACCCAGGACTACAAGGACAATCAGCGTAACGGGGCGCAAAAGGCCCCAAAAATCTTCAAATTTCGATAAAACCACTGGATTCAGGAAAGCCTGAATAAGCGAATTGTTGAGATGGATTACATGAATTGTCAGAGATCTCTTACAAAACGAGGAGATTTTGCCGGCGGCTTGCCCTCTCTCACACCACCTTGGTCAGCGGCACCCGTTTTGCGCTAGAATCGCTGTTTTCCCTGATTGTCTGAGCCCTGCCCATGGCCTACCGCATCGCCATCAATGGTTACGGTCGTATCGGCCAGTGCGTGTTGCGCGCGCTGATGGAGCGTCCCGCTCACGCCCTTTCCCCCGCCCTGCAGGTGGTAGCGATCAACGACCTGTCCGATCTGGATACCATCGCCTACCTCACGCGTTACGACACCACCCACGGTCGCTTTCCGGGGCGCGTCGAGACCCATGAGGGCCGCCTGCATGTCAACGACCGGATCATCGACGTGATCTCCGAAACCGATCCCGACAAGCTGCCGTGGGACGAGCTCGACATCGATCTGGTGCTCGAGTGCTCGGGCAGTTTCAAGGATCGCGCCACGGCAAGTCGCCATCTCGATGCCGGCGCTCGTCGCCTGCTGTTCTCGCAGCCTGGCGAGAGCGACGTCGATGCCACCATCGTCTGCGGCGTCAACGAGCGCAGCCTGGCCCCCCACCACCGCATCGTCTCGGCGGCATCGTGCACCACCAACTGCCTGATACCGGTACTCACCGTGCTCGACGAGGCACTAGGTGTCGAGCATGGCGTCACCACCACCATCCACTCGACGATGAACGACCAGCCGGTGATCGACGCCTACCATCAGACCGATCTGCGCCTGGCCCGTTCGGCCATGCACTCCATCGTGCCGGTGGACACCGGCCTGGCGCGGGGCATCAACCGCCTGATGCCGCACCTGACGGACCGTTTTCAATGCCTGCATGTGCGTGTGCCGACGATCAACGTCTCGGCCATGGACCTGGCGATCTGCGTGCGTCGCGATACCACTGCCGACGAGGTGAATGCCCTGTTGGCGCTGGCCAGTCGCGAACGTTTGCAAGGCCTGCTGGGCTTTACCGAGGAGCCGATGGCCTCGGTCGACTTCAACCATGATCCCCGCTCGGGTATCGTGGATGCCACTCAGACCCGGGTGGCCGGTAGCCGGCTGATCAAGCTGCTGTGCTGGTTCGACAACGAGTGGGGGTTCGCCAACCGCATGCTCGATGTCGCTCAGCACCTGGCGCGTCTGGACCATTCCCCTGCTTCTTAACCTGGCTTGCAACTTCGAGGAACACGACCGATGAACGTACGCAAGATGACCGACCTCGACCTCGCGGGACAGCGCGTGCTGATCCGTGAAGACTTGAACGTACCGATCAAGCATGGCCGTGTGACCAGCGATGCCCGCCTGCGTGCCAGCCTGCCGACCATCCAGGCCGCGGCGAAGACCGGCGCCAAGGTCATGCTGATGAGTCATCTGGGACGACCCACCGAGGGCGAGCCCGCGGAGGAGTTCTCGCTGGCGCCGGTGGCCGAGCGCCTGGGCGAGTTGCTGGATCGTCCGGTGCGCCTGGTCAAGGACTACCTCGACGTGAACCTCGACCTCGCCGACGGCGAAGTGGTGCTGCTCGAGAATGTGCGCTTCAACCAGGGCGAGAAGCAGGACGACGATGCGCTGGCCAAGCAGTACGCCGCGCTGTGCGACGTCTTCGTCATGGACGCCTTCGGTACCGCCCACCGTGCCCAGGCGTCGACCCACGGGGTGGCGCGCTTCGCGCCGACGGCCTGTGCCGGCCCGCTGCTGGCCCGTGAGCTCGAGGCGCTGGAGAAGGCGCTCGCCACGCCGGCGCGCCCCATGCTCGCCATCGTCGGCGGTTCCAAGGTATCGACCAAGCTCGAGGTGCTCAACGCGCTGTCCGAGAAATGTGACCAGTTGATCGTCGGCGGTGGCATCGCCAACACCTTCATCGCTGCCGCGGGGTACAATGTCGGCAAGTCACTGTACGAGGCCGACCTGGTCGACCAGGCCCTGGCGTTGATGGAAAAGGTCGACATCCCGTTGCCCACCGACGTGGTCGTCGCGACCGAGTTCTCGGAGTCCGCGAACGCCGTGGTCAAGGGTGTGGAGCACGTTGCCGACGACGAGATGATCCTCGATATCGGGCCGATCACTGCCGAGCGCTTCGCGGCCCTGCTCAAGGATGCCGGCACCATCCTGTGGAACGGGCCGGTCGGGGTGTTCGAGATCGATCAGTTCGGTCAGGGCACCGAGGCGCTCTCCCAAGCCATCGCCGCGAGTTCCGCCTTCTCCATCGCCGGTGGTGGCGACACCCTCGCGGCCATCGACAAGTACGGCATCGCCGAGCAGGTCTCCTATATCTCCACCGGCGGCGGGGCCTTCCTCGAGTACGTCGAAGGCAAGACGCTGCCCGCCGTGGCGGCGCTGGAAGCCGCCGCCGAGGCATAATCCCCAATCCCCGACTCACGGCGTGGCCTTCGCGGGTCACGCCGTCATCACGTAGACAGGTAAGTTCATGGCTCTGATCAGCATGCGCCAACTGCTGGACCACGCCGCCGAGTATGGCTATGGCGTGCCGGCTTTCAACGTCAACAACCTCGAGCAGATGCGCGCCATCATGGAGGCCGCCGATGCGACCGACTCGCCGGTCATCATCCAGGCCTCCGCCGGCGCGCGCAAATATGCCGGCGCGCCCTTCCTGCGCCACCTGATCCTGGCCGCGGTCGAGGAGTTCCCGCATATCCCGGTGGTCATGCACCAGGACCATGGCACCAGCCCCGCGGTGTGCCAGCGCTCCATCCAGCTCGGCTTCTCCTCGGTGATGATGGACGGCTCGCTGGGCGAGGACGGCAAGACCCCGACCAGCTACGAGTACAACGTCGATGTCACCCGGCGCACCGTCGAGATGGCACACGCCTGCGGCGTCTCGGTGGAAGGCGAGCTGGGCTGCCTGGGCAGCCTGGAAACCGGCATGGCCGGTGAGGAAGACGGTATCGGCGCCGAGGGCAAGCTGTCCCACGACCAGTTGCTGACCGACCCGGAAGAAGCCGCCGACTTCGTCAAGGCCACCCATGTCGACGCCCTGGCCATCGCCATCGGCACCAGCCACGGCGCCTACAAGTTCACCCAGCCGCCCACCGGTGACACCCTGTCGATCTCGCGCATCAAGGCGATCCACGAGCGCATCCCCAACACCCACCTGGTGATGCACGGCTCGTCCTCGGTGCCGCAGGAATGGCTGGAGATCATCAACGAGTTCGGCGGCAAGATCCCCGAGACCTACGGCGTACCGGTCGAGGAGATCGTCGAGGGCATCAAGCACGGCGTGCGCAAGGTCAATATCGACACCGACCTGCGCTTGGCCTCGACCGGCGCCGTGCGCCGTTTCCTGGCCCACAATCCGGCCGAGTTCGACCCGCGCAAGTTCCTCAAGGAAACCGTCTCCGCCATGCGCGACGTGTGCATCGCCCGCTACGAGGCCTTCGGCACCGCCGGGCAGGCCAGCAGGATCAAGCCGATCAACCTGGAGGAGATGTTCCTGCGCTACGAGCGTGGCGAGCTGGATCCCAAGGTGAACTGAGCTTCGCTGCAAGACTGACGAGGCGGCCATCCGGCCGCCTTTTTCATGCCCGACTGTCGCGCCGCTGGTCGAGCGACAACGGGGTTACGGGACGCGCAAGCGGGCGGCTCAGACACACAAAACCCGCCTCGAGCACTGCCCGAGGCGGGAAGCCTTGCCATGCGTCACGAGTGGAGGAGATCTCAGCCGCCTTTGCGTGGGCGGCCTCACGGGGGAAGGGATTACGTGCCATCGTTTACCCTTCCTTCCTCTTCCCATGCTTCCTCATCGATGTTCGGACTCGATACCTATCCCGGTACCGGTGCCACCATCGAAGGTTGCTCTTCCTGAGCAAACGGTCGTCCCTGCTTCCTATCGAAGGAGCGCTCTTCCTGAGCAAGTCGTCGTCCCTGTCTCACCCTAACAGCAGCAGCATACGTGCCAATTCCCGCCGACCAACAGAAAGCCAAATTAAATCAATGGCTTAAAAAAACCACCATCTGGCGATTGCCTTTGCCCAAGGCGTTTCTGCCCCTGTGGGGGTGGGAATATATGACACATGGGTCTTGAGGACACGACCCGGCACTGGCGCGACTTATGTCTACCCTCCTGCGGCGTTGCCAGTAGCGGGAAGGGTGACTACGATGGGAACGGTTCCATTTTATCGTGAGAAGATGGTGTCCAAATCATCGCCCATGACCCGACGCTCCACCATTCTCGAGGTGGCCAGGGACGCCGGAGTCTCCAAGACCAGCGTATCGCGCTACTTCGGCGCCGAGCGCGATCGGCTGTCGGCCGCCCTCCAGTCACGCATCGCCGCCTCCGCCAAGCGCCTCGGCTATCACCCCAATCAGATGGCTCGCGGCCTCAAGGGAGGGCGTTCGAGGCTGATCGGCATGCTGGTGGCGGATATCCGCAACCCCTTCTCGGTGGCGGTGATGCATGGCGTGGAGCAAGCCTGCCGGGCCCGGGGGTTCTCGTTGATGGTCTGCAACACCGACAACGACCCGGCCCAGGAACGCGACCACCTGGCCCTGCTCACCGCCTATCGGGTCGAGGGCCTGGTGATCAATGCCGCCGGCCAGCCCAGCCGCGAACTCCGCAGCCTGGCCGACCAGGGCACCCCGCTGGTGCTGCTCGACCGTATTCTCAGCGACTTCGAGGCCGATATGGTGGGACTCGACAATGCCCAGGCGATCGACATGGCCCTCGCTCACCTGGAGGAACGCGGCTATGGCGAGCTGCTGTTCATCAGCGAGCCACCGGCCCAGGCCAGTTCTCGCCAGGCACGCCTGGGACGCTTTCGGCAACAGGTCGCGGCGAGGGGGCTGGCGGGTGAAACGCTATGCCTGCCACTGGAAGGCGGTGAGCGACAGCTGGACGACGCCATCGCTGCCTTTCTCGTACGCCGGCCTCGGGCACCCAAGGCCGTGCTGTGCGCCAATGGCAACGTCACCCTGGCGGTGACGCGAGTACTGCAGGCTCAGGAGGCGAGGCTGGGCGATGTCGGTCTGCTGGGCATCGACGAACTGGAGTGGTGCAGCCTGGTCGCGCCAGGCATCACGACACTGGCACAGCCCACCGACGTCATCGGCCGGTCGGCGGTCGACAGCCTGCTGCAGCGCCTGGCGACAGCCGACCGTAGGTCGCCGCCGCGGCGCATTCACTACCAGGCCGAGTTGATCCCGCGCGGCTCGACCCGTCGCCGCGACACACCCTGAGTGATGGACGGCCGCGCCATGATGGTAACGTTCCCAAATATTGCGAGGCATCCAGGATGACAACTGCTTGCGATTCCCCCGAAATCCTCGCCTTCGGCGAGGCCATGACCCTGTTCATCGCCGATACCCCGGGCGAGCTGGCCAGGGTCGAGCACTTCCAGCGCCGCATCGCCGGTGCCGATACCAATGTGGCCATCGGCCTCGCCCGCCTGGGCTTTCGCGTCGGCTGGCTGAGCCGCGTCGGCGACGACAGTTTCGGCGCCTATATCCGTCACACCCTCGAGGACGAGGGCCTGGACTGCCGCCACCTGATCACCGACCCGGCGCATTCCACCGGCCTGATATTCAAGGAGCGCGCCGTCGGCGGTGCCGACCCGCGGGTCGAATACTTCCGCCGCGGCAGTGCCGCCAGCCACCTGTCGCCGGGCGACGCCACCCAGGTGGGCTTCGCCACCGCCCGCCACTTGCATGCCACCGGCATTCCGCCGGCCGTCTCGGCAAGCTGTCGCGAACTGTCCTGGCACATGCTCGAAAACGCTCGCGCCGCCGGCGCCAGCATCTCCTTCGACCCCAACCTGCGCCCCACCCTGTGGAGCAGCGAAGGCGAGATGCGCGAGACCCTGAATGCCATGGCCGCGACGGCCGACTGGGTACTGCCGGGGCTTGAGGAGGGGCGCCGGCTGACCGGCTTGGAGACACCCCATGATATCGCCGGCTTCTATCTCGACCGCGGCGCCCAGGCGGTGATCCTCAAGCTAGGCCCACAAGGCAGCTATTACCGCGGTACCCTGGGTGGCAGCGAAGCAAGCTTCACCGTGCCCGGTTTCCCGGTGGCCGAGGTGGTCGATACCGTCGGCGCCGGCGACGGCTTTGCGGTCGGCGTGGTCAGCGCCCTGCTCGATGGCCTTTCACCCCGGGCGGCGGTGCGCCGTGGCAACCTGATCGGCGCCCAGGCGGTCCAGGTTCCCGGCGACATGGAAGGCCTGCCCAGCCGCGCTCGGCTGAACGAGCTGGAGGCCGCCCTACCCAGCCTCGACGATTGAAGCCCAACCATGAAGGAGGGCCCGACTATGAAGGAAAGCGACATGACCAAGCGCATCGTGGCGTTTAGCCGCCTCAAGTCACCGCATCTCGAGCAACTGCGGCAGGAGTTCCACGTCGACTACTTCGAACGCCTCGACTCGACCGACGCCCCCGACTTCCGTGCCGCGCTCGCGCACGCCCATGGCCTGATCGGCTCCAGCCTCAAGATCGCGCCCGAGTTGCTCGACGAAGCCCCTCACCTGGAAGCCATCGCGACCATCTCGGTGGGCTACGACAATTACCCGGTCGACGAGTTGACCCGTCGCGACATCCTGTTGTGCAACACCCCGGACGTACTCACCGAGACCACCGCCGACACCGGTTTCCTGCTGCTCATGGCCGCGGCACGCCGGGCGGTGGAACTCGCCGAGTTCGTCAAGCGTGGCGACTGGCAGGCAAGCATCGGCGAGGCGCATTTCGGCAGCGACGTTCACGGCAAGACCCTGGGCATGATCGGCTTCGGTCGCATCGGTGCCGCCATCGCCCGGCGTGGCGCCCTGGGTTTCGGTATGCCGGTGCTGTACTCCAATGCCTCTCCCAAGCCGGCGCTCGAAGAAGAACTGGGGGCCAGACGCTGCGAAATGGATGAACTCCTGGCCCAGGCCGACTTCGTGTGCGTCACCGTGCCCCTCTCCACGGAGACCGAGCACCTGATCGGCGCCCGCGAATTCAAACGGATGAAACCCTCGGCGATCTTCGTCAATATCGCGCGCGGCAAGGTGGTCGACGAATCCGCGCTGATCGCCGCATTGGAGATGGGCGAGATTCACGCCGCGGGCCTCGACGTCTTCGAGCAGGAGCCCCTCTCGCCGGAGTCGCCCTTGCCGTACATGACCAACGTCGTGGCGTTACCGCATATCGGTTCGGCGACCCATGAGACGCGCGATGCCATGGCCCAACGCGCCGTCGACAACATCATCCTGGCGCTCGAGGGCAAGCGGCCCATCAGCCTGGTCAACGAAGAGGCTTGGAAGCAGCGCCAGTAACAGATTTCAATTACCCCTACCTCACTTTCGCGAGGTGAGGGGACTCCGCGTCTACCGTTTCAGGCCTCTGGTATCCTGAGGGCGGCGCAGCTCATTCATCCTTTTGCGAGGTTCCCATGTCATCACCGCTCTGTCTGCTCTTCGACTCCGACGGCACCCTGGTCGACAGCGAAATCCTGCTGGCCCAGGTGATGGCGGAGGTACTGCCGTACTTCGGCCTGCCTTTCACCGCCGAGCAGTACATGGAGGAATTCCGCGGGGTGCGCTTTCTGACCATCGTGCTGACGCTGGAAAAGCGCCACCATGCGCTCGACGACGAGCAGCGCCAGGACCTGGAAAACCAAATGCGCAGCCGCATGGAGACACGCATGCGCGAGGAGTTGCAGGCTATCGCTGGCATGGCGGAAGCGCTAGACGCCTTGGGTGTTCATCCCAAGGCCGTGGTCTCCAACGGCCCCGAACGCAAGATCCGCTGCGCCATGGAAAGCACCGGCCTGGCAGCACATTTCGGTGACAACCTGTTCAGCGCCTATACCCTTGGCGTATGGAAGCCGGATCCTGCGCTCTACCTCATCGCCGCCGAGACCATGGGCCATACCCCCGAGCGCTGCGTGGTAATCGACGATGCCGCGGTGGGCGTCGCCGCCGGACTGGAAGCCGGCATGCGGGTGGTCCACCTCAACCACTTCCCCGACACCGAAACGACGCCCGAAGGCGCCATCGCCATCCACCATGCCAGAGACCTGCCGGCGGCGATCGCCCGGCTGGCGCAAGAGAATCCCGTGACTGCCTAGGCGATCCAAGCATCGGTAAGTCAGTGCTGACCCTGTCTTTATGTACATAAACTAGACACCAATGTACACTGCGACTTGTAATCAGCGCTCTTTTCCTGCCGCGCTGTGTTCCCGGACCAGAGAGACCGTCTCGATGCAACCCGCCACCAACCACGGCACCAATTGGAGAGGCTCCCGCGACGCCTGGCTTGATGCGGCCTTCGAGTTGCTGCTCGAATCCGGCGTGGACAGCGTGAAGATCCTGCCGCTGGCCAAGCGACTCAATCTGTCACGCACCAGCTTCTACTGGTTCTTCAAGGACCGCGAGGCGCTATTGGATGCCTTGATCGAGCGCTGGCGTCAGAAGAATACGCAGGGCCTGGTGCGGCAGACCGAAGCCTATGCCGAGAGCATCGTTGAAGCGATTCTCAACGTCTTCGACTGCTGGCTGAACCCCGAGCTGCTCGACTCGCAGTTGGAATTCGCGATACGTAGCTGGGCGCTGCAGTCGGACGAGGTGTCCAGAGAGATCGATATTGCCGACGAAACACGCATCGAGGCACTGACACGGATGTTCGTGAGTCACGGATATGACACGCTGGCGGCCAACGTGCGGGGGCGCACCATCTACCTCACCCAGATCGGCTATATCTCGATGAAGGCCCAGGAAGCGCTCGAAGTTCGCATGCGGCGCATCCCCGCCTATGTCGAGATTTTCACCGGGCAGGCGCCACAACTGCGCGAGCTGCAACGCTTCCACGCCCGGCATGGTTATACACCGGAAGTAACATCCTGAAAGAAGAAGTTATCGATAACCCCTTCTATCCTGGCGTTACTATTCCAACATCCCAAATGACTTGGCGGCATACAGTTTCGCTCGGGCTTGCGCCAGGGTGTTGCTGGCCCTGCTGGCGCAAGCCCGAGGAAGATCGCGATCTTCCTTAGAGCTTTTGCTCCAGCTCCGGCAATACCTCGAACAGGTCGCCCACCAAGCCATAATCCGCCACCTGGAAAATCGGCGCGTCCTCGTCCTTGTTGATGGCCACGATCACCTTGGAGTCCTTCATCCCCGCCAGGTGCTGGATGGCGCCCGAGATGCCCACCGCGATGTACAGCTCCGGGGCGACGATCTTGCCGGTCTGGCCGACCTGCATGTCGTTGGGCACGAAGCCGGCATCCACCGCCGCCCGTGAGGCGCCGATCGCCGCCCCCAGCTTGTCGGCGATGCCCTCGAGCAGCTGGAAGTTGTCGCCGCTGCCCATGCCGCGCCCGCCGGAGATCACCACCTTGGCCGCGCCCAGTTCGGGGCGCTCGCTCTGCGCCAGCGCCTCGCCGACAAACGCCGACAGGGCGTTGTCGACCCCCGTGTCGACGGCCTCGATCGCGGCACTGCCGCTCTCGCTTACCGCGTCGAAGGCCGAGGTGCGCACGGTGACCACCTTGAGGGGATCGGCGCTCTGCACGGTGGCGATGGCGTTGCCGGCGTAGATCGGGCGCCGGAAGGTATCGGCGCTCTCGACGCCGATGATGTCGGAGAGCTGCGACACGTCCTTGAGCGCGGCCAGCCGCGGCAGCACGTTCTTGCCGGTGGTCGAGGCGCTGGCCAGCACGTGGGTGTAGTCATCGGCCAGCGCGGCGAGCAGGTCGCCCAGCGGCTCGGCGAGCTGGTGGGCATAGACGGCATGGTCCGCCACGCGCACCCGGGTCACGCCGTCGAGCCGGGCGGCGGCCTCGGCCATCGCCGCCACGTTCTCGCCGACGACCAGGACGTCGATGGCGCCGCCACTGGCGTTGGTAATCTGCTGGGCGGCGGCGACCACGTGGGCCGTGGCAGCACCGAGTTGACCCTCGTGATGGTCGGCCAGAACCAAGATGTTCATGAAATCGGCTCCTTTCAAAGCACTTTGGCTTCGTTCTTGAGTTTGTCGACGAGCTCGTCCACCGAGCCCACCTTGATGCCGCCCTGGCGCTCGGCCGGCGGCTCGACCTTGAGCAGCGTGACCTTCGAGGCCACCTCGACCCCCAACGCTTCCGGCGTCTGGGTATCCAGCGGCTTCTTCTTGGCCTTCATGATGTCGGGCAGCTTGGCGTAGCGCGGCTCGTTGAGGCGCAGGTCGGTGGTGACGATGGCCGGAAGCCGAAGTTCGACGGTCTGCAGGCCGCCGTCGATCTCGCGGGTGACCGTGACCTTGTCCCCCGCGACCTGGACCGCGGAGGCGAAGGTGCCCTGGGCCAGCCCGGTCAGGGCGGCGAGCATCTGCCCGGTCTGGTTGTTGTCGGTGTCGATGGCCTGCTTGCCGAGGATCACCAGTTGCGGCTGTTCCGCCTCGACCACCTTGGCCAGCAGCTTGGCCACCGCCAGCGACTCGACCTTGGCATCGGTCTCGACATGAACGGCACGGTCGGCGCCCAGGGCAAGCGCGGTGCGCAGCTGTTCCTGGGCGGCCTTGGGGCCGACGGTGACGGCCACCACCTCGCTCGCCACACCTTTCTCTTTCAGGCGCACCGCCTCTTCCACGGCGATCTCGCAGAACGGGTTCATGGCCATCTTGACGTTGGTGAGGTCGACGTCGCTGTGGTCCGGCTTGACCCGGATCTTGACGTTGTAGTCGATGACGCGTTTGACCGCGACGAGGATTTTCATTCCATGCTCTCCCGGTTGCTTGGTTGACTTATTTTACCGCGATCCACTTGCCGCCTGGTGAGCCTCAGCAAGACCACGATGAATGATCTGCTCAATGCCCCCGTCGATCATCGTGCGTAACCCCTTGGACGTGGTGCCGTCATAGGCAATCAGCCGCTCCACCATGTCGCCGGGGTCGTCACCTAGCTTTTCCAGCAACAGGCTGCCGCCCACCAGGGTCTGCATGACGGCTTCGCGGGCGATATCGTCGGCGATACCCATCCCCTTGGCATGCTCCAGCATCGCCTGGGCCAGCAAGGCGGGGTAGGCCGGCCCGGCCCCGCTCAGCGCCGTCAGGTAGTCGAGGTCGCGCTCGGCGGGCAGCTCCCGTGCCTTACCGCAGCTTTCGAGCAACGCCTGCACGAGCTGTCTGTCGGCTTCGGTAACCTGCTGTGAGGCGTACCATGGAAAGTAGGCCCGGCGGATTTCCGCCGCGGCGTTCGGCATGGCACGCACCACCCGGCGGCTTCCCACCTGACTGGAGATCGCCTGCAAGGAAGCCATCGCCAACAGGGAAATGACCAATTTGTCCTGTGCCTCGATATCGACGCTGGCGAGATCCTCCGGGCGCACGGACAGCACGATCACGTCCGCCAGGGCGACCAGCTCACGGTTGTCCTTGACACAACGGACGTCGGGCCAGTCGCGATAAGCGTCGCCGCTCCCGGAACGCGATGAGACCACCAATTGGCCGGCGGACACGACGCCCTGTTCCAGCAGGGAAAGCCCGAGTGCTCGCCCCATCCACCCATGACCGCCAATGATGCCGATCACTGTGTTTTGCGACATTCGTCCAGCCTCCTCCTGCCATAAGCCGACATCCCTCACTGCTTCATGACGGCCTGGCACATCGGGGTTTTGTTTTC
>NZ_JBHRUG010000019.1:217254-351529 GCF_042646605.1 Litchfieldella rifensis | reverse complement strand
CATCCGCCGCTAACGTTGTCAAGACCACAACAAGATCGAGGAGGCCTGGCCATGGCCAACGACCCGCTGCTGCAGCCCTTTCAGCTCAAGCATCTGTCCTTGAAAAACCGGCTCATGATGACGGCCCACGAGCCGGCTTACCCTGAGGACGGGATGCCCAAGGAGCTCTACCGTGCCTACCACGTCGAGCGGGCCAAGGCCGGCCTTGGCCTGACCATGACGGCCGGTTCGGCGGCGGTGGCCAAGGACAGCCCACCGGTGTTCAACAACATCCTGGCCTACAAGGATGAGGTGGTGCCCTGGATGCGCGAGCTGACCGACGCCTGCCACGAGCACGGCACCGCGGTGATGATCCAGCTGACCCACCTGGGCCGGCGCACCCGCTGGGACAAGGGCGACTGGCTGCCGGCGGTGTCGCCCTCTCACCGCCGCGAAGCGTCCCACCGCGCCTTTCCCAAGCAGGTCGAGGACTGGGATATCGAGCGCTTGATCAAGGACTACGCCGATGCCGCCGAGCGCATGCATGCAGCCGGCCTTGATGGCATCGAGCTGCAGGCCTACGGCCACCTGATGGACCAGTTCTGGTCGCCGCTGACCAATACCCTCGAGGGGCCTTATGGTGGGGATCTCGACAACCGGCTGCGTTTTACCTTTGAGGTGCTGCGTGCCATTCGCCAGCGGGTCGGTGAGGCGTTCATCGTCGGCGTGCGCTACACCGGCGACGAGATGCTGCCGGGCGGGCTGACGGCCAGCGACGGGATGGATATCTCACGGCGTCTCAAAGACAGCGGGCTGGTCGATTTCCTCAACGTGGTCCGCGGGCATATCGACACCGACCCGGGACTCACCGACGTGATCCCCATTCAGGGCATGCCCAGCGCTCCGCACCTGGATTTTGCCGGCGAGATCCGTCGCGAGGTCGATTTTCCCACCTTCCATGGCGCCAAGATCCAGGATGTCGCCACCGCCCGCTATGCCATCGCCTCGGGCAAGGTCGACATGATCGGCATGACCCGTGCCCACATGGCCGACCCGCACATCGTGCGCAAGATCATGGAGGGGCGCGAGGAGGAGATCCGTCCCTGTGTCGGCGCCAACTACTGCCTCGATCGCATCTACCAGGGGGGCGCCGCCTACTGCATCCATAACGCCGCCACCGGGCGCGAAACCACCATGCCCCACACCATCCCCAAGGCAGCGCAAAAACGCCGGGTGGTGATCATCGGCGCCGGGCCCGCGGGGTTGGAGGCCGCCCGGGTCGCCGGCGAGCGGGGGCATGCGGTGGTGGTGCTGGAAGCCGCCAGCGATGCCGGCGGGCAAGTGCGCCTCACGGCACAGAGCGAGCGCCGCCGCGAGATGATGGGCATCATCGACTGGCGTCTGGCGCGCTGCGAGGCGCTCGGCGTCGAGATTCGCTACAACGTCTGGGCCGAGGTCGAGGACGTGTTCGCCGAGAAGCCGGATGCGGTGATCGTGGCGACCGGCGGCTACCCCTTGGAAGACCGGCCCGAGGTGGGGCACGACCTGGTGGTCAACACCTGGGATATCCTGTCCGGGCACGTACCGCCGGGCAAGCAGGTGCTGTTGTTCGACGATGCCGGCGATCATGCCGCCATGCAGGCGGCGGAGATCATTGCCGCCACCGGGGCCCAGCTCGAGATCATGACGCCGGACCGCACCTTCTCGGCGGAAATCATGGCCATGAACCTCGTGCCCTACATGCGTTCCCTGCAGCGCCCCAACGTCACCTTCACGCCCACCTACCGGCTGAAGTCCGTGCAGCGGGATGACAGCGAGCTGCTGGCCAAGATCACCAGCGATTACCTTGACCTCGATCATGAGCGGCGTATCGACCAGGTGGTGGTCAACTACGGCATCACGCCGATGGCCGACATCTATTTCGAGCTGAAGCCGCATTCCCGCAATGGCGGCGAGGTAAACTACGAGGACCTGATCGTTGGCAGGCCCCAGACCGTCATTCGCCACGCGGGGGATGGGTTCCAGCTATTCCGGATCGGCGATGCCGTCGCATCGCGCAACACCCATGCCGCCATTTACGATGCCTTGCGGCTGGTAAAGGACCTGTAACGCCGAAAGCAGACTGGAACAGAGTTGGAGACGACGCCCATGGAAACTCGCCCCGATGCGTTGCAGAACTATCTCGATAGCGTTCATGAGGTAATGGCGGCAGACCGTTCGATTCCAGCGGCATCCCGGGCCATCGAGAAAATCTTCACCGCCTTGGAAAGCCCCTCCCGGTGTAAAACCGGCGAGGGGGCGAGACTTCCCGTTTCGGGCTATCTTGGCGACGCTCTGGCAGCGGTGCGTGCGGCGTCGCCCTCCCTGGCCCGGGTCGCCAAGGCCTTCGAGGCTCTCGAACCATCACTCGCTTGGCGCCGTCGCAGCACGGCCGGACTGTCCGCAAGTGACAACTTCGCGGATGGCCATGCGAATGTGATGATTGCCGGGCCGGGCGGCCTCGAGGATCGCAATGATGTGTGGGTAGGGGCCTCGTTGATGGCGCCGCATGTCCGATATCCGGATCATAGGCACAGTCCCGAGGAAGTGTATCTCGTCCTGTCATCCGGATATTTTCGTCAGGGGGAAGGAGCTTGGTTCGAGCCTGGAATGGGCGGAATTCTGTATAACGAACCTGCAATCACGCATGCCATGCAGTCTCGCGAAGCGCCTCTATTTGCCATCTGGTGCTTGTGGGTCGATCGGATTATCGAATAGTACCAGGGATGGCGCGTCGGTTAATGCAGGAGTGGCTTCAGCCCGGGCGGCGTTCCGACGATGGAAGGTGCCGCAGTCGCTTCTAACCCCTGGCTTTCGAGCTCGGCCACGAACGTTTTCGCGTTCTCCTCGGAGATATCCCATACATCGACATGCTCGGTGTATGGGAGGCTGGCTGTGGCCGGAACGATACCGATGGTTAGTGAGAACTCTTTTCCTTGTACGATGGCCAGGTATCACTCAGTCGATAGCCTTCCGGCCAGGGATCATCGGGATCCAGCATATGTTGATGGACTCCCGTGATCCAACCGCGGCCGGAGATCTCGGGAATGATGGCCATCTGACCTCCAACCGTGGTCTCGCTTTCGAGCCTGCCATGGAATTCCGAGCCGATGAGTGAGCGCCCGGTAAAGTAGTCACCGACTGACATCTCGCCCCGGGCATGCAGCAGGGCCATACGGGCCGAGACCGATGTGCCGGTGGGTGAGCGGTCGATCTTTCCAGGCTGGATCGACACTGCGGAGCGTGCAGAGAGGCGGTCGCCATCTCGTTCCAGAGGGCCAGCGAATAAGCAGAAGGAAAAATGCGTCCATTCCGGGTTATCAGGGTGATGGAACTTCAACTGTTCATTGGCGGCATTGGTGATCCGGACACCCAACTCCGCCAAATCACGGGCTTCGTGCTCTTCCAAAGAGAAACCAAGTTCTTCAGCATCCACGACGACGAAGCTGTCGCCGCCATAGGCAGTATCAACACGGATGTTACCGATGCCCGGCACATTCAGTGGCTTGTCCAGCTCACAGGCAAACGCTGGAACATTTTGAACCGTGATACGTTGCGCCTTTCCATTGCGACACTCGGCATGCACCCTGACAAGACCGCCAGGCGCCTCCAGCACCATCTCGGTCACCGGCTCTTGCATGGGAATGATGCCGCTGTCGAGCAATACGGTGGACACACAGATGGAGTTCGATCCCGACATGGGCGGTGTATCCTCCGGCTCCATGATGATCCAGGCCATCTGTGCCTCTGGATGCTTTGGTGGCACCAGAAGATTGACATGCCTGAAGACCCCTCCACGTGGTTCATTCAGAACAAAGTTGCGAAGGGTCCGGTCTTTGTCGATCCAGCTTCGCTGCTCCCACAGCGTCTCACCAGGCGGTGGTGCTACCCCACCCACTATGACATCGCCTACTTCACCTTCAGCGTGGCATGAGATAACGTGAATCGTCTTCGAGCTTCTCATAGCTTATCCTTTTGTATAGTCCCCGCTCACAATCAGCGAGTCTTGGAAAGAAACCTCTTGGTATGTTCAGACATTGGGTTGCCAAAGATCTGTGACGGAGGCCCAACCTCCTCCAGGATTCCTTGATGAAAATGCACCACACGGTCGGAGGCATCCTTGGCAAATCTCATGTCGTGGGTAACGCATATCATCGTCATGCCTTCATCCGCCAGCAGGCGTATGGTATCCAGGACTTCACCAACCAATTCGGGATCCAGAGCTGACGTTGCTTCGTCAAAAAGCATGTACTCTGGCTCCATCGCCAACGCGCGGGCAATGGCTAAGTGTAGTTATCCGGAACTGGTGAAGCTGGTCATGGGGCACTTCCTACGGGCAAACCGCCATCCCCGGCCGGCGGCCGGGGATGGCGAGTCAGGGTCTTGTCATGTTACCGACGGATAGCTGGATCAGGACAGCTGGATCCAGGTCGTCTTCAACTCGCAGTACTGATCGTGGGCATAGATCGACTTGTCCCGTCCCCCGAAGCCGGATTGCTTGTACCCGCCGAATGGCGTGGTGATATCGCCTTCCGAGAAGCAATTGACGGAAACGGTGCCGGCCCGAATCGCCGCAGCCATGCGATGCACGGTATTGAGGTCTTCGCTCCACAGCGAGGCCGCCAGGCCGTAGCAGGTATCGTTGGCAATGGCGATGGCTTCCTCCTCGGTGTCGAACGGAATGACCGCCAGCACCGGCCCGAAGATCTCCTCCCGCGCCACCGCGGCATCCTTCGGCACGTCGTCGAAGATGGTCGGGGCGACGAAGTAGCCGCCGCTCTCTTCACGGAGACGGCTACCGCCCGTGATCAGCTTTAGCCCGTCGGCCTTGGCCCGCTCGATATGGGCCAGCACCTTGTCCATGTGATCTTTCTCGATCAGGGCACCGAGCTGCACATTGGGGTCCAGGGGATCGCCCGTGACCCACTCCTCCTCGAGCTGGCGCTGCATCTCGTCGACCAACGCATCCTTCACCGAGCGATGCACGATCAGCCGCGAGCCCGCCGAGCAGTTCTCCCCCATGTTCCAGAAGGCGGCGGCCAGGACATTGCTCGCCACGGTCTTGAGGTCGCTCACGTCGGGCATGACCACCTGCGGATTCTTGCCCCCGCATTCCAGCACCACGCGCTTGAGATTGCTCGCCGCCGAGTACTCGAGGAACCGCCGGCCCACCTCGGTGGACCCGGTGAAGGCGGCCAGGTCGATGTCGGGATGCAGGCCGATGGCCTTGCCGGCCACATGACCAAGCCCCGGCACCACGTTCAACACGCCGGCCGGGATGCCGGCCTCATGGGCCAGCTCGGCGAGCCGCAGCGTGCTGAGCGAGGTCAGCTCGGCGGGCTTGAGCACCACGCTGTTGCCGGTGATCAGGGCCGGCCCCAGTTTCCAGCCAGCCATCATGGCGGGGAAGTTCCATGGCAGCACGGCGCCGACGACCCCGATCGGCTCGCGGCTGATCGTCGCCACCACGTCCTTGGCGGTCGGCGATACGGCATCGTAGAGCTTGTCGGCGGCTTCGGCGTGCCAGCGGATGGTGTTGGCGGTATCGGGGATGTCGACGTTGAAGCATTCGCCGATCGGCTTGCCCGCCTCCAGGGCTTCCAGGACGGCCAGTTCGAGGCAGTTCGCCTCGATCAGGTCAGCGAAGCGCTGCATGATGGCCTTGCGCTCGGCGGGCGCGAGTCCCGACCAGACCCCGGCCTCGAAGGCCCGGCGGGCGGCCTGGACGGCGAAGTCCACATCAGCGCCGTCACAGGCGGCTACCCGGGTCAGGAGTTCTCCGGTGGCCGGGTTCAGGGTGTCGAACGTGTCGCCTGAACTCGCGGGAACGAAGCGACCGTCGATAAAGGCCAGGTTGCGATATTCGAGTTGCTCGATCTGACGCGCAATGGCGTTCGGAGCCAGATTGTCGGACATTGTTGTTCTCCTCGTGTCGGTTGGTTCAGAGTTCGGTTCCGGCTTGCCACTCCTTCCAGGCAAGGGTTGAACGCACCCCCATACCGAGCAGTGGCTCGGGGGGATTTGGCTGCGGTTTAGGCTGTTCCAGCATGATATTGAGCAGTTCGCTCTCGAGGCCGAGCGCGTACTCGGCGATCAACTTTCCGGAGATCGTGCCGCGCGTCAGGCCCAGTCCGTTCTGGCAGACGGCACTGTAGACGCCGGGGGCGATCTCGCCGAACGGCGTGCCTCCGTTGCGGGTCAGGCACAGTGCGCCTCCCCAGGTGTATTCCAGTTCGACTCCCCGCAGCATGGGGAAGCGCCTGTCGAACGAGCGTTGATGGACGACGCGCACACGTTCCAGCCTGCTTTCACTGGTGCTGACACTGGGGTTGTAGGTGAAGGAATTGCGGATGCAGATGCGCCCGTCTCCCATGCGCCGCACCGTCGTGCCCATTGGATCGGCCGGGATCAGCCCCCAGCTCTCCTCACCGCCCAGGTCCGCTCGCTCCTGCTCGTTGAGGGGCCGGGTCAGGCTGCCGTAGGTATAGACGGGCAGGAGGCGTCCCTTGAGTCCGAGCTGACCGAACTGGGCGGCATAGGCGTTATTGGCGAGCACCAGCCGGGGGGTCTTGAGTCGCCCCGTGTCGGTAACCAGCGTGTGAGGTTTGCCGACGTTGATCTCGCGGACGGGGCTGTCCTCGTAGAGGCGGACATTCTCCGGCAGAGTGGCCCCGAGGCCACGTACCAGCGCCGCCGGCTGGACCTGTACACACCCGGGGGTGTGCAGGCCGGCGTGATAGAAGTCGGTGCCGGTCACCGCCTTCATCGCTCGGGCGTCGAGCTCGCGGTAGGGTTCGCCGAGAGCACTGAGCCCCTTGGCGAAGGCCTCCAGCGCGCGGAGGCCATGAGGCTCGACCGCCCCATGCAACTTGCCCTGTTCCCGCCAGTCGCAGTCGATACCATGGCGCTGCACGATTTCGCGCATGTAGTCGATCGCCCCCCGGTTGAGGCGGATCTGCTCAAGATCGTTGCTCCGATCACCGGTGTAATCGTGTGAGTTCAGGTTATGCGGCAGATCGATCATGAACCCGGAATTGCGCCCGGCGGCACCGAAACCGACACACCGGGCATCCACCAGGGCGATGGCGGCGTTCGGCTGCAGCTCGGCCATCCGCCGAGCGGCGGCTAGGCCGGCCAGTCCCGCCCCCAGCACCACCCAGTCGGCCTTCACTTCCCCTTGAAGTGGTGCCGAAGCGGGCGGCGGGGGCAGTGTCTCGTACCAGCCACAACGCCCGTCGTTCTGGGGCAGGAAATGGCATGTCAACTGCATGGGGCGAATCTCCAGCGCTGGATGTCAGCCGCGATGTTGAACCAGGGCATCATAGGTGCGCTGGAAGCTGGCCTTCTCTTCGTCGTTCAGCGGTAGCAGCGGGGCCCGTGCAGGCCCCACAGGCAGCTCCGCCAGCTCACAGCCGTACTTGATGTACTGACAGAACTTCCCGCCCTGCTCGAGCAGGTTCAGCATCGGTAGCAGGCGGACAGCGAGTTCGCGGCCGGCGACGAAGTCCTGGTCGACGACACAGGCCTGGTACAGCGCCACGTGCTCGGGGGCCAGGAAGTTGGAGGCCCCCGCCACCCAGCTGCGCGCGCCCCAGACGAAGAACTCCAGCACCTGATCGTCCATGCCGCAACTCAGTTGCAGCTGGTCACGGAACTCGGTCGCCAGCGCATGCATCCGCTCGATCGAGCCGGTGCTTTCCTTGATCGCCTGGAAGTTGGGACGCTCGCGTAGGGCCTCGATGAACTCGAGGCTCATCGGGGTGCCGGTGCGGTCGGGAAAGTTGTAGAGCATGATCGGCATGTCGAGGGCATCGTCGACACGACAAACATGGGTCAGCAACTCTTCCTGCGTCGGCTGGCAATAATAGGGAGCCGCCACGAGAATGGCATCGAAACCGGCAGCCTTGGCATGCTCGCCAAGCTCCAGGCTGTCCTCGGTCGTGGTGGCATTGATGCCCGCCATGATCGGGATACGGCCCTTGGCATGGCCGGCCACGAAGTCGAAGACCTGCTTGCGTTCTGCCTTGCTGAGAGCATAGTACTCGCCGGTCGTGCCGCCGATGATCAGGCCATGCACCCCTTGGTCGATCAGCGTGTCGACCACGTTCCCCAGCGTGTCGAGCTGGATGGAGCCGTCCTCGGCGAAAGGGGTTACGACGGGTGTCCAGATACCATCGAAGTTCATATCGTCACCTGGTTGTATGGAATTAGTTGTATGGAATGTTGTGAGGCAGCCACATCGGCCATGGACTCAGAATAAACAGCGACAAGGAGTCGCAAAAGAAACCTTTTTTGCCACCAAACAATAACCAGTTGTTATGGTTTGCATCATGCGATTCTTGTCGAACTTAATCGCCTGGCTTTCAATGAGACGGCGGAGAAAATTGTCTTCTGATATGCGAGAAACTGATTTCCAATATCCTTTTACTTGTGTACATTGATGTATATATAATTGACAAAACTGTACATCCATCATTAGCTTTGTCAGTACACAGCAAGGTGGGGCCTGGCCATGGCCGCTGGGTCCGCAGCAGTGGCCATGGCCAGCCTGCCTGTGTTCAACAACAAGGCGGGCTGCTAGGAAACATATCGAAGTTGTATTGGCGGCTCTTATGAAGATTAAAGGGGGAGAAAATGTCATTTAAAAGAACAATTCATGCTATAGACACACACGCAGGTGAACCAATGCGTGTTGTCACTGGTGGTGTTCCCAATATTCCCGGTAAGACGGTGCATGAGAAGATGGTATGGCTGAGAGAAAATGACGACCAGCTGCGTAAGCTGATGCTGCGTGAGCCTCGTGGTTATCCACCTCTCTGCTGCAATGTCATCGTTCCCCCATGCCACCCCGATGCTGATGCCGGCTATGTGATCATGGAACAGATCGAGTATCCGGTCATGTCTGGTGGCAACACCATTTCCGTGGCGACGGTGCTGCTTGAAATGGGAATGCTACCGATGCAAGAACCCGTTACTGAGCTTATTTTAGAAGCGCCAGCTGGGCTGATTCGTATCAGGGCTGAGTGCAAAGATGGGAAGGTGAAAAACGTCACTTTCAAGAATGTTCCGGCATTTGCGGCCTACCTCGATACAGAAATAGAGGTTCCCCATCTCGGCAAGGTGACAGTGGATGTGGGATGGGGTGGGATGTTCTATGTTATTGCGGACGCCCGGCAGTTTCCCGGAGTGGAACTAATACCCGAGCATGGCGCGGAGATAGCACGGATTTCGGCCATGATCAGGCAGGCAGCTATTGAACAATTGCCTGTCGAACACCCTGACTACCCTAGGGTTGGCATCACGATATCACAACTTTCCGGGCCGGCAAGTAGCCCAAATGCCGATTGGAAGAACGCGGTGACAGTGGCGTCTGGTGATTTTGATTGGGACAAACCAAGTACCTGGACAGGCGCCCTCGACCGATGCCCATGCGGAACGGGAACATGCGCAAAAATGGCGGTTCTTCATGCCAAGGGGGAGCTTCCGTTGAATAAGGATTTTCGCCACCAGGGGATCCTTGGCAACGTGTTTACGGGGAGGCTTGTCGAGGAAACGAAAGTTGGTGAGAAAACAGCGGTAATACCGACTATCACCGGAACAAGTTGGATCTATGGGATCAATACCTATGTGTTGGATAATGATGATCCATTCACAGAAGGATTTTGCGTGCAGGACATCTGGGCCTGAAGACAAGGGCGAGGTACACACCCCATCCGCCGCTCACAAGGAGCGGCGGATCTTCTCAAGCACCGAAGTATCGATTGCAATTTGGTCCTTATCCGAAGTGCCATTTCGCACGGAGCGGCGACCGGGCACATAAGCACCCCGTTCGGCGATTCGGTCAAGCTGCTGGGTCAGGCGGGTGGAAAAGCGGTCCTCAATAACGGTGGGCAGGATCGCAATGATCGTCATCCCGGCGTCGATCACCTGGTCTCCACCCTGGAAATCCGGCATATCGAGCGACCATGAGGCACCGGACAATCCGGCCGCGAGGCACTCGACCATCAGCGCCACGTTCGCGCCTTTCGTGCCGCCGAATGCCAAAAGCGCACCGCGCAGGCCGGCCGCCGCATCGGTGGTCACATCACCCTTCTCGTCGATTGCCCAGCCTTCGGGAATCTTGCGCCCTTCTTCCGCCGCCTTTATCAGGTTGACAAACGCTGTTGCACTGGACGCCTGGTCAATGATAAGTGGCGCGTTAACATTGGCCAGGGGCGCGGCAAACGCCATCGGGTTGGTGCCAAAAACGATCTTGCCGCCGGGTGAGCCCGCCACCACGGCCGGACTGTTGGACACGGCAAAGGCGATCACGCCTTCCAGGGCAAGACGGCGAACGTAGTAGCCCAGTTCACCGGTGGTATAGCTGTTGCCTTGGGTGAAGATCGTAACGCCCAGTTTCCGAGTTCTTTCGACAAGCGTTGGCATTGCCTGGTCGAAGCCGAGCTGCGCAATGCCTCCATCCGCATCCGAGTGGATGATGGCGGGCAAGGGCGAAGTAATTTTCGGCTCGGCTTCTCCGTTGATGCGTCCCGCACGGAAACTGGAGAGATAATCCAGAAGATGCGGGAATCCGACACCGGGGCGTCCGAAAAGCGCAGCCGAAACCGTCGCCCTTGCCAGGGAACGCGCGGTGGCATGGTTGGCGCCTGCGGCGAGACAGGCCTGTTCAGCCAATTTCTCTGCATCGTGGGCGGAAAGCGTCTGCTGACCCAAGTAAAGATACCTCTCATGTTCTTGATGTTGATTTTTCGCTGCCGTTCCCGGAAGGAGCGGGGCTCGATACTGATACGTTCACAGGAACTGATTAATTCACGTATCCGAGCAGCCTTGGCAGGAAGAGCGACAGGGACGGCCAGTAGGTCGTGATCAGCATCACAGGCAGAGCGCCAAGCAGCATGAAGCTGAAGGCGGGCCGAAGGACCTGCGACATCCCGACCTTGCCGATCCGACAGCTCATGAACAGGATGGGAGCCATGGGCGGGCTATTGCAACCGATGACGACACTGGTGCCCACGATGGCGGCAAAATGCACCGGATGGATGCCGATGCTCTCCATGACCGGCAACAGCAGCGGGCTGAGGATGGCCACGACACTCACGTCATCCATGATCATCCCCATCAAGATCAGGAAGATATTGACCATGAGGAGAATCAGCAGCTTGTTCTGGAACACCTCGAGCAACAGCTCGGTCAGCTCCTGCGGCACTCGCTCGAAGGTGAAGATACGACTAGCCACGAAGGAAAAGAGCAGAATGATCATAATGACGCCGGTGGTCGTGGCGGCATGGATGAAACTCTGTGCCAGGGCCTTCAGGTTGAGGTCACGATAAACAAACAGTCCGACGGGAATGGCATAGACGACGGCGATGGCGGCCGCCTCGGTGGGGGTGAAGACGCCACCGTAGATGCCCCCCAGGATGATGACCGGGAGCATCAATGCAGGGAAGGCCTTCCAGCCGGTACTGCCGATATTCCGGAACCGGTTACTCAGTGTGAGCGTCTCTGGGCTGTAGGCGGGATTCTTGCGCATCTTGATAGCATTGATCACGCACAGAAATACGATCAGCAAAATACCCGGCCCGATGGTAGCCAAGAACACGGCCGCGACGGATTGCCGGGTCACCACCGCGTACAGGATCATGGTGATACTGGGCGGAATCAGCAGGCCGAGCAGCGAAGATATCCCGACCAGAGCGGTGGAATACGGACGGCTGTAGCCGTGTTTTTCCATCGGGTCGATCATGATGGTGCCAATCGAGGCTACCGCGGCCGAGGCCGTCCCCGAAATGGCTCCGAAGACGCCACAGGCCATCACCATTGAGGTCCCCATCCCGCTACGGGACGAGCCGACGATTGCCTCGACAAAGCGTATGAGCCTGGCCGCAATCCCCCCTGACTGCATCAAATACCCGGTCATGATAAATAGCGGGAGGGCCAGCAGGATAATGGAATTGATGGACCAAAAACCCGTTGTCATTAGTGACGATATATCGACATCATAAGCGAACGAGAGTACGAGAGTCATGGCGGCGAACGAGAATACGACCGGCACGCCTATGATCATTAACAGTATGACTGCACCTATCGCTAACAAGGCACCCATATGTTTCTCCGATTATTGTCAGGAAGTCTCTTGAGGAGAGACGTCTTATTGGGCTACAGCTTTAGCTTTTCTGAATAGCTTGCTGATATCATGAATGAAGTCCCGGAGCACGTAGAGCAACAACAGAATGCTCGCAACGAGGAGACTTCCTTGCGAAAGGTACTGCGGAATACCGAACACCGGCGTGACTTGCCCCTTCTCGAAACCCCAGGAAAAAAGGCTGTAGCTCCAGTTAACGAAAAAAGCCGCCATCACTACCGACAGGGTTGTGGCAATAAGCCTCATTGTGTCGTGCAAGGCCTCGTTATCGGAAAAGGCTTGAAAGAAATCGGCACTGAGATGGGACCGCTCCCGCGAGGCCAAGGCCGCCCCGAGCATGTACAGCCACATAGCGGCCATCAACACCAGCTCCTCCAGGCCGAATACCTGCACGCCAAGCAGCGCCCTGAATACTATGCCGCCCACCATGGCAAAAGAAATGAAAAGGCCCAGCACCGTAACGGCAACCTTTATAATAAACGCGAGCGCATTATCGATGCGGGCTAAGTAATCCATAATAATTTTCATGATGTCACCCCAGAGGTATCGAACATAGAGTGGCCCTCACTACCAAGGGCCACTCCATGTCACCCGGCAGGTATATTTACTTTGGTTCCGATGCATGCTCGCGGACGGCGCCCATGACATCCTCTCCCAGGGACTCCTCTGCTTCGACCCACACTGTCTCGCGTACCCGTTCGATCCAATCTTTCATTTCTTCATCGGACGGCTCGATATATTCCATGCCATCTTCCTGAGCCTTCTGAATCCACTTCTCATCCTCGGCTTTGGCATTCTCGAACTGCTCATTGACGACAACTTCCACGGCATCCGCGATGATCCCGCGATCTTCTTCGTCGAGTGCATTCCAGGAATCCTGGTTCATCAGGAAAGTATAGAAAGAGAAGTTATGTTTGGAGTGAACGAAATAGTCGAGCAGGTCGTTGAAATAGGTATAGTCCCAGTAAATTACATTACTCGAATCGCCATCGACGACCCCGGTTTGAATGGACGTGTAGACTTCGGACCAGTCGATGGGGACGGCCTGGAACCCCATGGCCTGTATCGTTTGAGGCAGCGGGAAGATGGGCTGTGACCGGAGCTTGATCCCCTTCTCCTGCGCTTCCTCGTAGTTAGTGGCATAGGTATCCGCTGTGGCTATACCGCCAAAGCCTTCCGGAAAGGGCCCCAGATATTCCAGACCAATATCCGAAAGGATGGGATCAATGACCTCCGAGATCCAGCCATCCTTGCCATAGGCATCCAGTGCTTCATCCCAACCCAAGGTCAGATAGGGCAGCGTTAGTACGCCAAGCCGCTCATCGTAGGACGTTTGAGGCCAACCCAGAAAGAGGTCGATGTTGCCTCTGACCAACTGATCAAAAAGCTCCTGAGGCCCACCGATCTCCCCCTGATAGAAGACATTGATGGTAATTCTGCCGTCGGATTGCTCTTCGACAATATCAGAGATTCTTTTTACTGCCAGGCCTTGGGGCGATTCCCGGTCACCTGACTCCGTTGCCATCGTAAGCTTTAATTCCTCATCGCTTGCCCAAGTGGAAGCCGAGAAACCAAGAGCGGCGATAACCGATACTGCGGCCATACTTGAGCCAACTTTTATTGAGCTTTTTAATGTCATAACACCTTCTCCAAGCGAACTATTGTAGTTGGAATCCATCTCTTGCCTGGCCATGGCCAAACAAGTATTCAAGCATGTATTCAAGTTATTACTGTGGCGGAGATAATGGAAACGACTTTTCTTCAGTGCAAAACATAACCTGAGGTTATCGCTGCCATGACTTATGAGCAGACATTCACCGCCACATGCTGATGTTCGCCATTGGCGAGCACCAGCCACAACGCCCGTCGTTCTGGGGCAGGAAATGGCATGTCAACTGTATGGGGCGAATCTCCAGCGCTGGATGTCAGTCGCGATGTTGAACCAGGGCATCATAGGTGCGCTGGAAGCTGGCCTTCTCTTCGTCGTTTAGCGGTAGCAGCGGGGCCCGTGCAGGCTCCACAGGCAGCCCCGCAAGCTCACAGCCGTACTTGATGTACTGGCAGAACTTCCCGCCCTGCTCGAGCAGGTTCAGCATTGGCAACAGGCGGGTGGCAATCTCGCGGCCGGCAACGAAGTCCTGATCGACGACACAGGCCTTGTACAGCGCCACATGCTCGGGGGCCAGGAAGTTGGAAGCACCGCAGACCCAGCTCCGAGCACCCCAGACGAAGAACTCCAGAATCTGATCGTCCATGCCGCAACTCAGTTGCAGCTGGTCACGGAACTCGGTCGCCAGCGCATGCATCCGCTCGATCGAGCCGGTGCTTTCTTTGATCGCCTGGAAGTTCGGACGCTCGCGTAGGGCCTCGATAAACTCGAGGCTCATCGGGGTGCCGGTACGGTCGGGAAAGTTGTAGAGCATGATCGGCATGTCGAGAGCATCATCGACACGACGGACATGGGTCAGCAGCTCGTCCTGGGTCGGCTGGCAATAATAGGGAGCCGCCACGAGAATGGCATCGAAACCGGCTGCCTTGGCATACTGGCCAAGCTCCAGGCTGTCCTCGGTCGTGGTGGCATTGATACCCGCCATGATCGGGATACGACCCTTGGCATGGCCTGCCACGGCGTCGAAAACCTGCTTGCGCTCTTCCTTGCTAAGGGCATAGTACTCACCGGTCGTGCCGCCGATGATCAGGCCATGTACCCCTTGGTCGATCAGCGTGTCGACCACATTCTTCAGCGTGTCGAGCTGGATGACGCCATCCTGGGCGAAAGGGGTTACGACGGGTGTCCAGATACCATCGAAGTTCATGAAATCACCTTGTGATTGTTTGCTGGAGGGTTTGATCAGTAAAACGATGGTAAACGGGCAATTTCACCCCGAAAAAGCAACATTTAATCCCAGCAAATCATGACCAGACGTTATGGTCATACCTTCGTAGCAAAGCGGCATGCGATGCCGCCAGGTCGATCTGGAATGCTTAATCCTTACGGCCAAAGACGTCAGGACTGGCGCTGCCTTCGGAACTTCGCGGGGGCGACATCAAAGAATTGGCGGAAGCAATGACGGAAGTGGGTAATACTGGTAAAGCCACTGGCCACCGCGATATCGGCAATGGACTTGTTGGTCTGCTGCAGCAATTGTCGAGCGTAAGTCACGCGGAGCTCAATATAGTAGCGGGACGGGGAGGCATCGACATAACGACAGAAGAGCCGTTCGAGTTGACGACGGGAGATATTGACCCAGCGGGCTATCTCGTCCACCGAGAGCGGTTCGTCGATATTGTTATGCATCAGCTCCAGTGCCAGTTTCAGGGTCTGCGGCAGGGTAGGATCACGATCGAGGCTCAGGACGGAAACATCCATCACCTCCTGGGCCTTGTCACAATTGAGTATTTCCTCGACCGCATCGACAAAGCTCGGGTCATGATCACGTCTCAACCAGTCCAGCATCATGGACAGCGAGCTATTGGCACCGGCGCAACTGATCCGTTTCCTGTCCAGCACATAGGAATGCCTGGACAGGCTTACGCCGGGAAACGACTCGAGCAGCATGGCACGGGAATCGGGATGTATGGCACAGTCGTGGCCATCCAGCACTCCCGCATCGGCAAGAAAGAAGGAGCCGTTCCACAGCCCTCCCAAGGTCGTGCCTGCGGCATCGAAGCCGCGTAGCGTGGAGCGGAGCAATGGCGAGCTCTGCAAGCGCACACGGAAACCACCGCACATGATGAGCAGGTCCAACTGTTGCCCCTGCAGCGCCGATAACTGGCAATCCGTCGAGATGGCGGTGTCCAGATCGCTAACGACCAAATCGCGCGATGCACCGACCACCAGCACCTCGACCAGCGGCTCCCGAGTCATCAGGTTGGCGGTTACCAAGGCATCCACCGCCCCGGCGAAGGCCATCAAAGAGAAGTTATCCAAGAGCACGAACGCCACTCGTCGCTGCGGAGGCTGCAACCTTGAATCTTCCCCCGCGTTGAGGTGTGCCATGTTCTTGCGTTTCAACAAGCTCTTGAAGGAGGCGCGCATCATGTCACTCCGGGAGGCCCGACAACCTTGCATGTCAAGCATGCATCAATGACTCAGGGCGAATTACGGCTGTTGCTCTGTGTCGCTTTTGGATAACCTGAAAGATGCGGGTGCGACGTCTTTTCCATGATCCGTAGTCTATGTACCGGCCGATTAACCCCGACATCGACTTTTTTTCCAGGATGTTGATAACTTCTCATTATGACAACCCACACCGATCCTGATCAGAGGCTGCTCAAGATGCCATCGCTACGTGCGGTGAGATCCTTTGTGGCGGCGGCCAAGTATCAGAACTTCACCCGAGCTGCCGAGGCACTGTGCGTCACCCAGGCGGCCATCAGCCGGCAGATCCGTGAGCTCGAGAGCTACCTGGGCACCGAGTTGTTCAAGCGTACGGGGCGGTCAATAGAACTGACCAAGGCTGGCTCGATCTTCTTCGATGCGGCACAACTGTCGTTCATCAATATCGCCCAGGCCGCGGAGCGTATTCGTCAGTACCACGGCAACACCAGTAAGCGCGTCCTCACACTCTGCTGCTCTCCCGCTTTCTCGGCACTGTGGATGTCGCGTCGGCTGCCGAGCTTCTTCAGTGCCAACCCGGATATCGACCTCAACCTGATCACGACCCAGAATTTCCTCTCCATGGAGCCCGGCGTGCTACCCGATATCTTCATCACCAAGATGGCCAAGGTGCGAGAGGGATACCACAGTCATCCCCTGTTCCACGATATCATTTATCCGATCTGCACCCCGCGTTACCTCGAGCAGCATCCCGAGATACGCAGCCTTGAAGGACTGCGAGATGGCGTGCTGTTGAACCTCAGCCCCTATGGCCGCTCGCAGGTGGCCGAGCATGTGGACTGGGGGGTCTGGCTGGCCATCCATGATATCGACATCGAGAGCCGTTCCCGGGACAGCCTTCATTACTTCAATGCCAACGACTACAACATGTTGGTGCAGATGGTACTCAATGACCAGGGAGTGGCCCTCGGCTGGGACCACCTCATCGGACCGCTGGTCGATCAAGACCTACTGGTCAGGCCGGTCGAACAGAAGGTCGTACTGGAGGACACGCACCATTACCTGGCCTACCGCGAGGACAAGGAGGACGACGAGGCATTGGGCCGCTTCCGCGACTGGTTCATGGATCAAAGCGGCGTGCCGACAATCACCTGAGGCCTTTAGGCTCTGGCCGGCGGGCGACGCGCTAGACGCCGGCCCCTCACGTCAGGCCCAGATCACCGACCCCCTGGGCACCGTATCGAGCAGCCATTCGCGGAAGGCACGAGCCCCGCGCCGTCGCGCCACCAGGGTGAACCATTGTTGCCAGCTCATCCAGTCCTGGTCGGCGTCCTCCAGCGACGATAGGGTGCAGTCATACAGCGCTTTGGGGGCCAAGGTGAAGCTGCGATGGCGTGCCGCCGTGTCTTCGACGTCTATGCCAACCGCCTGACCGCCAGTTCCACCCCACGCAACTCGGCCAGCCCTTTCAGGCGCCCGTAGAGTGGATAGCCGGGGCGGGTGTCGCGGTGCTGATCGTCGAGGATGTGGTGGCCATGATCCGGGCGTAGCGGCAGGCGCGGGCCACCCTCGCGTTCGCGGCGGCGCTCCTCCTTCACCAGCGCCTGGATCACGCCGACCATATCGACGTCGCCACCCAGATGGTCGGCTTCATGGAAGGTGCGGGGATCCGATGCCTCACGCAGCGTCGAGCGCAAGTGGGCGAAGTAGATGCTGGGGCCGAAGCGCCGGGCCATCTCGACCAGGTCGATATGTTCGCTGACCCCATAGGAGCCGGTGCACAGGGTCAGGCCATTGGCTGGACTCGGTTCGGTATCGAGAATCCACTGGGCATCCTCGGGGCTCGAGACCACCCGCGGCAGACCGAGCAGTGGGCGCGGCGGATCGTCGGGGTGAATGGCCAAACGGACACCAACCTCTTCGGCGACCGGCACGATGGCGGCAAGGAACTGCCCCAAATGCTCGCGCAGGCGGTCGGCATCTATGTCATCATATTCCGCCAGCACTTCGCGAAATTGCGGCAGGGTATAGTGCTCCTCGGCACCGGGCAGGCCGGCAATGATGTTATTGACCAGCCGCTGACGTGCGACCTCATCCAGGTCGTCCAGATAGCGCCACGCCTCGGTCTTCTCGGCATCATCATAATCCTGCTCGGCCCCGGGGCGTTGGAGCAGGTAGAGATCGAAGGCGGCAAAGGCGGTCTGGTCGAAGCTCAAGGCCAGGCCGCCATTCGGCAACCGCCACGTCAGGTCGGTGCGCGTCCAGTCCAGCACCGGCATGAAGTTGTAGCAGACGATATCGATGCCGCAGGCCGCCAGGTTACGCAGTGTCTGGCAGTAGTTGGCGATGTAGGTCGGATAGTGATTGCAGCGCTTCTTGATATCCTCGTGTACCGGCACGCTCTCCACCACCGACCAGGTGAGGCCACTGGCCTCGATCAGGCGCTTGCGCTCGGCGATCGCCTCGACCGGCCACACCTCGCCGTTGGGTATCTCGTGCAGCGCGGTGACGATGCCGGTGGCCCCGGTCTGGCGAATCTCCTCCAGGGAGATGGGGTCGTCGGGGCCGAACCAGCGCCAGGTAGGTTCCATACAAGTTCTCTCCTAAGCTGACGGATGTTCGATATGTTGCAAGGCGCTCGCCAGCCCCTCTTTCGTCAACGTTCGATAGGCCATCGTCACCGCTTCGGCTACGCCAGGCCGTTTGGCCAGTGTCGGCGGGAACACCGCCTCCATGGCCAGGAACGCCTCGACCAGCCGCTCGGCCGACTCGCCATGCTCCTCATGCAGAGCGGCAAACGTGGTCGCCAGCGGATCGTCCACCTTGTAGGGCCTGCCCTCCTGATCACGGCCGGCGGTGTAGCGGATCCAGGCCGCCAGGCCCAACGCCGTGCAGGGCACTTCGCCGCCAGCCTCGAGACGCGCCAGGGCGCCGTGTAACCAGCGCTGGGGCAGCTTCTGGGAACCGTCCATGGCGATCTGCTGCAGCCGATGGCGCAGGCTGTCATTGGCGAAGCGCGCCAACAGTTGTTCAGCATAGACCTCGAGATCGGTCCCCGCAGGCATGTTCAGGGTCGGTGCCGCTTCCTCGAGCATATAGCGGCGCAACAGACTTACCAAGTCCTCGCGATTGATGGCCTCGAAAACGGTCTCGATGCCCGCCAATGCCCCCAGATAGGCCAGCAGCGAATGGCTGCCGTTGAGCATGCGCAGCTTCATGGTCTCGAAGGGCGCCACGTCGGCGACCATCTCCACACCGTCCTCTTCCCAGTCGGGGCGCCCGAGCGGGAAATCGTCCTCGACCACCCATTGCGAGAAGGCCTCGCTGACCACGGCATTGGGATCCTCGACACCCAGTTCGGCCAACCGGTCGAAATCGGCCTCGGTCATGGCCGGCACGATGCGATCGACCATGCTGCAGGGAAAGGCCACCTCGCGCTCGATCCACTCGGCAAGCTCCACATCGCGGCACGCCGCCAATTGCGTCACCGCGGCCCGGGTGCGCTTGCCGTTGTCGGGCATGTTGTCGCAGCTCAGCACCGTGAACGGGGCCAAGCCCGCCGCGCGGCGCCGCGCAAGGGCCTCGACCAGCAACCCCGGGGCAGTGCGCGGTGTCTGCGGGTTGTCGATATCGGCGGCAATGGCCGGATCGCTGCGCAGCAGCTGGCCGCCGGCAGGGCTCAGGAAATAACCCTTCTCGGTCACCGTCAGGGTGACGATGCGCACCGCGTCGTCGGTCATTCGCGCCAGCAGGGCCTCGCGATCGCGCCCCCAGCGCCCCATTTCGTCGCGCCCACTGAACATGACGTCCTCGATGACGCCGATCTCGCGCAAGGTGACATGCTCACTGTCGGCATACTCGGCGACATGATAGCGATAGCCGGCTGCGTGCAATCCATCGACCAGCGCCACGTTGGAGCGCAGGTTGGCGCTGCACAGCCCCCAGCCCGTGTCACCGGTACGCTGGCGATAACGCTCCAGGTAGACCGCCTGGTGGGCGCGGTGGAAGGCACCGAGTCCCAGATGGACGATGCCGACGCGGCCGCTCGCCTCGGCCGCCGGCAAGCGCTGGATAGCACTCATCGTAGTCTCCCTGTCCTGATTTCACAGACGCATTACATTGTCGAACGGTCGGCGGAGTGCCGAAACCGCCGCATATCGGGGATATGTGTGGCTTCGACCGGACTGGTGCATGAGCACCGCGCGACGCAGTGATTGGACCGCACGGACACCGATTCATTGTCCCATGATGAGATTGGGCAGCCACAGCGAGACTGCCGGCACATAGGCCACCAGCAGCAGCACGATGAGATTGCAGACCAGAAACGGCAGGATGGCACGCGCCACGGCGAGCATCTGCAGGTTGCCGATCCCCGAGACCACGAACAGGCACACGCCCACCGGCGGCGTGGTCAGGCCGATCATCAGGTTGAGCACCGCCATCACCGCGAAGTGTACCGGGTCCATGCCGACCCCGGTGGCCACCCCCAGCAGCGCCGGGAAGAGGATGATCAGCGCCGCGATGGTCTCCATGAAGGTGCCGACGAACAGCAGGATCAGGTTGAGGATCAGGATCACCACGATGGGGTTCTCGCTGATGGTCAGGATGCCGCCGGCCACCATCTGCGGGATCTGCTGACTGGTCAGGATCCAGCCGAACAGGTTGGCCAGGCCGACCAGCAGCAGCAGCGCCGAGGAGGTCAGCACGGTGTCGGCCAGGATTCCCGGCAGCATGCGCCAGGAGAGCCCCTTGTAGACGTACATGCCGACCACCAGGGCGTAGAGGCTGGCGACGATGGAGGCCTCGGTGGGCGTAAAGAAGCCGCCGATGATGCCGTAGAGAATGATCGCCGTCATCAGCAGCGCCCAGAAGGCGGTGCGTGCCTCGCGCAGCAGCTGCAGCAAGGGCACGCGAGACTCCTTGGGATAGCCGCGGCGCACGGCCAGCAGATAGACGGTGACCATCATCGCCACCCCCAGCAGCAACCCGGGCACCGCCCCGGCCAGGAACATCCGCCCGACCGAGACACCGGTCAGCGAGCCGGCGATGATCATCGGCACGCTGGGCGGAATGATCGGCCCGATGGTCGAGGAGGCCGCAGTGACGGCGGCGGCGAAGGGCTTATCGTAGCCGGACTTCGACATGCCCGGGATCATCACCGCCCCGATGCTGGCGGCATCGGCCACCGCCGTGCCCGAGATGCCGCCGAAGATCATCGAACCGCCGACGTTGGCCAACCCCAGACCGCCGCGGATATGGCCGAGCAGGGCATTGCAGAAGCGCACGATATACTCGGTGATATTGCCGACGTTCATCAGGTTGCCGGCCAGCACGAAGCCGGGAATGCACAGCAGCACGAAGGTGTCGATGCCGGCATACATGCGCTGCGGCACGATGGTCAGCGAGATGCCTTCCAGCAACAGGTAAGCCAACGAAGCGATGCCCAGGGAAAAGGCGATCGGCACGCCGACCAGCAACAACACCAGGAACACGCCGAACAGCACACTCACTTCCATGACGGCGTCTCCGTATCGGCTTGGGGGCTCCCGCGCCACATGGCGACCAGGCCCTCGATGAATCCGATGGCGCTATAGACCAGTACCAGCGCGAACAGCACCACGGTGGAGAAGAAGATGTACAGCATCGACACCTTCAGCGTGGGCGAGGTCTGCCAGACACCGTTCTGGGCGTATTGCCAGGCATAGGGCAGCACGATCAAGGCGAAGCCACCGACCAGCAGGCACACCAGCACCTGATAGCCGGCCCGCGCCCGCGGCCCCAGCCAGTGATGAAAGAGTTCGACGTTGACGTGGCGATTCTTGCGGATCACCACTCCCGCCGACAGCGCCACCATGTAGATGAACAGGTAGCGCGACAGCTCCTCGGTCCAGGCCGGCGAGAACGGCAGGAACAGGCGACCCGCGATCTGCAGCAGCACGGCACCGGCGATGCCCACCAGCGCCAGGGTGGCGAGACAGGTGAACAGCCTGTCGAGCCAGCCGATCGCGCGACCGACCGGCCCGCCCAGTTTGGGGACCGTCGACATGACATCGAGGCCTTCGACGACCTGTTGTTCGAGGCCCGGTTGTTGATCGGAAGATCCCATATACGATCCTCATGCGCACCGGTCAGTCGGCCGGCGTGAAAGGTTGGGCGGGTACGGGTACCCGCCCTCAGGGTCGCTCAAAGTCCCTGGATGGCGTCGAACAGCGCGCGCTGCTCCTCGTTCAAGGATTCGAGCACCGCCGGGCGTGCCTTCTCGGCGAAGGCCTCGGTATCGACCTCGATGAACTCCATGCCACGCTCCTGCAGGTCCTGCCTGAGGCGCTGCTCGTCTTCCTCGAACAACTTGGCCTCATAGGACTGCATTGTTTCGGCGGCATCGAAGATCACCTGCTGCAAGTCCTCGGGCATGCTCTCGAGCTGATCCTTGCCGATCACCACATAGATCCAGCTACGCACATGGCCGGTGAGGTTCACATAGTCCTGGACCTCGTAGAAGCTGGCGCTCTCGATCAGGCTCAAGGGGTTCTCCTGGGCCTGGATGGTGTTCTGCTGCAGGGCAGTGAACACCTCGCTGAACGCCATCGGCGTGGGTCGCGCGCCGAGTGCCTCCCAGGTGTCGACGAACAACGGCACGTTAGGCACCCGCAGGCGAATGCCATCGAGATCAGCGGGCTGACGAACCGGGCGGTTGGAGGTCAGATGCCGCGGACCCCGCTCGAACCAGGCCAGCGGCACCAGGTTGGCGCGCTCGGTGATCTGGGCCTCGATCTCGTCGCCGATCTCGCCCTGCACCGCCTGGTGCAGATGCTCGGAGTCGCGGAAGGCATAAGGCACCGCCATCATCGCCGCCTTGGGCGCCCAGTTCTGCAGGCTCTCGCCGGTGATGGTCATGTCCGCGGTGCCGAGCTGGATGCTGTTGATGACATCCATCTCGGCGCCGAGTTGCTCGTTGGGATAGATCTGCACCTCGATGCGGCCATCGGAGTTGGCCTCGACCTCCTCCTTGAACTTCACCGCGGCCTGATGCCAGATGTTCTCCTCATTGGCCAGATGGCCGAACCTCAGCGTGAAGTCGGCGGCCAGCAGGGACTGACTGCCGAGGATGGCCGCTCCGAGGATGGTGCTGGTGATAAGCTGTTTGATCATGGCGTACTCTCCTGGCACTTGCTTGTTGTGGATTGTCAGCGATTGCGGGTATCGAGATGACGCCTCAGGCACCGATCTGGATCAGCACCTTGCGCGCCCTCTCGGGATGGTGCTCGAGCATGTCGATGGCGCCGGGCATCTCGTCGAACGCCAATCGGTGGCTGACCAGCGCCAACGGATCAAGACGTCCCGACGCCATCAGCTCGAGCACCTCCGGAAACTTGCGGTTGTTGAGCCGGGAGCCGACCAGGGTCAGTTCCTTCTTGATCACTTCCAGTTGCACCAGATCGCTGGGCGTGGGGTTGAAGCCGAGCAGGCCGATGCGTCCAGCCGGCGACGCCATCCTCAGCATCTGCGGCAGCAGCGCCGGCACACAGGCGGCATCGGCGATCAGCGGTATGCCCTCGCCGCCGGTGAGCTCCTGCACGGCGGCCTCGAGGTCGTCCCGCTGGCCATGCAGGGTGCGACTGGCGCCCAACTCACGGGCGGTGGCTAGGCGAGCGTCGATCACGTCGGTGACCGTAATATCCTCGATGCCCAAGGCACGCGCCATCTGCAGGATGGTCAAGCCGATCACCCCGGCGCCGAAGATCAGCAGCCGGTCGCCGGGATGGGGCTGCATGCGACCGAGCACATTGGCGGCGATGGAGTAGGGCTCGACCAGCGCCGCGGCGTCCAGCCCCACCCCTTCGGGCAGGCGATGGACATTGGCCGCCGGCACGTTGACGCGCTCCTCGAAGCCGCCGTTGCGATGCACGCCGATCACCTCCAGCGCCGCGCAGACGTTGGGCCGCCCGATGCGGCAAGGGTAGCAGTGGCCGCAACTGATCACCGGGTCGATGCACACCTCGTCGCCGATGGCGATGCCCTCGACGCCCTCGCCCACGGCCTCGACGAGGCCGGCGAATTCGTGCCCGGTGATGCGCGGAAAGCGCACGAAGGCGTTGTCGCCGTGGATGATGTGCATGTCCGAGCCGCAGATGCCGGCGAAGGCCACCCGCACCAGCACCTCGCCGGGGGCGGCCTCAGGCACGTCGATCTCGGTGATGCGGTAGTTCAGCGGTGCACTTACCTGAAAGGCTTTCATCGTCGATTCACCTCGTTACCAGTGCCAGAGTGTGCCGTCCTCGAGCCGGTTGACCGGCAGGCTGGCGCGTTTGTAGGGATACTTGGCGGCAAGCGCCTCGTCGATATCGACGCCGTGCCCCGGCGTCTCGCCGACCAGGAAGTGGCCATCCTCGAAGCGGTAATCGTGGGGGAAGACCCGGTCGGTGATGGCTTCGTGCGGCATGTGCTCCTGAATGCCGAAGTTGGGCACCCAGGTGTCGAAGTGGATCGCCGCTCCCAGGCACACCGGTGAGAGATCCGTCGGCCCATGGAAGCCGGTGCGCACGTGATAGAGCGACGCCAGGTCGGCGATCCGGCGCACATGGGTGATGCCGCCGCCGTGACTCAGCGGCGTGCGGATGTAGTCGATCCACTGGTTCTCGATCAGCTCGCGGCAGTCGTGTATAGAGTTGAACACCTCGCCGATCGCCAGCGGCGTGGTGGTGTGCTCACGCACCAGCTTGAGGCTCTGCTGGTTCTCGGCCGGCACGCAGTCTTCCAGCCAGAACAGGTGGTAGGGTTCGACCGCCTTGCCCAGCCGCGCGGCCTCGATGGGGGTCAGCCGATGGTGGACATCGTGCAACACGTGGATGTCGTCGCCGAAACGCTCGCGCACCGCGGCGAACAGCTTGGGTACATGGTTGAGGTACTTCTCGGTACTCCACACATGTTCGGCGGGAAGCTCCGAGTCTGCCGGCTCATAACGCTCGCCCGCGCGCTTGGCCACTCCGTAGATGGTCGCGATGCCGGGCACCCCCGCCTGGACCCTGACCGCCCGATAGCCCAGCTTGACGTGCGTGTCGACCTCCTCCAGACAGGCGTCGATATCGCTGCCGGTACAGTGCGCATAGGTCATCACCCGCTCGCGGCTCCGGCCGCCGAGCAGTTGATAGAGCGGCATGTCGGCCGCCTTGGCCTTGATGTCCCATAGCGCCAGGTCGACCGCCCCGATCGCCGCCATGGTCACCGGCCCACGCCGCCAATAGGCGCCGCGATAGAGGTAGTGCCAGGTATCCTCGATACGACCGGCATCGCGGCCGATCAGCAGCGGAATGACGTGCTCTTCGAGATAGGCGACCACGGCCATCTCCCGGCCGTTGAGCGTGGCATCGCCGATGCCATAGGTGCCCGATTCGGTAACGATCTTCAAGGTGACGAAGTTGCGCCCCGGCGAGGTGACGATGACATAAGCATCCTGGATCTTCATGCGTCGACCTCCTTGACGAGGGCTTCCGCCCGTTGGACACCGGCATCGAACATCTCGGGAAAGCGTTGCACCAGGCCCGGCAGCGATTGCAGGATCTCGCGCTGATGAAGTCGCATCGCCTGTGCCGCCGCATCGACATCGCGGCCGGCAATGGCATCGACGATCATCTGGTGCTGGTCGGTCAGCTTGGGAATCGGGGTCGACTCCGGGATGCTCAGGTAACGCACCCGATCCAGTTGCGCCTTGACCTCCTCGGTGACCCGCCACGCCGCGGAATGCCCCACGCCGAGCGACAAGGCGCGATGGAAGTCTTCATCGAGCAGGAAGAAACGATCGTAATCCGTCGTCGTTTCGCAGCGCCGCTGGCGTTCGATCAGTTCGTTGAGTTCGGCCAGGACGCGCGGCGCCAGCCCCTGCTCGGCGGCGGCCCTGGCCACCGCGACCTCGATCGCCTCGCGCACGAAGCGGGCTTCCAGCACCGCCTGCTGCGAGATCTTCACCACATAGGTGCCACGCTGGGGGCGCACTTCCACCAGGCCCGCCTCCGACAGCCGGATAAAGGCTTCCCGCACCGGCTGACGGCTCACCGCGAAGGTGTCGGCCAGCTCCTTTTCGGACAACGCCTGTCCCGGCGCCAGCACCATGCGGATGATCGACTGGCGCAGCACCCGGTAGAGCCGTTGACGCACGGAGCCGTCGTCGAGGGTGTCCTGCCACAGGGACTGCAAGGTGGTATTCATGACGCTCTCTTCCCGATATAGCGGGTACCGCCACGTTGGCAGCGGCGCCCTGATATGACTAGTATGGTAGTATGGTAAATAAAACACCGCATGCAAGCCAAAATCGATTCTGTTGGCTACGACCTTGGTATGACCTGACAATATCGATTACACTGCAAGCAAAGGTTAAGGAACACTGTTCAAAAAAGAAGGAAATTGGGGCTCAATTATGGCCGCAGGGGGCCGATAACTGTAACACTGGACATAAGTCCTTGAGTTGACCGAACGAGGTCCGACGATGGCAAAACCGCGTTGTCTGTTATTCGACTGTGACGGCACCCTGGTCGATAGTGAACCTCTGCTTGCCGCCGAGCTGGCATCCAGCCTGAGCGATGCCGGCCTACCCTTTTCCCCCAGCGACTACATGGGCGAGTTTCGTGGCGCGCGCTTCGTCAATATCGTGACCGAGCTGCAACGCCGTCACGGGGAGGTCGACCCGCAACGCCTCAAGGACTCGGAAGCCGAAATGCGCCGCAAGCTGGCCGACCGGCTGGCCACCGAGCTCCAGCCCCTGGAAGGCGTACGCGAGGCCCTCGACGCCCTGGCCGCCTACCCACGGGCGGTCGTCTCCAATGGCCCGGAAACCAAGATTCGCACCGGCCTTGCGGCCACCGGTCTCAGTGACTACTTCGGCGACAAGCTGTTCAGTGGCTACACCGCCAACTGCTGGAAGCCCGATCCCTGCCTGTACCTACATGCCGCCAGCATCATGGGGTTTCGCCCCAGCGAATGCGTGGCCATCGACGATTCCATTGTCGGCGTCAAGGCGGCCCTGTCGGCCGGCATGACCGTGATCCACCTCAACCGCTTTGCGGATGCCGAGAGCACCCCCGAAGGGGCGATCGCCATCAGCAGCATGTATCAACTGCCGACGATCATCGCCAACCTGGTGCGCGAACCCGAGATGTGCCATGAACTGCTGCCGGTTATCCACAGCGCCCTCACTGCGAGGTGATGTGGATAACCCGGTAATGAGGAAGGTCGACAACTGCGCTAAGATATCGCCACATTCTTTCTCGGGAGTCCTCATGGCCTCGCTTCAGGATCAGCTACGGGGTCTGGTCTATTCCACCGAACACGGTCAGACCTGCCCCGACTGCCGCCAGCCGATCGATGCCTGTCAATGTGCCGAGCGGGCCGAAAGCGACCGCCTGGCGACGCTGGACGGCATCGTGCGCATCCGTCGCGAAACCAGTGGCCGCAAGGGCAAGGGCGTCACCACCGTGAGTGGCGTGCCGTTGGCCACGGCCGAACTCAAGGCCCTGGCCAAGGAGCTCAAGAAGCGCTGCGGCACCGGCGGCGCGGTCAAGGACGGCATCGTCGAGATCCAGGGTGACCATCGCGACACTCTCAAGGCCGAGTTGGAACGCCGCGGTTTCCAGGTCAAACTGGCCGGCGGCTGACACGGGAGATACTCATGTTACCCCTTACGCTCGGGCGGCTGTCGCTCTTGCCGCTGCTGCTGACCCTGCTTGTCCTCGGGGCCTGCGCCAGCGGCCCGCGCTTCGCCACCCTCGATGCCCGCGTGGTACCGGAGGCGCCCCTCGAGGTACCCGAGGACGCCGTGCTGCGCGTCACTCTGGCGGATATCTCGCAGGCCAATGCCGACATCATTGCCGAGAGCACCTATACCCGCCTGGGTAGCGGCCCCCTCACCGTCGCACTGCGCTACGACGCCAATGCCATCGACACGGACCGCGCTTATGGCCTGCGTGCCGAGATACGGGTCGCGGGTCGCTTGACCCATGCCAGCCCCGAGCCGGTGCCGGTACTGACCGGCGATGCACCAAGCGACAAGGCCGAGGTTCCCCTGGAAGCTACCCGTCGCTGACGGTTGCGCCAAGCGCCTTGCTCCGCTCGAGCGACTCGGCCAGTGCATTCAACGTCAGGCCAACCGAGGCCTCGACCTTCAAGGCATAGAGGTCATCGGCCCGCGTGCGGCCGCGATTGAGGCAAGCGATGGGCTTGCCCAGGCACGCTGCCTCACGGGCGAAGCGGTAGCCCGAATGGACCATCAGCGACGACCCCACCACCAGCAGGGCATCGGCCTCGCGCAGGATGGCAAGGGCCGCCGCCACTCGCTCGGCCGGCACGCTATCGCCGAAGAACACCACATCCGGCTTGAGTATGCCGTCGCCGCAGCGCTGGCAGGCCGGCACCCGAAAGCCCGAGAAGTCGTCGGCCTCGAGGTCGGCATCGCCGTCCGGCCCCACGGCCGCTCCCCGCTCGCGCCACTCTGGGTTGAGCGCCTCGAGTTCGGCATGCAGATCATGACGCATGCGCAGGCCCTGGCAGGCCATGCAGCGCACGATCTCGGCGCGCCCGTGCAGATCGATCACCCGTTGCGAACCGGCTCGCTGGTGCAGGCCATCGACATTCTGGGTGACCAGGCCACCCACATGGCCCAAAGCCTCGAGCCGCGCCAGGGCGTGATGCGCCTGACCCGGCCGGGCTTCGCTCAGCGCCCGAAAACCGATCAACGCTCGCGCCCAATAGCGCTGGCGAGCGGCGTGGCTTGCCATGAATTCCTGGTGCGGCATGGGCGGAGAACGCTTCCACTGCCCCTGGTCGTCCCGATAGTCGGGGATGCCACTGTCGGTGCTGACCCCGGCACCGGTCAGGACCAGTAGCCGTGGATGGCGTGCGACGAAGGCGGCCAGTGCTTCATGCTCGGCGGCTTGATGGGTTTCGCTGTCGCGCTGCATTTTTCCTCCCGAAACAAGGAGTCGTGGCCCTCGAGGGGCGGGCTTGGCTAGAATGGAGCGTCACCGACATCACTTGGGCAAGGACACCTTCGATGGCCTGGCTGGAATACCTGTTACCGTTGATCTTCCTGTTTCCGCTGGGAGCCACGGCGGTCATCGTACTCGCCCTGCGCAACCTGCACGACGCGCGAGTGCGCTCACCCTTCGACGCCCATCTGCTGCGGGAGCCCGGGCAGGCCCTGCGCGACCGCCTCGACCGCGCCTTCGCCAGCCTCTTCCTTGATGGAGCCTTGGGCCCTATCGTCACCATGGCACCGCTGGTCTACGGCATGGGCCGTATGCTGTTCGCCAACGAGCAGAACTGGGTCGAGTGGGCCTTGTACGGCCTGCTCAGCACGGCCCTGGTACTGGTATTCTGCTTCCTGTTGATTCGCGATTTCCAGCGTATCCGACGTCTCAAGCTCGGCCTGGCCTGCGAACTCGCCGTGGGGCAGGAGCTGGAGCGGCTGATCCGCCCCGATGCCCATCCCTACTACGTCTTCCATGACATCCCCGCCGACACCTATACCATCGACCATGTCGCCGTCACCCCTCACGGGGTTTTCGTGATCGAGAGCCGGGCCCGTACCCATCCCTTCGATGCCAGCGGGCAGGAGCAGAACCAGGTAGCGGTAGAGCGCGAGCGCTTGCGCTTTCCCGGCTGGAGCGAACGCCGCTCACTGCGCAAGACCCGTCAGGCGGTCCAGTGGCTGCGTCACTGGCTGGCCCGTGAATGCCAGGGACAAGTGCCGGTACGTGGCGTGCTGGCACTGCCCGGCTGGGAAATCGATACCAGTGCGGCACCCGATGACGTGCTGGTGGTCAGCGGCGAACGACTCGCCGATCGCCTTGCCGAGACGCCGTTGGGGCACTTCGAAGAGCAGATCCACGACCGCGTGATTCGTGCCCTGATGAAGCGTAGCACCCTGGCGGAACTGCAGAACCTGGAATGCCCCTCGGTATGAGCCCTGGTTGGCTAATCGAAGGTCGCGATACTCACCCGCGGATGACAGCGCCCACGCCCCTGGGCGACCAGGCTCTCGGCGGCGGGAAATGCATCCAGGCGCTCGGCGTCGATACCGATGCGCACTTCGGTGAGGATCCGATTGCCGCGGCCATGACATGCCAGACGCAGGGCGCGGCCGGTGTCCTCGCCGAAGGCGGCCTCGAAGGCCGCGATCAGCTCGTTGCGATCCACTTCGCCGCCCTGGTTGAGCACCACGAAGGCGCCGAAGGCGCTCTCGTTGACCGCCTCCAACAGCGTCAGCGACACCGCGAAGTAGTTCTCTTCGGGTAGATCCAGACAGGCCGCATGCTTGGCATACTGGTAGCGGTCCAGACAGCTCGCGCGTCCCGGCATCGCCTCGTCGAGGGCATCGCTCAGCGTCTCGGGCAGACCGAAGGGCGGGTGCGCGCGACAGAAGCTGCCATCGGCGCGGGGCGTCTCGAGAAAGCACCCCTTCTGCCACCAGCGCGGGCGGTCGACGCCGCGCTCGGCGAAGCGCCGTGGCAATGATGGCCACAGGCCATGCAGCACGAAGCCCTGCTCGCTGTTATCGCGCAGCGACGGCTCGCGGCATTCTCGCGGTGGACGCGACCGCGTCGCGCAGAAGCCCGGGTGCCAGGTCAGCGCCAGGGTATAGTGCTCGAACCCTTCGGCCTCGAGTCGAAGGGGGGCGGCCCGGCTTGCCTCGACAGGACCTGAGTCGGCCTGGACCGGAACCGCCAGCAGCGCCGACAGGACCGCCACACCCCAGAGCCGCCACCATCGCCCGCGCATCCTTCACTCCCCTTTCAGGCGTCCGCCCATCTCCTGGGCCAGATCCACGGCGAAGTGGTCGGTCATGCCGCCGATGAAATCCAACATGCGCCGGTAGCTGTCGTAGAGCGACCAGGATGGCCGCGGGGTGTTCTCGCCGACCAGCGCCAGCACCCGCTGGTGCTTGAAGGTCGAGCGGCCAGTGTAATGCAGCTCATGGGCGGCACCGATGAAGGCCTCGAGCAGGATGCCCAGGGTGGTATAGGCGCCGATCTCCAGCTTGGCCTTGCGCTCGTTCTGGAAGATCCGCTCGCGGGCCAGCTGCTTGGCGGCCGTGACGCCCCAGCCGAGGTCCGGATGGCAGAGTTCCAGCAGATCGTCGGTGAGGGCGCCGTTCAACAGCTCGGTCTCGTGCTGCACGAATACCGCACCCACGTCGTTGACCGCACGCTCCATGGCCGCACCGCGCAGCGCGGCGATACGCCGGCGTTGCGACACCCCATCGCGCACCATGGCGTCGTATTCCGGCGGTACCTCGCCGGCGATGTGGATCAGGACCTCGGCGACCTCGTCGAAACGCAGGATCCCCATCTCGAGGCCATCCTCGAGATCCAGCAGCGCATAGCAGATATCGTCGGCGGCCTCGACCAGCCAGGCCAAGGGGTGACGGCACCAGGTCGACTCGCCTTTCGGCCTGAGGCCCAGGCGGCCGGCGACCTCGGCCAGCAGGTGCTTCTCCGACTGGTAACAGCCGAACTTGCCGGCGACGCCGCCATGCTCCACCGTCCACGGATACTTGAGCATGGTGCCCAGCGTGGCGCCGGTCAGGCGCATGCCGCCCTTGAACTGGTTGTATTCGACCTGGGTGACGATGCGAAAGCCCTGGGCGTTACCCTCGTAGGTCAGCAGGTCGGCCCGCTCGGGCTCGGTCAGCCCCTCGAGAAATCCACTGCCATCGCTCTCGGCGCGCTTGAACCAGTCGCGAATGGCGTACTCGCCGGCATGGCCGAAGGGAGGGTTGCCGATATCATGGCCCAGGCAGGCGGCCTGCACGATCACGCCCAGATCGGCCGGGGTGATCCACTCGGGCAGACGAGGACGCAGCCGTTCACCGACGATCATGCCTAGCGAACGGCCCACGCAACCGACCTCCAGCGAGTGGGTGAGACGGGTATGGATATGGTCGTTGTCGGTCAGCGGATGGACTTGGGTCTTGCGCCCCAGGCGCCGGAAGGAGCCGGCGAAGACGATGCGGTCGTGGTCCTTGTGAAACGGGCTGCGACCGATCTCACCGCGCGCTTCACGCGGCTTGTCGTTGAGGCGTTCGGGGGCAAGCAACCGCTCCCAGTGCATCTGCGTCATGGGTATCCTCTCCTTGAGAACCCCCATTCTGGCACCGCTGCAGGGAAGAATGCCATGCCGTTGTGGCGACCAAGGGCATGGCTCGCTTCGCATCCCGGGCGGACAGTGGCTACCTTGGTAGCAGAGAGATGGCCATTACCACTAGGGAGGATGTCGCATGAGTAACAAGCCCGATGACATGCGCCCCGAGAAACCGGGTGACGAGGCCCCGCCGGGCACCCCCGGTACCGGCCAGAACCTGTGCCGCAAATGCAAAGGCAACGGCCGTGTCGAGGATAAGGAATGCCCCGATTGCGGTGGTTCCGGTTACGTGATCGCGGGCATTGGAGGTGGCTGAACCCACTACACCCGCTGCTTGACCAGCCAGCCGAACACCAACCCGGCCACGATGAGCGTGATGGCGAAGGCATAGATGCCAATGGAAATGCCGCTGCTCCACAGGATGCTCCAATCGCCACCGGAGATCGACATCGCTCGCCTCATGTTGTATTCCATCTGGCCGCCCAGCAGCAGCCCGAGCACCACCGGCACCGTGGGGATCTCGAGTTTGCGCAGCACATAGCCGAGCACGCCGAAGGCCAGCATCAGGTACAGGTCGAAGGCACTGTTGCTGAGCGAGTAGACGCCGACGAAGGCCACCATCACGACCATCGGCATCAGGAACCAGCCAGGCGCCTGAAGCACCTTGGCGAAGAATCCCACCAGCGGAATATTGAGCACCAGCAGCATGACGTTGCCGATGAACAACGCCGCCACCAGTCCCCAGACCATCTCCGGCTGCTGGGCGAACAGCAGCGGCCCCGGGGTGATGTTCATCGACAGCAGCAGCGCCAGCAGGACCGCGGTGGTACCGCTGCCGGGAATCCCTAGCGACAGCATGGGGATCAGCGCACCGCCGGCGGCGGCATTGTTGCCCGCTTCAGGCGCCGCGACGCCACGCGGATCGCCACGGCCGAAGTCGCCACGACGCCCCAGCCAGCGCTTCTCCAGCGTGTAGGAGAGGAAGCTGCCCAGCGCCGCGCCGGCCCCGGGCAGCACGCCGGAAATGAAACCGATCAGCGAACTGCGGGCGATGGTGGGGCTGCATTGCCAGGCGCTACGCATGCCCGGAATGGCTGAGCCGAGCTTCATGGTGGGCTTACTGCCATGGCGGGTATCCTCGAGGAAGACCAGGCATTCGGAGATCGCGAACAGGCCCACCAGGGCGACGATGAAATCGATGCCGTCATAGAGTTCGAACCAGCCGAAGGTGTAGCGCGGTACGCTGCTGACCGCGTCGATCCCCACGGTGCCCAGCAGCAGCCCCAGGCAGGCGGCGATGAAGCTCTTGGTCAAGCTACCACTGGTCACACCGCCGATCGTGGCGAAGGCCAGCACGAACAGGGCGAAGTACTCGGCCGGCCCGAAGCGAATCGCGAAGCCCACCAGCAAGGGCGCGAACAGCGTCAGGCCGATGGTGGCGACGGTGGCACCGATGAAAGACGCCACACCGGAGAGCCCCAGTGCCTCGCCCCCTCGCCCCTTGAGCGCCATGGGATAACCGTCGAGCGTGGTCATCATGGCCGGTTCGTCGCCCGGGATATTGAGCAGGATGGAACTGATGCGCCCCCCGTACATGCAGCCGTAATAGATGCTGACCAACAGGATCAGGGCCGCGGTGGGCGTCAGCCCGAAGTTGAAGGTCAAGGGAATCATCAGCGCCACGCCGTTGACCGGCCCCAGCCCGGGCAGGGCACCGATCAACGTACCCAAGGCACAGCCGATGAGGGCCAGAAACAGGTGCTGAGGCTCGAGCGCTACGGCGAACCCCTGGGCGAGGAAGGTGAGAATATCCATAGCGAAGGGGTTACCAACTCAGGCCGGGCATGTTGGGCAGCGGCATGCCCAGGGCGAATTCGAACAGGGCGTAGAGCCCCACTGTCAGGATGGCGCCGCTGGCCAGCGACGGCTTCCAGGGCGCCCCGAACAGCCGGACCAACACGATGACGGTGACCAGGGACGCCGGCAGAAAGCCCCACGGCTCGAGAAAGACCGCATAGCCCCCCAGCAGCAGCAACGCCCCCACCTGACGCAACAGGGCGGCGCGGTGCGGCCAGCGCTGGTTGAAGCCGGGCCGCAGGATCAGATACAGCGCCAGCAGGCCCAGCGGCACGCTGACCAGGCGGGGAAACGCTCCCGGCCCCACCGGCTGCATGAAACCGGTGGCGAAGCTGTGTGAATGCCACCAGGCGCCTGCCGCCAACACCGCCAGCACGGCCCCGGCGATGCGGTCACCGATGACACCGGGGCTACGCCCGGCGTCCATGCCGGGCTCATGCATACCGGGCTCGCTCACTGGATGACCCCGATCTCCCGGGAAATCGCCTCGACCTCGTCGATGGACTGGCGCACGAAGTCGTTGAACTCCGCCCCACCGCGCCACAGCGGTACCAGGCCGTTCTGCTGGGCAACGTCCTTCCACGCCTCGCTCTCGTAGAGCGTCTGCAGGGTATCGACCATGGCCGCATAGTCGTCATCCGAGACATCGCCGCCGGTATAGAAGCCGCGCCAGTTGTAGCCGGTCACATCGTAGCCCTGGGAGACGGCGGTCGGGAGCTCTTCGAAGGGAGGCGGCAGTGGATCGTCGGACAGCACCGCCAGGACCCGCACGTCGCCGGATTCGATGAAGCCGGCGATCTCGCCCAGGTCGGTGGAGACGACATCCACATGGCCACCCATCATCTGGGTCACGGCCGGGCCCCCACCGTCGAACTGCACCCAGCGCACACTGCCGATCTGGTCGGCCGGCATGCCGGCGGCCTTGGCCACCATCAGGGCACGGATGTGATCCCAGCCGCCGGCACCGCTGGAGCCTGCCATGGCCAGCGAATCCGGCTCCTCGATCATGGTCTCGAGCAACTGGTCGAGACTCTCGTAGGGGCTATCGTCGTCGACCAGGATGACCCCCACGTCCGTGCCCAGCATGGCCAGCCAGCGCATGGTGTCGGCGCCGCCCGGGTACTGGCCCTGGGCGATCTGGGTCATGCCCACCGTGCTGGTGGCAACGATCAGGTCGCTGTCCGCGGGCCGCTTGCTGGCCACGTTGGCAAACGCCACGGCCCCGACACCGCCCGGCATGTTGGTGACCTGGACGGGGCTGTCCACCAGTTCCAGCTCGCGCAGCAGCTTGCCTACCGAACGGCAGGTAAAATCCCAGCCGCCTCCGGGATCGGCCGGGGCGATGCATTCGCTGATGGGCAGCGCCTGGCTCGGCGCGCTGAAAGCCAGGCCGAGACTCAGTAAGGCCGAGGCGGCAAGGCCGTGGCGGGCATGCGTGAAGGCTGGCATCTTGTTGTTCCTCCGCTTGTTTTTTTATGCTGCTCGTTATCAAGGTTGGGACCCGTACGGATCCTGGCGACCCCTTGCAGGGTAGTTCAAATCACGCCTTGCTCATGCAGGGCGTCGACTGCCGCTTCGTCGAGGCCCAACTCGAGCAGGATGTCACGGGTATGTTCGCCGAGTCTCGGCACCGGGTGATGGACCGCCGCCGGGGCCTCGCTCATCTTCACCGGGAAGCCGGTGGTGGGCACCCGGCCGAACTCTCCCTGATCCAGTTCGATCTTCATCTGCTGGGCCTGCACCTGGGGGTCCTCGAAGGTCTCGCGCAGGTTGTAGACCCGTCCGCAGGGCACGCCGGCCCGGTTGAGGTGCTCGATCCATTCGTCGACGCTGCGCCGCTCGGTCACCCGCGTCAGGATCTCGCGCAGCGCCTCGCGGTTGGCCATGCGCTGAGCGTTGTTGGTGAAGCGCTCGTCTTCGAGCAGGTGCAGCATGTCCAGCGCGCCCAGGAAGCGTTCGACCATGATGTCGTTGCTGGGTGCGATGGCCACTTCGCCATCGCTGGCCTGGAACAGGCCATAGGGATAGAGCATGGGATGGTCATTGCCGGTGCGTGCCGGTACTTGACCGGTGGCGAAGAACTCCGCCGCCAGGTAGCCCATCATGCTGATCAGCCCATTGGTCAGGGCGGTCTCGACGATATCGCCTTGGCCGGTTCGCTCGCGGCGTACCAGCGCCGCACAGATACCGAAGGCCAGATTCTGGCTGGCGACCATGTCGCTGATCGGTGGCGCCGCCCGCATGGGTTCACCGTCGCCGGGCCCGTTGACGCCCATGAAGCCGCTCATGGCCTGGGCGATGAAGTCATAGGCCGGGCGATCGCGGTAAGGGCCGCTGGAGCCGAAGCCGTTGATGCGGCCGACGACCAGGTGCGGATAACGCTGGCGCAACGTCTCGTCGTCGAGCCCCATCTTCGCCATGACCCCGGGGCGGAAGTTCTCGACCAGCACATCGGCCTCTTCGAGCAGCCGGCAGAGCAGTGCCTTGCCCTCCTCGCGGCGCAGATCGAGCGTCAGGGAGCGCTTGTTGCGATTGAACTGGGCGAAATACCAGCTGAAGCCGTTCACCATGTTGCCCTGGGAGCGCACGATGTCACCGCGTCCCGGCGGCTCGACCTTGATCACCTCGGCACCGTGATCGCCCAGGATCTGGGTGCAGAAGGGCCCCGAGATCACCCGGGTCAGATCGATGACGCGAATGCCGTCGAGGGCACCCGCCGTGTGAGATTGCGAAGCTGACATGCTCATCCTTTTGCCGTGGCCACGGCCGAACAGTCGCTGAGCGACAGTCGCGGCCCGGCCTTGGAAACCTGGGCCGGCAAGGGGCGCCCCATCAGGCGAGTGGCAATACGGGCGGCATCGATCATGCCCTCGAGATCGATGCCGGTCTCGATCCCCATCTCCCCGAGCAGGTAGACCAGATCCTCGCTGGCGATGTTGCCCGACGCGCCCGGAGCGAAGGGACAGCCTCCCAGGCCGCCGATCGAGCTCTCGTAACGGTCGACGCCAAGCGCCAGCCCCTGCATGACATTGGCCAGGCCGATGCCGCGGGTATTGTGGAAATGCAACGTCGGCGACAGGGAGGGAGCGACGTCGCGCAGGTGGAGAATACGCTCGGTCACCAGAGGAGGAGTCGCCATACCGGTGGTATCGCCCAGCGACACATGAACTGCACCGAGTTCGACGAAACGTCGCGCGATGCGCCCCACGGCAGCAACATCGACATTGCCCTCGAAGGGGCAACCGAAGCAAGTGGCAATCGCCCCGCGTAACTCGACATCGCTGCCCTCGAGCAGTTGGGAGACACGTTCGAAGGCCTGCAGCGATTCGCTCACGCTACCATTGACGTTCTTGGCGTTGTGGCTCTCCGAGGCCGAGACGAACAGCACCACGGAGTCGACACCCGCTTCCAGCGCGCGCTCGGCGCCACGCAGATTGGGCACCAGCGCCGAGAAGTGCACGCCCTCGAGGTCCTTGAGCTCGGCCACCAGTTCCGCCGCATCGGCCAGCGCCGGTACCGCCCGCGGGCTGACGAAGGAGGTCAACTCGAACTCCCTGACGCCGGCGGCGACCAGGGCCCTCACCAGCGCCGCCTTTTCCGACGTGGCTAGCAGGACCGCCTCGTTCTGCAGACCGTCGCGCGGACCGACCTCGGTGATATGGACCCGCCTGGGGCCCCAGGCTGTCGTCGGGGGAGAATGGTGCATGATCGCGCGCCCCGCCATGAGGTGGATGTCGAATAGTCCTTTGAATATAAAGAACTACCTCCACCAGCGACCATGCGCCTTTCGTACTAGTATGGTACGCACCGCCGGGGCAGGCTCACCGCCGCCGCGGTACGGTAACGCTCAATCCTCGGCCAGCGCCGGCAACAGCACTTTCACCTTGCGGGTGAGGGTATTGCGCCCCCAACCGAGCAATTCGGCGGCTTCGCCCTTGCGTCCACCGGTGTGCTTGAGCGCCGTCTCGATCAGGATGCGCTCGAAATCGGGTACCGCCTCCTCCAGCAGATGGGTATGCCCGGCGGACAGCGCACGGTCGGCCCAGTCGCGGAAAGCGGCTCGCCAATCGCTGGCGGTGGCTTCGCTGTCCCCGCCATTTCTCAGCTCCGGCGGCAGGTCGTCGACCAGCACCTCGCGGCCCGAGGCCATCACCGTCAGCCAGCGGCAGGTATTCTCGAGCTGGCGCACGTTGCCCGGCCAGGACAGCCGCGTCAGGTGCTGCTCGGCTTCCTTGGTCAACACCTTGGCCTCGGTGGACAGCTCGCGGGCGGCTTCGGCCAGGAAATGCTGGGCCAGGCGCGGGATATCCTCGCGACGTTCGGCCAGGCGCGGCAGGTGGATGCGGATCACGTTGAGACGGTGGAAGAGGTCCTCACGGAAACGGCCGTCCTCGACCAGGGTTTCCAGGTTCTGGTGCGTGGCGGCGATGATGCGCACATCGGCCTTCACCGAGACATGGCCCCCCACACGGTAGAACTCGCCGTCGGCCAGCACGCGCAGCAGGCGCGTCTGGGTGTCCGGCGGCATGTCACCGATCTCATCGAGAAACAGGGTGCCTCCGTCGGCCTGCTCGAAGCGGCCGCGGCGCTGGGCGGTGGCGCCGGTGAAGGCGCCCTTCTCGTGGCCGAACAGTTCGGACTCCATCAGGTCCTTGGGGATCGCCGCCATGTTCAGCGCAATGAACGGCTTGCCGGCGCGCGGGCTGTGCTGATGCAGGGCCTGGGCCACACGCTCCTTGCCGGTCCCCGACTCGCCATTGATCAGCACGGTGATATGCGACTGCGACAACCGCCCGATGGCCCGAAAGACCTCCTGCATCGCCGGCGCCTCGCCGATGATCTCGGCGGACAACCCCTCGGGGGCGGCCGCCGGGCTCTGGCGTTCGCGGGCATGGGCCACGGCACGACGCACCAGTGCCAGGGCCTCGTCGACATCGAAGGGCTTGGGCAGATATTCGAAGGCCCCTCCCTGATAGGAGGCCACGGCACTGTCCAGGTCGGAATGCGCGGTCATCACGATCACCGGTAGGTCCGGATGCGTCTCGCGTACCTTGGCCATCAGGTCGAGGCCATCCAGGCCCGGCATGCGGATATCGGTCACCAGCACATCGGGGGGCGACTGCAACAGTCTGCCGAGCGCGGTATCGGCGCGCTCGAAGCTCTCGACCTCGAGGTCGGGCTGGGCGAGTGCACGTTCCAGCACCCAGCGAATGGCTCGGTCATCGTCGACGATGACGATACGCGCGGCATCGGTCATAGGGCCCTCCTGCGGGTAGCACCGGCCTTCATCAGGCGGTCTCCAACGGCGTCAATAAACGAAATTCGGTATGTCCGGGGGCGGTATCGCATTCGATCAGTCCTTGATGTTGATGCAGAATCGACTGGGCGATGGACAGGCCCAGGCCACTGCCTTCGGCGCGACCGGACACCATCGGGTAGAAGAGCGTCTCGCGCAGGTGTTCAGGAATGCCGGGGCCGTTGTCGATGATCCCCACCTCGCAGACCAGGCGGTGGCGCTCGGCGCCCAGGGTGAACTGGCGCTTGGCGCGCGTGCGCAGGATCAGTCGCGGAGACGGGGTTGCGTTCTCTGTCATGGCCTCCAGGGCATTGCGCGCCACATTGAGCACGGCCTGGATCAACTGCGCTTCATCGCCGATCAGCTCCGGCAGGCTGGGGTCGTAGTCGCGCACCACCTCGACCTGCGGATGCTCGGCCATCAATAACGTCCTCACCCGCTCCAGCACGCGGTGAATATTCAGCGGCGCGTGGCGCTCCGGATGGTTGGGGCCGAGCATGCGATCGACCAGGTCGCGCAGCCGGTCGACCTCCTCGACGATGATGCGGGTGAACTCGACCAGTTGCGGATCGGGTAGGTCGCGCTCGAGCAATTGGGCGGCACCGCGGATACCCCCCAGGGGATTCTTGACCTCATGAGCCAAGCCACGGGACAGCACCTTGATGGTTTCCTGGCGGGCGATCAACGCCTCCTCGCGCGAGATGCGCAGCAGGCGGTCGCGTGGCTCGATTTCCAGCAGCAGCTCATCGTCGGAGAGCGGCGTGACGGTGAAATCCACCGTGATGCTGTCGCCACTGGCCAGCCTCAAGAGCGCCTCACGCTGGGTAAAGGGGTGGAATTCGACACGCGCCTTGGTCAACACCTCGGCGATCCCACCGTTGACGCCCTCCAGGCATTCCAGGTGGGTGCCCTGCACTCGCCCCAGGCTGACGGCCAGTAATGCCTCGGCCGACGGATTCAACCAGCGCACCCGCTGGGTGCCGTCGAGCAGCAGCACTGCCGTGGTCAGGTGTTCGAGCAGACGTTGATACATGGTGCATTCCAGGTCGATGCCATTCCCTATTGCTGTGCAAAAAGCGCGCCAGCCCCGAAATGGCGAAAAAGCGTGGAGGTTTGGCGAAACAAGGCCTCATGATGCACCAATTTAGTGCAACAGGGCGAGCGACTGCCATCATCCTGGGCATGGCAGGCACCCAGTCAGGTAGGAGGTCAATGCCGTTCGGGATCCCTGGGCGGTGGGTGCCGCTCGTCAGCCTCCCGATCGCGCTGGCGGGAACTGGTGCCGGCCTCGTATTCCAGGGCATTACGCTCGCGCACGCGCTGGGCATGGTCGAAGGCGTCCCTGAAGCCTCCGCTGTCATCATGGTGCACTTGCTGGCAAGGCCGTGGCCCGCCATCGGGACAAGTGAGGTGTGGCGCGAGCCTCGGGGTCAGCTAATTGGGGTTCTGCGGGAGGTTGACGCTGGCCCGCTGCACATAAAGGGTCACCGGCGCACTGCGGTGGCGCACCTCGCCGCTGGTATCGAGCAGTTCGGCCTGCAGCACATGCTCGCCCCGCTCCAGATTGGTGAGCATGAAGGCCGAGGTGTGCATGGCCGACTGACTGACTTCGCCATCGAGGAGCAGCCGCACTTGGTGATCCTCGCGCAACTCGGGCTCGATGCGCAGCTCGACCTGGACATTGCCGGCATAACCGGTGGGCAACGTCTCTTCGTTGCTGGGCGACGCGATGCGGAAGACGGAATAGGGCATGAATGGTGCGGCGGTATCGCTGCGCGGCGCCCCGGCCCGGCTTTCCCCGGCCGGTGCCACGACATCGGGCTCGAGCGACGGCACCACCGTCAGCGGTTCCAGCTCGACCGGCTCGGCCCCCTGATCGGGCTGATCGCTGAAGACCACATTGCCCTGTGCATCGGTGCTGCGATAGACGGTGGTCGCGGTGGCCGCAAACGGCAGGCAGATGCCCAGCAAGACCAGCACAAGTCGAAGTTTCATCCTCATCCTCACAGCGGCGCCGACCAGGGTCGGCAGTCGATGACGTTCGCTTTCTTGGAGAGTGTAATGCAAAAAGGGGTTCCCCCTCGCGGAGGAACCCCTTGACGACCCTGCCGCCAGGCGGCAGTCGATGTCAGCCGTCAGCAGCTGTAATACAGATCGAACTCGACCGGGTGCGTGGTCATGCGCAGGCGCTCCACGTCCTCTTCCTTGAGCTCGATGTAGGCATCGATCATGTCGTCGGTGAAGACGCCACCTTCGGTAAGGAAGGCACGATCCTTGTCCAGCGCTTCCAGGGCCTGCTCCAGGCTGTTGGCCACGGTGGGCACGGCCTTGCCTTCTTCCGGCGGCAGGTCATAGAGGTTCTTGTCCATGGCATCGCCAGGATGGATCCGGTTCTTGATGCCGTCGATACCCGCCATCAGCATCGCCGCGAAAGCCAGATAGGGGTTGGCAGTCGAATCCGGGAAGCGGATCTCGACGCGCTTGCCCTTGGGGCTGGCGGTGTAGGGGATACGGATGGAGGCGGAGCGGTTACGGGCTGAGTAGGCCAGCATCACCGGCGCCTCAAAGCCCGGCACCAGACGCTTGTAGGAGTTGGTGGCCGCGTTGGAGAAGGCGTTGATGGCGCGCGCATGCTTGATGATGCCGCCGATGTAGTACAGCGCCGTCTCGGACAGCCCGGCATACTCGTCCCCGGCAAACTGGTTGACGCCGTCCTTCCAGAACGACTGGTGGACGTGCATGCCGGATCCGTTGTCGCCGACCAGCGGCTTGGGCATGAAGGTAGCCGTCTTGCCATAGGCATGGGCCACGTTGTGGATGACGTACTTCATCTCCTGGACTTCGTCGGCCTTCTTGACCAGGGTGTTGAACTTGACCCCGATCTCGTTCTGGCCGGCGTTGGACACCTCGTGGTGGTGTACCTCGACGCTCTGGCCGATGGCCTCCAGGGTGTTGCACATGGCGCCGCGGATATCGTGGAAGCTATCCACCGGCGGTACCGGGAAGTAACCACCCTTGAGCCGCGGACGGTGGCCCAGGTTGCCACCCTCGATGGAACGGTCAGTGGCCCAGGCACCCTCTTCGGAGGAGATCTTGTACATGGCGCCTTCGATGTCGGCCTTCCAGTGCACCTCATCGAAGATGAAGAATTCCGGCTCCGGGCCGAAGAAGGCGGTATCGCCCAGGCCGGTGGACTGCAGATAGGCCTCGGCGCGCTTGGCGATGGAGCGCGGATCGCGCTCGTAGCCCTGCATGGTGGCCGGCTCGATGATGTCGCAGCGCAGCACCAGGGTGGCGTCTTCGGTGAACGGGTCGAGGAAGGCGGTACCGTCTTCCGGACGCAGGATCATGTCGGACTCGTTGATGCCCTTCCAGCCGGAAATGGAGGAGCCATCGAACATCTGGCCGTTCTCGAAGAATTCCTCGTCAACGGCGGCAGCCGGAATGGTGACGTGCTGCTCCTTACCCTTGGTATCGGTAAAACGCAGATCGACCCACTTGATGTCATGTTCGTCAATCAGGGCGAGGGTCTTCTCAGACATGTTGTCCTCCACAATGTGAGCGATGGCTCGTCTCGTTGGCTTAGGTATCCAGCGTCGTTTGTAGCATGCCCCGGGCACCTTGCCCACGGCTGTCATGACGACGAATCGGCATCAATGACTCTGAAGAGTGCAATGCAGGCAGCGTGCCAAAATGGCGCACATTCTTCTTAAAAAACCTCAACTCATTGAAACAAAATGAGTTTGCCACGCGGTCTCGGGTTACCTTGTGACATGGCATCGAGGTAACCGGCCATCGATCCGGGGGCCAATGCACCAAGGTGGAACAAAAAATCTCATCAATGCACCATAATGGTGCATTACGCTCCACGATATGCTGCAGTATGGTTCAGCCAACCTTTCTCTGTCGCCCTCTAGGTAGCGTAATGATCAGAAAAATCAGCCAGGCAATGAATTGATACTTTGTGAAACTAAAGGCTACTCTTCATTACAAGGAGCCAGATGCGATCTCGCTTTCACCAGCGTAGGACAGTGATGCGACGCGAAGCCTCAGTAATCACCAGTGGCCACGACTTGCCGGCCCTGGCAAGCTCAGGGGGCGCTACCCTCGATGAACGCCTTTTGCATCATTGTCGATTCGCGATTGATGGCATCACGCCTACCGCGCTGCCTGGCAACGCTGAAAAGCGCCGTGCAGTGCTTTCCAGGGCGGGTGGAGATTCGTGTCGTCTGTGATGAGGAGAGCGTGCGGCTGGCGCGCTTGTGCCGGCGCTTCGGCGCCCGTTTCGAAGCCATCGCACAGCCCTCGGTCGGCGCCCGCGGTAACGAGGTCGTGCACCGCACCCCCAGCGAAGCGCTGGTGTTTCCCGCGCCGCGCAGCAAACTCGATGACCACTGGCTGACCAGTGCCGACAACCTGCTGAGCCAGCAGCACTGGGACGCCATCCTGTTCCAGCCACGCGACTCGGCGTTATGGCCGCGGGGATTCGAGCGACTGTGGCGCAGCACACCTCCTCCCGGCACGCTGTGCGTGCATCGCGACTGGTTCGAACGCATTGGCGGTTTCGACCCCGCCCTCGACGAAACCGCCTATCGGGACCTGGTGACACGCCTACGCGCCTGCCAGGCCAGGGTACTCGAGCTGCCCTTATAATAAAGTGCGAGTACGCAAGGCTGCGGACGAGTGAGTGAGGGCTTACACTGGAAGGCATCTCCGCCAAGGAGAAACGCCATGAACGGATTGGGTCTTGCCCGCGATCTTGCCCAGCGTCTGCGTGGCCACTGGCGGCGCAGCCTGGCCGAACCCCTGCAGGGGCGCAGCGCCATCCTCGTACTGCACCGAGTGCTCGCCGATGAGCAGGCCGCCCGTCTGCCGCATCGCGCCCCTTACTGCCTGGGCCCGGAGAGCTTCCAGCATCTGTTGATGAGCCTGGTGGAAGTGGCACGCATCGTCAGCCTCGAGACGGCACTCAAACCCCACCGCGACCCGCGCGCCTGCATCGCCCTGACCTTCGATGATGGCTGGCGCGACACCGCCGACTACGCCGCCCCGGTGCTCGATCACTATGCCCTGCCGGCGAGCCTCTTCGTCACCACCGGGCTGCTCGGCAAGCCGCGCGGTTTCTGGTGGGAAGTCATCGCCGAAAGCCTGTGGACACGCCAGCGCCCCGAACAGGTCCGCGACGCCATGGGCGATGCCGACCTGCCGCTGCCGCCCATGCCGCCGCCACACCCGGACGACGCCTACAGCCAGGCCCTGCTGGATTATCTCGGGCGACTGCAATCCGCCTGTCCGCTGACGATCAACTCCGTGGCCGAAGAACTGCACCGTCTGCTCGATCTGCCGCCCCACGGCATCGACCCCTTCACCCTGCGACGGCTGGAAAACACCGGCCTGATCCGCTTCGGCGCCCACGGTGTGCTGCCGGAAGCCCTGGAGCCGCTGAGCGATGAGCGGGTGTGCTGGCACATCCGGCGCTCGCGCAAGGACCTCAAGCGGCTATGCCGCGAGCCACTCGACGCCTTCGCCTATTTCGATGCCTACCCCTCGGCGCGCCTCAGGCGCCTGGCCAACCGCTGTGGCGTACAACTGGCCCTGGCCGGCAACGGCGGCTGGCTCAGCCACCGCAACGACCCCTTGGCCATCCCGCGCATCCCCATCAGCCAGCCGGTGGCGCAAAGTCCCGGCCGCCTGTACGACTGGTTGTTGGGCTATCGCTGAGCGCCCTAACCCCTTGATCTGGCGTTCAGCAGCGTCAGATTGAACAAATTTTAGCCGACAACGCTAGCAGGGGTTGTGGCCCAGCCCCTATAATGCGCCCCACTTTTACCCTGCAGGATCCCGTCGTGATCGAGAAACTTCGCAACATCGCCATCATCGCTCACGTCGACCATGGCAAGACCACCCTGGTCGACAAGCTGTTGAGCCAGTCCGGCACCCTGGACCGCAAGGCCGAGGGCCAAGAGCGCATCATGGACTCCAACGACCAGGAGAAGGAACGCGGCATTACCATCCTGGCCAAGAACACGGCGATCCGCTGGCAGGCGCCTGACTCCGATCAGGCTTATCACATCAACATCGTCGACACCCCGGGACACGCCGACTTCGGCGGCGAGGTCGAGCGCGTGATGTCGATGGTCGACTCGGTGCTGTTGCTGGTCGATGCCGTCGACGGCCCCATGCCGCAGACCCGCTTCGTGACCCAGAAGGCCTTCGCCCAAGGGCTGAAGCCGATCGTGGTGGTCAACAAGATCGACCGTCCCGGCGCACGCCCCGACTGGGTCATCGACCAGATCTTCGACCTGTTCGACAACCTCGGCGCCACCGACGAGCAGCTCGATTTCCCGATCATCTACTGCTCGGCGCTCAACGGCATCGCCGGTCCCGAGCCGGATCAGCTCGCCGATGACATGACGCCGATGTTCCAGTCCATCGTCGATATCGTCGAGCCGCCCAACGTCGAGCTCGACGGCCCGTTCCAGATGCAGATCTCGGCGCTGGACTACAACAGCTACGTCGGCGTCATCGGGCTGGGCCGCATCAAGCGCGGCGCGGTACGCCCCAACCAGCAGGTCAGCGTGGTCGGCACCGACGGCAAGACGCGCAAGGGCAAGATCGGCCAGGTGATGACTCACATGGGCCTGGAGCGGGTGCAGACCGAACAGGCCACCGCCGGTGACATCGTCTGTATCACCGGTATCGACGACCTCGCCATCTCCGACACCCTGTGCGATCCGATCGCCGTCGAGGCGCTGCCGCCGCTGTCGGTCGACGAGCCCACCGTGTCCATGACCTTCCAGGTCAACGACTCGCCGTTCGCCGGCCGTGACGGCAAGTACGTCACCAGCCGCAACATCAAGGACCGCCTCGACCAGGAGCTGATCCACAACGTCGCCCTGCGCGTCGAGCAGGGCGAGTCCCCGGAGAAGTTCAAGGTCTCCGGGCGCGGCGAGCTGCACCTCTCGGTGCTGATCGAGACCATGCGGCGCGAAGGCTTCGAGCTGGCCGTGGGCCGCCCCGAGGTGATCATCCGCGAGATCGACGGCGTCAAGCAGGAGCCGTACGAAGAGGTGATCATCGACTGCGAAGAGCAGCACCAGGGCGCCATCATGGAAGAGCTCGGCTACCGCAAGGGCGAGTTGAGCAACATGAACCCCGACGGCAAGGGCCGTGTGCGCCTGGACTTCATCATCCCGGCCCGCGGCTTGATCGGCTTCCGCGGCCAGTTCCTGACCCTGACCTCGGGCACCGGCATCCTCACCAGCCGTTTCGATCACTACGGCCCGCTCAAGCCCGACGCATCCATCGAGCGGCGCAACGGCGTCCTGGTGTCGATGGTTCCCGGCAAGGCGCTGGCCTACGCCCTTTATGCGCTGCAGGAGCGCGGCAAGCTGATCATCGACCACGGCACCGAGGTCTATGAAGGCATGCTGGTGGGCATCAACAACCGCGCCAACGACATGGTGGTCAACCCGACCAAGGGCAAGAAACTCGACAACATGCGCGCCTCGGGCAACGACGAGAACATCGTGCTGACCCCGCCGGTGAAGTTCTCGCTGGAACAGGCGATCGAGTTCCTCGATTCCGACGAGCTGGTGGAAGTCACGCCCAACCACATCCGCCTGCGCAAGAAGCATCTCACCGAGAACGAGCGCAAGCGGGCCAGCAAAGGTTAAGCCCGCCGCCCTCGCTGCGTTGAAGCCCACCCCCGCGGTGGGCTTTTTCGTTTGCATGGAAAGTGGCTAATCTGACAATACAGCCAAACAGTGAGAGGAGATCCCACATGCACAAGCACGTGGAATGGGACGACCCCGGCAGAGACAGTGTCATGGCGCTCTACGCCAATGACCCCGAAGACTATGTCGAGCCACACCCCGGCAGCATCATCTCCGCCCACTACCAGGGCATCACGGTGCGCGTCCGCGTAGAGGCCTTCGTCAATAACGACACCAGCATCGGCGAGGTAGTCGCCCTGATCAATCCACGCACCGGGGAACGCAAGAGAATACACGGCAAGCTGACGCTGGGTGACATGGTACGCCTGCCCGACGCCATGCGAGCCCTCGACCGCCGCGATCCCGACGCGGAGAGCAATGCCTGACGCCTTCGCTTCCCCCGACCCTCGACCCCAAGCTCGTCGCCGCAGGGAACGCTGCGCTCTCCATTGAATCACGCCGAGGTGAGAATTATGATCACCTCGGCAACCACCAGAGTCGTCATCGACCGACCAGGGCCCTCATCCAACGCCTCATAAACGCTTGCCATCTGGTCAAGTGCCGTTGCCTGGCGCACAGTTGTGCTTTCGCTGCTCCGCCAAGGGGCACGTAACGATTGTCGGCCCTGGTACAAGATCAATAACACGATAGGATGGGGAATGAGCGCGATCATCGAGGTCAGCCATGTCTACAAATCCTTCGGTGGCCTGAGAGTCATCGATGACTGCTCGATCCAGGTCGAGGAAGGTTCCATCACCGGCATGATCGGTCCCAACGGTGCCGGCAAGACCACCCTGTTCAACATCATCGCCGGCAACCTGCCATTGGATGCCGGCCGCGTCGTGTTCGATGGCGAGGACATCACCAACCTGCCCTCCGATGTGCTCTTCCACAAAGGGCTGCTGCGCACCTTCCAGATCGCCCACGAGTTCACGCAGCTGACCGCGCTGGAAAACCTGATGATGGTGCCGCCGCGCCAGCTCGGCGAGAACCTGTTCAGCGCCTGGCTCAAGCCCGGCGAGGTCCGCCAACAGGAAAGCGAAGTGCGAAGCCGAGCCCTGGAGGTCATCGACTTCATCGGCCTGCGTCAGGTCCGCAACGAGCTGGCCGGCAATCTCTCCGGCGGCCAGAAGAAGCTGCTGGAACTCGGCCGCACCATGATGACCGATGCCCGCGTGGTGCTGCTCGACGAGATTGCGGCCGGCGTCAACCGCACCCTGCTCGGCGACCTGGTCGCGAACATCGAACGCCTCAATCGCGAGATGGGCTACACCTTCCTGGTCATCGAACACGACATGGACATGATCGCCCGCCTCTGCGATCCGGTGATCGTGCTGGCCCAGGGGCGCGTGATGGTGGAAGGCACCATCGAAGAGGTCCGAAACAATCCCGATGTCATCGAGGCCTACTTCGGGGCCAAGACAGAATAAGATCCCGCATGAGGCGTCGGTGAACGTCGATCGCTCGCCGTTGCGGAAAATACAATCCGGAGCGTACGCATGGCATTACTGGAAGCAACCGATGTGCATGGCGGCTATGGCGGCATGAACATCCTCAACGGTGTCGAGATGTCGATCGAGGCCAACGAAATCGGCGTGATCGTCGGCCCCAACGGGGCCGGCAAGTCGACCATGCTCAAGGCCATCTTCGGCCTGCTGCATGTCAGCCAGGGCGAGGTCCGCCTGCGCGGCGAGCCGATCACCAACACGGCGCCCAACAAGCTGGTCCATCAGGGCATGGGCTTCGTGCCTCAGGAACACAACATCTTCCCCAGTCTCAGCGTGCAGGAAAATCTCGAAATGGGCGCCTATATCCGCCCCGAGAACTTCCGCCGCATGCTCGAGCAGGTCTATGAATTCTTCCCACCGCTACGCGAGAAGCGCAAGCAGCCGGCCGGCGAACTCTCCGGGGGGCAGCGCCAGATGGTGGCCATGGGACGCGCCTTGATGGTCGAACCCAGCCTACTGCTGCTCGACGAGCCCACCGCCGGGTTATCGCCACTGTTCATGAACGAGATTTTCGAGCGCATCAAGAAGATCAACGCCGCGGGGGTCGGCATCCTGATGGTCGAGCAGAACGCCAAGCAGGCGCTCGCCATCGCCCACAAGGGCTTCGTGCTGGCGTCGGGGCAGAACCGCTTCACCGATACCGGCGAGAACCTGCTCAACGATCCGGATGTCGCCAAGAGTTTCCTTGGCGGCTAGGTTGCGTCCGCTGCAAGCATCCCCTGGGGAGATAACGTTTTGAACGAACTGGTTTTCTTCATCAACTACGTGGTGATTTCCGGCACGGTGTCGGGCTCCATCTATGCCATGGGAGCGATCGGCGTGACGCTGGTGTTCAGCATCATGCGCTTCGCCCACTTCGCACATGCCGACATGATGACGCTGGGCGCCTTCGTGGTACTCCTGATGACCACCCTGTTCCCGGAGGTCGGCGCCACCGTGGGGTTGCCCAGCGCCTTGCTCATGCTGCCGGTCGCGATGCTGGTCACCGCCGCCGCCGCGGTAGGCATCGACCGCGCCTTCTACAAGCCGCTACGCGCCCACAACGTCAAACCCATCGTGATGGTGATCGCCTCGCTGGGCGTGACCCTGATGCTGCAAGGGTTGATCCGGCTGTTCTCCGGCACCGGCGCCGCGAGCCTGTATATCGCCGAGCGCAAGGATATCTTCCGCCTCGAACTGCCCTTCGAGCTGGCCACCCGGCCGATCGTCGTCACCGAACCGCAGATCATCCTGTTCGTGTTCGCCCTGGTCGCGGTAGTGAGCCTGCACCTGTTCCTGAGTCGTTCACGGCTGGGCAAGGCGATGCGCGCCATGTCCGACAACCCGGACCTGGCGCGCGCCTCGGGCATCAACACCAACACCATCGTCGCCGTGACCTGGGTCATCGCCGGGGCACTGGCCGCCGCCGCCGGCACCTTGTTATCGCTGGATGTCGCCTTCAAGCCCGACCTCAGCTTCTTCCTGCTGCTGCCGATCTTCGCCGCGGCCATCGTCGGCGGTGTCGGTCATCCCTACGGCGCGATCGCCGGTGGCTTCGTGGTCGGCTTCGCCGAAACGCTGGCCGTGTTCAACTGGGCGGTGTTGTTGCGCCCCTTCCGCGACCGCTTTCCCGAGTGGCTGGACCTCCCCAGCAACCTGGCCTTCGTCGGCACCGAGTACAAGATCGTGGTGCCCTTCTTCATCATGGTCGCCATCCTGGTATGGCGCCCCACCGGCATCTTCAAGGGGAAGGTAATCTAATGACAAGAACGCTTCCTGCCCGTGAACTCGCGCTCTTCGCCGGCCTGTTCGTCGCCGTATTGCTCGTCTATCTGGGGATGGGCGCTGCCTACAGCACCCGCATGCTGGTCGAGGCCGCCTGCTATGCCATCCTTGCCCTCGGCCTGACCATCCAATGGGGCTATGCGGGACAGTTCAATGCCGGGGTGATGGGCTTCGTGGCGCTGGGTGGCTTCTGCGCGATGTTCTTCAGCGTGCCCGTCAACCCGGCGTTCTGGGACACCGAGCTGCCAGGCGAGTTGGGCCGCGTGCTGCTGTACGTGGTGGTCGCCGCGATCATGGTCTATGGCGCGAGCCGGCTCGATCGCCTCGGGGTGCCGAAGCGGCTGCGCACCATCATCGCGGTCGTGCTGGCCGTGCTCCTCTATCTGGTAGTGATCAGTAACCTGCGTGAGGTAACCGGCGAGATCGAGTCGCGCGCCCAGTTCATCGGCGGCCTGGGCCTGCCGGCCTGGGTCGGCTGGATCTTCGGCGGCGCACTGGCCGGTGGCATCGGCTATTTCATCGGCCGGATCTGCCTGGGGCTACGCAGCGACTACCTGGCCATCGCCACCCTGGGCATCGCCGAGATCATCAAGGCCTTTCTCAAGAACTCCGACTGGCTGACCCGTGGCACCGCCACCGTCTCGCCATTGCCCTGGCCGACTCCCGGCGCCGGCGAGCTCGGCTTCATCGTGTCCCGCGCGCTGTACCTGTCGGTCACGGCGGTGTTGATCGCCGTCATCTTCTTCCTGCTCAACCGCGCCTACCACGCCCCCTGGGGCCGCATGATCCGCGCCATCCGCGACAACGAGACCTCGGCCGCGGCGATGGGCAAGCACATCAACATGCGACGCCTCGAGATCTTCGTGCTGGGCTGCATCCTGATGGGCATCGGCGGCGCGGCGCTGACCAGCTTCAACAGCATCTTCGACCCGCAAGGCTACCTGCCGCTCAACCACACCTTCCTGGTACTGGTGATGGTGATCCTCGGCGGCCCCGGCAACAACCTGGGCACCATCTTCGGTGCCGTGCTGGTGTACATCATCTGGATCATGTCCGAGCCCCTGGCGCTGTTCGTGATGCATTCCGTCGTCTATCTCGGAGAAGGCTGGTTCGGCTGGGAGCCGGTCGGCAATCTCGACAGTCGGGCGCTACAGGCCCGGGTCTTCGTCATCGGCCTGCTGATCTCGCTGGTGCTGCGCTATGCGCCCAAGGGGGTGATGCCGGAGAAGGTACCCCACCACACTTGAGCGTGGGCCAAACCGTCCGACCCGTTCGCCGACCTTCGCACACCAGTTCGGCACGAGGTCGGCCGATACACCAAGGCCCCGGCTGAATGAACCGTCCAACTATTGGGGGTCAGTTCAAAACCGCCGGGGCCTTGTCGTCACGGGCTAGCGTCGGGACTTACAAGTCGATGAAGCCCTTGTTCACGAACTCCCCGTCTTCGACCGCCATCTCGACCACCACGCCCGGCACGTCGCCGTTCTCGTCGAACTCATGGGTCCCGGAAGCGCCTTCATAGTTGACGTCCTGGCCATCGGCCAGCAGTTGCTTGGCCTTTTCCCACTCGCCCGGCAGGATGACTTCACCCGGCGCCGATGCGACCTCACGTAGCGCATCGGACAGGCCCTCGCGATTGCCGCTGCCGTTCTTCTCGATAGCCAGGCCCAACAGGAAGGCGGCATCGTAGGATTGGGCGGCGAACACCGCGCTAGGGTCGATCCCGGCCTCGTTGGCCAGGTCCTGGAAGATCCCCGATCCGGGGATATCCGGCGATCCCGGACGCGTGGCAATCATGCCTTCCAGCACCTCGGGCCCCACCGCCTCGATCAGCGATGCGCCCACCATGCCGTCGCCCCCCACATACTGGGTGAAGGCCCCACTCTCGTAGGCCTGGCGCAGGATGGTCTGCCCCGAGGTGTCGGCATAGGCCAGCACCACCAGCGTCTCGGCCCCCGAGGCCGACAGCGAACCCAGTTCGGAGCGATAGTCGGCGCGGTTGTCCTCATGGGCCAGGTTGGCCGTCACCGTGCCGCCCTCCGCTTCATAAGTGGCCACGAAGGCATCGGCCAGACCGCGACCATAGTCGTTGTTGACGTAGGTCACCGCCACTTCCTCGATATCCTTGGACAGCAGCAGCTTGGCCAGCATCTCGCCCTGGAAACCATCGGACGGTACGGTGCGGAACACCAGGTCGCTATCGTTCAGTTCGGTGACCGCCGGTGCCGTGGAGGCCGGCGAAACCATCACCACGCCACCCGGAATGGCCGCATTGTTGGCCGCCGCTATCGTGGCACCGGTACACAGCGCACCGACGATGGCCGTGACCTGCTCGCTGTTGACCATGCGGTCCGCCGCGTTGGACGCCGCCGAGGCATCGGAACAGGTGGTATCGCCGCTCGGCAGTGCCAGGTTCTGGCCATCCAGCAGGCCACCCTGCTCGTTGATATGGCGCACTGCCAGTTTCGCGCCGTCGAAGATCGGCGGCGTCAAGCTCTCGATCCCCCCAGTGAAGCCTCCCAGGAACCCGACTTTGACCTCGGCCTGCGCGGCACCCACAAAAGTGGTAGCGGCAACCGCCATTGCTAACAAGGCTTTCTTCATGATTATTCTCGCTATTACCAGTTAAATTAGTGCCTTCATAACTCTGGAAGTGTTTACGCAAAAACACAAGCCAGGCCCCGCCAACGCAAAGGCAACGACACACCTAAATATATTCAAGACATATCAGAAGGTTGCACATTGTGCTCAGGAACCATGCCATCATTTCAACGCTGGCCAGGAATGCCACCGACAAATGACAGAGTTCCCGAGTGTCGGTTGACTATGCTTACCCTGATCACGGGGCAGGCGAGTCACGCCTGTCCGCTCCTGCCCACCCGACAAGGAACCTGCCATGTTCCCCTGGCTCCCTCATTCACTACTGGGTGCCGCCTGCCTGGCACTGGGGATTCCCAGCGCCCTGGCGGGCGACACCGTCACCTACCAGGTCGATGGTGAGAGCTTCGAAGGCTACCACGCGCCCGCCGCCGACGATGCGCGTGGCGCGGTGCTGATCATCCACGACTGGGACGGCCTCACCGACTACGAAGTCCAGCGCGCCGACATGCTGGCCGAGATGGGTTATGACGCCTTCGCCGTGGATCTCTACGGTCAGGGCAATCGCCCCGTCGATACCGAGGCGCGCAAGGCCGAGACCGCCAAGCTCTACCAGGACCGCGAGCGCATGCGCACCCTGACGCTGGCCGGCCTGGAACAGGCCCGTGAACTCGGTGCCCAGGACACCGTGGTCATGGGCTACTGCTTCGGCGGCGCCGTGGTGCTCGAACTGGCCCGTTCCGGCGCCGCCGACGGCATCCAGGGTTATGCGACCTTCCATGGTGGCCTGGATACACCGCAAGGCCAGTCCTATGCCAGCGACACGTCGCCGCTCCTGATCGCCCATGGCGGTGCCGACAGCTCGGTCACCATGAGCGACGTCGCCGCCCTTTCCGAAGAGTTGGAAGCCGCCGGGGTCACCTACGAGATCCAGGTCTACTCCGGTGCCCCGCACGCCTTCACCGTGTTCGGCGGAGACCGCTACCAGAAGCGCGCCGACGAAAAGTCCTGGGCCGCCTTCCGTGACTTCCTCGACGAGGTCTTGTGATTGCTGTCGAGCAACGCCAATCACCCGACCGGCGTTGCGCTCGTGCTCGGCATGCTACAGTGACGGCAACCCTGTTCATCGACTCGCGAGGCCGTCATGGAAGTCACCGTGCTGTCCGGACACCGAGGGGAGATCGGCGTGGACCATGGCCGCGCCCATGCCGGCAGGATCACCGACAGCATCGCGGTCTACGACCGGCTGTTCCAGGACTTCGTCGGCCTGAGCTGGCACCAGGCGCGCCACCGAGCACAGCGCTTCTTGCCCGCGCTCGAGCGCCACTTTCCGGCGATCCTCGAGGAAGTCGATGGCCTGGCCCGCGGCGCCGGCGTCGACTTCGACGACATCCTGACCCTCAATTGCCGTAGCGAGATCTCGTTGACCCAGGCCAGCGGCGGCTGCTCGGCCTTCTCGCTGTACCGCCGCGGCCAGCAATGGCTGGCCCAGAACTGGGACTGGCGCCGGGATCAGCAGCGCAACGTGGTGGCGCTGACGATCAGCGCCGACGATGCGCCGCCGCTGGTCAGCGTCGGCGAGGCCGGCATGGTCGCCAAGATCGGGCTCAATGCCCATGGCATCGGCGTATGCCTCAATGCCATTCGCTCGCAGACCTGCGGCGACGGCCTGCCGATCCACTTCGCCCTGCGCAAGATCCTCGAAAGCCCCGACTTCACCGCGGCACGGCGCGTGGCGACCCACGACCACGTCGCCTCGCCCGCCCACTTCCTGCTCGCCAGCGCCGACGGCCAGGCCGCCGGCCTTGAAGTTCACCCCGGCCCGCCCGGCGAGATCCCGCCACGCGACGGCATCGTCACCCACACCAATCACCTCTACGCCACAACCGCCACCGCCGGCGTGAAAGACTTCCCGCGCCCCGACTCATACCCCAGGTTGACGCGGCTCGACGCACTCCTGGCGCAACCGGTCGCCGCCGACCCGGACGCCCTCTTCGCGTTGCTCAGCGACCACCACAATGCCCCGACGGGGATCTGCCGCCACACCAACCACGCCCAGCCCGAGGCCGAGCGCATGGAAACCCTGTTTGCCGTGGTCATGGACCTCAGCCGGCGTGAACTCCACCTGCGGCTCGGCAAGCCCTGCGAGAGCGTCGACACCCTACGGGTAACACTGCCAGCCAGCCCCTCATCGGTGCCGTGACGCGCGGGTCCCGGCTGTCGGTTCGCCGATCTCGCCCTTCAGATACTGCTCGGTGGTCAGCAGGAACAGGCGGCGGAACAGCTCGTGAATCGCCTCCTCGCGCTTCATCTCCAGCAACTCGTGATCCTCCTCCGCCAGTTGAGGATCCTGACGCGGATATTCCCACGCCAGACGCACCGACCCCGACGACGCATCGCAGATCTGCAACGTGGGGTTGGCCCCCTTGAACGCGGTATTGATTCGATACGGCATATGGCCTCCTTGCTTGACAGCATTTTTAAATGACAATAATTATCATTTGCAAATGAACTATAGGAGGTCGCGATGCAGGTGTCAAAGCCCCCTTCCCCGATCCGCACATCGGCTTCTACGCTAAAACCAGCACCTCGATAGGAGGACATTCCATGGCCGATATGGGAACTTGCGCGTGTCCGGGTTGCGAATATGAAGTGTCCAGCGAGGAGGCCGCGATCTACGAGGGAAAGGCTTATTGCTGCAGCGCCTGTGCTGCTGGCCATCCGGAGGGGATGGTCTGCAAGCATGAAGACTGTCCGTGTACCGAACTGAATCGTCCACCCTCGGGCGAACTTCCCAAGGAGCAGTTCTAGCCCCTTCTTTCCCGCAAGGAGGAGACAAGATGCCGAAGCAAGCACGTATCGAACCCGTCTTCGATGCCGATGACCTCAAGGAAACCATCACCGGCTGGATCGTGATCGACGAGAGCGAGCCCGACAACGAAATCGTTATCTCCGAACACGAGAGCAAGAAAGAGGCGATCCAGGCCGCCGAAGCGTTCGAACAGCGCGAAGACTAGGCCATCGGTTCTGTCTGAAAAGCCGACGAGCGAAGGCCAGGCCAGGCAAAAATCATCGAAAGAGCGGAGTTTACGGGTGTTAAATGAGCATTTTGAGATGATTTTTAACGCCGCATGGGCAAGCGCAGGCAGCTTTTCGGGTAGAACCTAGCCCTTGATGCAGACGAGCGGCTTGAGCTTGGCGACCTTGCGCGCCAACCCGGCTTCCTCGGCACCGTCGACCACGGCATCGACATCCTTGTAGGCATGGGGCGCCTCTTCGGCGACGCCCTTGGCGGATGGGCTGCGGACGATGATGCCCTGCTCGCGCAGTTCCTCCAGCAACTGCCGGCCCTGCCAGTTGCGGTGCGCCTGGCGCCGGCTCATGGCGCGCCCGGCTCCATGACAGGCCGAAGCAAACGACGGCACGCGGGGATCGGCATTGCCGGCAAGCACATGCGATGCCGTGCCCATCGAGCCCCCGATCAGCACCGGCTGGCCGACAGCGCGATACTCCTCGGGGAGATCCGGGTGGCCCGGGCCGAAGGCGCGGGTTGCCCCCTTGCGATGCACGAAGAGCTTCTTGCGCTCGCCATTGAGCGAGTGCTCCTCGAGCTTGCAGGTGTTGTGCGACACATCGTAGAGCAGCTCGAGATCGGCAGCGGGGAAGAGCTCGGCAAAGACCTCGCGCGCGAAATGCGTGATGATCTGGCGGTTGGCCAGGGCGCAATTGCTGGCGGCACGCATGGCGCCGAGGTAGGCCTGGCCGGTATCGGAACGTAGCGGCGCGCAAGCGAGTTCGCGGTCCGGCAACTCGATGCCATGCTGCCGGGCACTGGTCGCCATGCTCTTCAGGTACTCGGTGCCGATCTGGTGGCCGAGGCCGCGTGACCCACAGTGGATGAACACCACCACCTCGTGCTCAGCGAGCCCGAAGGCGCGGGCCGCCTCGCGATCGTAGAGTTCGCCGACCTCCTGGACCTCGAGGTAGTGATTGCCGGAACCCAGCGTGCCCATCTCGTTGCGCTGGCGCTTCTTGGCCTTGGCGGAGACGGCATCGGCCCGGGCGCCGGTAATGCGACCTTGCGCCTCGATGAACCTCAGGTCATCGCGCGAGCCCCAGCCTCGCTCCACCGCCCATTGGGCGCCGCCGGTCAGCATCGCCTCCATCTGCTTGTCGTCGAGGTGGATCGGGCCATGGCTGCCGACGCCGACCGGAACCCGGTGATACAGCGTCTCGGCCAGGCGCTCCTTGAGCGGCTCGAGCTCGGCACGCTGCAAGCCGGTGCGCAGACAGCGCACGCCACAGGAGATATCGAAGCCCACGCCGCCGGCGGAAACCACACCGCCTTCCTCGGCATCGAAGGCCGCCACGCCACCGATCGGGAAGCCGTAGCCCCAATGCGCATCCGGCATGGCATAGGACGCCGAGACGATGCCCGGCAGGCAGGCGACATTGACGACCTGGTCACGGACCCTTTCATCCATCGCCTGTATCAGCGCTTCAGTGGCATAGATAACTCCCGGCACCCGCATGTTGCCGGTCGGTTCGATACGCCACTCGAATGCCGAAGTTCGGGTCAGGGTTGCGGGATTCATAAGCCATCACCCCCTGATCTCCAATGTGAGGATCGTCGTCCCCGGTTGACAAGGGCTGAGTGGTCCCTGTTCTAGACATCGACCACGCATTGGGCGCGCCATTTCCCTGGCCGTTCCTCGCGGACCTCCAACTCGGTATAGGTGGCTCCCTTGACCTCGACCGCCGGCTGATGACGGGCGATATCGACGGCTTCGCCACAGGCGCTGCCATGCAACCGCGCGCCCTGAAACTCGACCTTGAAGCGGCAGAACAGCATATGGCGAGTCGCCATCTCGTAGACCAGGGCATTCAGCCAGTCGGCCAACAGCAACTCTCGGTCGGGCGCCTCGCACTGCACCTCCACGGTCTCGCGACAATGCACCTCGGCCGGCTCGACGATCACGGCGGTCAAGGCAACGGCCGCCTCCTCGAAGGCCCGCTCAAGCGTCTCGCCAACGCCGCGCACCCCGATGTCGGCGCCATGCTGGAAATGTGTCCACATACCACGTCAGCGCTCCCTTAGCGCAAATGGTGGCGGAGGATTCCCCCTCCTCAGTGAAGCCCAAGAGAGTGGCCAAGCTCAAGGGTGGTGAATGCTCTCCCAACACCCGCAGACGCCACCTCACAGGTGGAAGCGGCTTCAGCCGCGATGCTGAGCCTGCTGGGGCGGTGGAAGGTTGCTGTCTCTCAGTGACGACCAAGGGAGTGGCCAAGCTCAAGGGTGGTGAATGCTCTCCCAACACCCGCAGACGCCACCTCACGGGTAGGAGCGGCTTCAGCCGCGATGTAGAAGATGCCAGAAACTAGTGGAGGGGAATTCAGACTGCTTATATGGCAACGATCGTTTCCCCCACGCCTGTGGGGATCGGGCTCTGGTCGATGGTGAGGTGATCGTCAAGCGCGGGTAATCCCCGCATCTGCGGGTATCGGCTGGAAGGGATCTTCTTTAACCTGAAGACCACCGGGTAATCCCCACGCCTGTGGGGACCGGCATCATCATTCGGGCGACCGCCCTCGCCTGTTCGGTTGAGCCCCACGCCTGTGGGGATCAGTGGAAGTTGGGGAACTTGGCCCAGGCATCCAGCGGGTAATCCCCACGCCTGTGGGGATCGGAGGCTATCGATAGTCAGGTCCATGCATTACACCGGTTGAGCCCCGCGCCTGCGGGGATCGGTTGAGGGAAAAGCGCCTGAAGCTGGAAGGGGCCGGTTGAACCCCGCGCCTGCGGGGATCGGGTGCACCACGAGACGGGCGGTAGTGACGAAGGCGGTTGAACCCCGCGCCTGCGGGGATCGGCGCTTAGTGGCCTGATAAACCGCTCTGAGGGACGATTGAGCCCACGCCTGTGGGAATCGGCAGATAGCGCTCGCTGTCACCATCGCAGATGGCGGGTAATCCCCACGCCTGTGGGGATCGGGCGTAGACGCTGGAGGGATCGACCTCGCACCACGGGTAATCCCCACGCCTGAGGGGATCGGGTTTTGCTGCTGCCGGAGGCGACGCCGCCGTGCGGATAATCCCCACGCCTGTGGGGCCCGGGACAGCGTCAAGGGCGAGGAGCGCCCGCGCGGCGGGTAATCCCCACGCCTGTGGGGATCAGGATCACCCGCTGGTCGGTGAGTTCTGGGAAGCCGGGTAATCCCCACGCCTGTGGGGATCAGGTAATCAGATACTTTTCTTCGTTAATAACGACGGGTAATCCCCACGCCTGTGGGGATCAGACCGGTCTTGACGAACATCCACTGATAGGCGCCGGGTAATCCCCACGCCTGTGGGGATCAGTAGCGGCAGTCGGTCCGGGGATAGGTGGTGGCCGGGTAATCCCCACGCCTGTGGGGATCAGCGACTGAATGTTTCTCGGCTTTACTCCGACATCGGGTAATCCCCACGCCTGTGGGGATCAGGTGTCCAGCAGATAGGTCCCTTTGCGCACGTCCGGGTAATCCCCACGCCTGTGGGGATCAGGGCAGGGTTCCAGCGCAGCCCTATCGAGCCATCGGGTAATCCCCACGCCTGTGGGGATCAGTCCACGTTGTAGAAGTACTTGCTGAAATCTGTCGGGTAATCCCCACGCCTGTGGGGATCAGCCCAAGGAAGTGAAGTCGTCCTACAACCGTGCCGGGTAATCCCCACGCCTGTGGGGATCAGTTCTGCGAAAGCTTGTCGTACTGATCCCGGGTCGGGTAATCCCCACGCCTGTGGGGATCAGGGCACGTGGATGTATCTGGAGCTGAAAATCACCGGGTAATCCCCACGCCTGTGGGGATCAGATCGGTGTAGAAGCGCAGTTGCTCCTCGTTGCCGGGTAATCCCCACGCCTGTGGGGATCAGTGATTTCTCTGCAGTGTTGAATGCCCGCCTGGCGGGTAATCCCCACGCCTGTGAGGATCAGTCTGCGTGAGCGCCATAAAGGGCGACGGTAATCGGGTAATCCCCACGCCTGTGGGGATCAGTACCACAACCTCAAGAAGATCGACCAGATTTCCGGGTAATCCCCACGCCTGTGGGGATCAGACATTGGTCATGCCGTCGACGTGGCGCTTGAACGGGTAATCCCCACGCCTGTGGGGATCAGTGAAAACCAAGACGCAGCAAGTCGCGGACGGCCGGGTAATCCCCACGCCTGTGGGGATCAGTCCGCCAGACGAATCACGCGGAAAACGGTGGACGGGTAATCCCCACGCCTGTGGGGATCAGAAGCATGTCGAAGGAGTGGCCAACAGTCCCGCCGGGTAATCCCCACGCCTGTGGGGATCAGCTTCTATTTCGGCAAAGATGGTCTAGGCATAACGGGTAATCCCCACGCCTGTGGGGATCAGCGTAGGCCGGGGCAGGGGACCGAAAACCTTGTCGGGTAATCCCCACGCCTGTGGGGATCAGATGGACGAGAATGGCGTCGTGCTCGAGGAAGACGGGTAATCCCCACGCCTGTGGGGATCAGGGGATGGGGTGCTGCAGACGTCGCGTAACAACCGGGTAATCCCCACGCCTGTGGGGATCAGACCATCTGCAGCGCCTTCGCGGGCGAATACCCCGGGTAATCCCCACGCCTGTGGGGATCAGGCTTCTTCGTTCTCGGCCAGTTGCTGCTCGAGCGGGTAATCCCCACGCCTGTGGGGATCAGATCCTGCTCGACCGTGATCAGCGGCTCGAGCGCGGGTAATCCCCACGCCTGTGGGGATCAGCGGCGCGTAGCAGGTAGCCGGCACGAGGTGGCCGGGTAATCCCCACGCCTGTGGGGATCAGGTATGCATTAGGGAATGCCCTCGTCTTACAACTGGGTAATCCCCACGCCTGTGGGGATCAGGGCTTGGGTTCATGCACCCAGAACCGGCGAGGCGGGTAATCCCCGCGCCTGCGGGGATCGGCGGATCGTCACGCACCACGCCGAACAGCCCATCGGGTAATCCCCGCGCCTGCGGGGATCGGTGCACACCCGAGCGAGCCACGCGCCCCGGCACCGGGTAATCCCCGCGCCTGCGGGGATCGGACCTCAGGAAAATCCAGTACCTGGTCTCGTTGCGGGTAATCCCCGCGCCTGCGGGGATCGGCCGACGAAGAAGTCTCGACCCCGCGCATTCGCCGGGTAATCCCCGCGCCTGCGGGGATCGGGACGATTTCGCCGACGCGGATGACGACCTCGACGGGTAATCCCCGCGCCTGCGGGGATCGGCTTCCCCTCTTGTGCGTGCTCGAGGTAGGTTACGGGTAATCCCCGCGCCTGCGGGGATCGGGTACCTCGGCGGTCCATGTAAGACCTTCCTTACGGGGTAATCCCCGCGCCTGCGGGGATCGGTTCAAAAAGGTAACAGATTACCTTTCGATCACCGGGTAATCCCCGCGCCTGCGGGGATCGGGGCAAGTATTTCTGCGTGCCCATGGGCTACATCGGGTAATCCCCGCGCCTGCGGGGATCGGTCACGATATCCCGCAAGGAGTACGAGCAGCTACGGGTAATCCCCGCGCCTGCGGGGATCGGGCGCTCGTATGCCCGGTCCCAGTTAGCCGCCGCGGGTAATCCCCGCGCCTGCGGGGATCGGGCCCGTTCAGCCCTGAGCGCACGTCATACCACCGGGTAATCCCCGCGCCTGCGGGGATCGGGTATCAATCGAGAATTGCAAAAAGAGATTATGCGGGTAATCCCCGCGCCTGCGGGGATCGGCGGCGCCGGTCGGCGTCCCTGCCGTCAGCACGCGGGTAATCCCCGCGCCTGCGGGGATCGGGGTTCGCCAATGGAGCGACCAGTCGAAGGGACCGGGTAATCCCCGCGCCTGCGGGGATCGGACCGACCTGGTGGCGATCATGGGCAGAAAGATCGGGTAATCCCCGCGCCTGCGGGGATCGGCTTGATCCGCGCCCTGGGCACATCCTCGTCGCCGGGTAATCCCCGCGCCTGCGGGGATCGGCGTCAATGAAGCGGCCCGCGCAGTGATGCTCGCGGGTAATCCCCGCGCCTGCGGGGATCGGGCGTGTAACTGTAAAACCGTAAAGCTGTACAACGGGTAATCCCCGCGCCTGCGGGGATCGGCCAACACCGTCAGGCAGCAGGGTGTTATCCAGCGGGTAATCCCCGCGCCTGCGGGGATCGGATCCCATCCCTCGCAGCCTTCCGCCCACGCATCGGGTAATCCCCGCGCCTGCGGGGATCGGGCCTGACGAAGCCGCTCTCCATGCGCAGCCAGCGGGTAATCCCCGCGCCTGCGGGGATCGGGAAGATCTCCATCATTGATTGGCCGGTACCGGCGGGTAATCCCCGCGCCTGCGGGGATCGGGCCCAACTTGGCCCGCGCCCGGCTCCACAGGTCGGGTAATCCCCGCGCCTGCGGGGATCGGGAGGAAGGCAGCTCACGCACCCAAACCGTACGCGGGTAATCCCCGCGCCTGCGGGGATCGGTTCAGCGGGCAGATGTGGCGGATATGACTGCTCGGGTAATCCCCGCGCCTGCGGGGATCGGACGCGATTCGCCAGATCACCGAACAACGCGCCTGGGTAATCCCCGCGCCTGCGGGGATCGGCAGTGGATACTCCGTCAAAATTTGCCCACGCCCGGGTAATCCCCGCGCCTGCGGGGATCGGGGAGAAGCGGTCGGGAAACAGCAGCTCACCGTCGGGTAATCCCCGCGCCTGCGGGGATCGGGCTTGGACTGTCGATGTTATAGACCATGTTCATGGGTAATCCCCGCGCCTGCGGGGATCGGTGGCCGAATTGATTCGCCGCAACAAGCAAAGGCGGGTAATCCCCGCGCCTGCGGGGATCGGGCCATCGGCAGCCCGCCAAATGGCGCTCATGGCGGGTAATCCCCGCGCCTGCGGGGATCGGGGGCGCCTGCACCTACCGTATCGCCCGGCCAACGGGTAATCCCCGCGCCTGCGGGGATCGGGGGGTATTGGATGGGGGCGGTTGGCGTACCGCCGGGTAATCCCCGCGCCTGCGGGGATCGGCTGTCCGGCATGGGCCTCACCGCCCCGGACAGCGGGTAATCCCCGCGCCTGCGGGGATCGGAGCCGGTGCTGGGCAAGTTCGTCGAAGACATGCGGGTAATCCCCGCGCCTGCGGGGATCGGTCCGCCAAGCCCGGCATACACCCTGGCCAAGGCGGGTAATCCCCGCGCCTGCGGGGATCGGTGGCCGCCAGTACAATCAGCGCCATGCCGAGGCGGGTAATCCCCGCGCCTGCGGGGATCGGGCCGTCATCCAGGCGTTCGATTCCAGCACAGCCGGGTAATCCCCGCGCCTGCGGGGATCGGGGCGCGACCGCGCATGTGCAGCACGGCCACGTCGGGTAATCCCCGCGCCTGCGGGGATCGGCGCGACAAGGTGCAGGCCAAGCTCGCCAAGGCCGGGTAATCCCCGCGCCTGCGGGGATCGGGCGTGCTTGACGCGCGCCGCCAGGGCCTGTTTCGGGTAATCCCCGCGCCTGCGGGGATCGGACCTTGTTCAGCGAAGTGGCCGAATCCTGGTACGGGTAATCCCCGCGCCTGCGGGGATCGGGCAGCCAACTGGATGCTGCGCGGATGCGGGATCGGGTAATCCCCGCGCCTGCGGGGATCGGACAAACAATACATCGCACAGGTGAGCAATAGTCGGGTAATCCCCGCGCCTGCGGGGATCGGCCAGGCGGCCTCATAGTTGCCCCGCAGGATGTCGGGTAATCCCCGCGCCTGCGGGGATCGGGCGGCCAAGGCCAGCGGCAAAGGCCCCACCGACGGGTAATCCCCGCGCCTGCGGGGATCGGTCGAGCGCGTCCTGCGCCAGCTCCAGGTACTGCGGGTAATCCCCGCGCCTGCGGGGATCGGCGGCGCGGTACCGGAAGACGAGCTAGCGACACCGGGTAATCCCCGCGCCTGCGGGGATCGGCACCGCTGAAGGCGAATGGCTCGAGCGTTGGGCGGGTAATCCCCGCGCCTGCGGGGATCGGACTAATCGTAGATTATTGTTCTACAAAAGGAAAATCGCCGATGGATTTTCCACCAGCGATTTTGCCTATTTTTTGTACAGACGAATTTTTTAAAGAGCCATAATAATCAATTAGTTAGCATCTAACGGCAAAAAACGCACCAAACGCAGGCCATCTTGATCCCACGGCTCGCGGCGGTTGGTACCATATGTCTGGAATTCGAAGCCGGATTCATGGTTACTGGCCCAGGCCATGACGACATTGCCATCATCAGCCAGCACGTTGATCTGTTCCCAGACCATTTCGCGGATGCGCTTACTGACATCGCCAACATAGACCCCGGCACGAACCTCCAGAAGCCACACAGCCAGCCGGCCACGCAATCGCGGTGGTACTGCTTCGGTGATCACGACCAACATGGCCATTATTGGCTCCTGTGCCCTGCATCACCCAGAGAAACCGGTTCAGGAATCGCAGGTGGCATGGCTTCCGGGGCGGGCTGTGGTGGTTCGATTTCTCCCGCTGCCAGCACTTCCTCGATCATCGGAATCAAGCGTTGCAGGATACGGGCCTGCTTGAAGGCATCACGGCAGGCAATACGCACTTCGCGTTCCGGCATGGGCGGATTGCGTGCTGCTACACGAAAGGCCGCTGGTACGACGGTCTCAAATTTGACGATATCGGCGATGTCGTAGACGAAGCTCTTGGGCTTGCCGGTATGTAGGAAACCAATAGCCGGTGCATAGCCTGCAGCCAGGATGGCGGCTTCGCTAATACCGTATAAACAGGCCGTAGCGGCCGAGAGACACTGGTTAGCCACATCAGAGGCATCCCATTGCGTCGGATCATAACGACGCCCCGACCACTTGACGCCATACTGCTTGGCAATCAGTTGGTAGGTCTTGCGCACCCTGGACCCTTCGATGCCTCGCAACTGATCAACACTCCGCCGCTCCGGCGGCGGCTCGCCGAAGCGCAGCTCGAACATCTTGCGCACGACCTTCAAGCGCAGCTTATCGTCGAGTGCCAGTTGTGCCTGGTAGAGCAGCTTGTCGGAACGCGCACCGCCAGGTTGGCCTGCACTGTAAAGCCGTACCCCTGCATCGCCGACCCAGATCAGCAACGTGCCCACGGTCGCCGCCAGCTTGACGGCGGCATGAGAGACGCGTGTGCCAGGTTCTAACAGTAAGCAAGCAGCCGACCCTACTGGGATATGCATGCGCTCGCCATTGACCTCGTCGATCACTACGAAGGCGCCGTCACGCACGTCGATCTGTCCCATTCCAATGAAAATCATCGACATGCGATCTTTCATGGGAATCGGCTTGAGAGGAACGAACCCCATGGCCACCTCCTAGAGTCGGCGCAATAGCAGTAGCCCACAGCCGAATGCTTTGGCCCGGCCAATTCCCCGTGCCAAGGCCTCGATCAAGCGTCCGGGGTCGGTGACTTCCAGCAAGCCTTCGTAATCCACACTGGAGAACTGGATGGCATCGCGCCTCCCCGGTTTCTGCAACACATGTTGGCGATAGGTGCCGACTTCTGGCGTTACCGGAAGATGAAAGCCCAGACGCTCGGCACGCGTTGCAAGCCAGTCTCGTGCCGCTTGATCCATCGCCTCCACACATTCGGTGCTGGTACGTTGCCCCGGGGGAAACGGCTTCTTTGCGACCATCAATACATCGCTACGTGGAGAATGCTTGGCTCCCTCAACTCGTCTAGCTACGGTTGGATTGGCACGCAATCGAAAAGCGAGGCGATCCCCGACGCTAAAAGCCGGCGTCAACGGCTTGCACTGGACGTCGAGCAGGCCAGAAGTAGCCTCAGGTTCACGGTCAGAGAGGACATAGAACAGAGGTAATCCCTTAGGAGGCTTGCCATGCTCAGTGTCATCTTCCATCTCCTGGCGAAACAGGAAAGGCCGTGCGCCGTCATAGTCGGGAAATGCCTGCCATAGCAACTGGTGAGCGCTATAGGCGCCACCACCCATGATGTCGAACAGGGCCTCGCGAGAAAGCCTGTTGAGATCGACGCGAATGCGTGAGAGATACATCAGCGGCCCTCCTCAAGGCGCTCGAAGCGCCGAAATTCAACACGCGGCCCAAACTGCCAGCGACGGCGATTGAGCGGCGCATCCCAGGTATCGCTGGACTCCACACCGCTCTCATTGCCCTCACCATCCAGTAGGTCGGCTTGCCCTTCCCAGCAATACACCACATTGTCGGGCAGCCTCAGTGCCTTTTGCTCAGTCTTTTCATCCTTCCCGACCAACACAGGGAAGGCAGCATCAAGCGCCTCCCGCAGACATCCGGCCTCAATGCGCTGCGGCGCCAGAGGCGCTCCCAAGGGACACGCCTTTCGGCCCAGATAGAGCGTGTAACGTGGTCGTAATAAGGCGGCTTGCAGAGCATCTAACGCCAGGCTGGCTCCAGGCTTGAGCCACACGGCGACGGTCCAGAGGCCGTCGCAGCGATAGTCGCGGCTGGAAAGGATGGTATTGATGATTCTGCGCGGCGCGCTCAATTCGTCCCGTCTTGTCCGGTACGTCATCTTGGACTGCGCCGCTGGCACTTGGGCGGTATGGTAATCACGCATCAACGTGCCGGGCGATCGCTGCTTGACGGCAACACGCACGCTATCGTTGAGCATCTGCTGCCCAGTGTCGTCATCACGTTTTATGCCCAGTGCTGCGCCAAGCAGCCCCAGGATCGCGGCTCGCCCGGGATAAGTGGCGGTGGGGCGAGTTTCTCCCACCGCCGCCTCGCCCCAACTGGCGAGCGGGGCATAGAGTCGAAAGACCAGATAATCCATCATGATGACCCCTTCACTGATCGGTTTTCAGGAAATCGATCAGTTCTGCCAAGCTACCGGTAGACACATTTTCATTCAGGCTCGGTTTTTTGTATTCAGGATCAGCTGAAACCACGAAACGGTGGTCAGCACCGTTTCCATAGGCTGCGTCAAAGGCATTGGCTTGACTTTCGAGACGAGCGATCGCTTCGACGGACTGATCCTGGCCATTGACCGGTCGCAGGAATGCGACGGAAAGCGAGCGGGGTTGCTGATCACCCTTTTCTGCAAGTACGTAGCTGGCATGAGCCCGGGACCCGAAACTGTTTTGCTTACCCTTGGGCGAGGTTCGAACAGCGGCCTCCACCAATGCGGCAATCGCCCGATCAGCCAGTTCGGCATCGCTGTTCAGGTTGTCGATCAATTGCTCCCGATCGATACAAACGTAGCTGTAGAACAGGCCGGCACCGAAGCCGGCCTCACCGACATGAGCAGCACCACGATGCTCGTCACCAGCATTCAGATCGTCCACCGCAGTGAAATAGTCGTCTTCCACCTCGGCGGCATGCACGGTGATGGCGTGCGCCACCTGGCAGGCAGCTTCGACATTGAACGCTGGAGATGCCGCTAGCATTCGCCCAAACAGTGCAATGTCGACTGCCGAGGGCTTATGGCGTAACAGATCAAGGTCTTCCTTTTCCGGCGCACGGCTTTCCTCAGCCAGCTTGTCCACGAGCGCATTGACGGCCGCCTGCTCTTCCGGCCCGATATGTACCAGTTGGCTGGTTTCCACCTCGCCCTTGGCGACATCACCGAAAACCCTGGCGATTTCAGTCGCCCAGTCTCGTGCGTCCTTCTCCTTGATCCCTTTAGCGAGCAAGTGCTTTTCAGCCTCAAGACCAACGCGTTTGGTACGATGGCCGCGATGCTGGCCCAACGCTTCCTCGAACAGCGAAGAAGTGCGCCAAGTGCGCTTGAGACTCTGTGAAGAGACCCGCAGTCGCTTGGCGCCCCCCATGATGGCGGTCTTGGGCCGTCCCAGATCATCACGGTTGAGGTTGGCCGGCGGATAGGAAGTCAGCAGGTGCAGTTGAATGAAATGGCTCATGAAAGGTTCCCTGTCGTTATGGTTACAATGGAATCGATTTAGTCGGTATCGCGCTGATAGGCAGTCAGCGCACCGAAATAGTCATTGGCCCACTGGAAGCCGAGACGCTTGGATGGGCTGGCTGCCAGGCGGCCTTGGTATTCACCCCACCACAGTGCAATATTGTCGGCCAGATGCACGACGCTCACGCCCTGTTTGTCGATCAGTGCCAGCGCGCGCCGCAGCCGCTGCATCAGCTCTTCCGGTGAGTGGCAGCTAACAAGCTGCTGGAAACGCAGTTCACTCATGCAAGGCTTCCCCGTCTCCTTCTTCTGCTTGCCGAGTTGGCTACCCAGCGTGATGCCCGATTTTTCCTCACGCACTTCGGCCAGAACCAGCGCGATACAGGACCAAACCTGAAGCCGCACATCCCGCTGGCCCTCCGAACTCTCCTGTTGTGGCAGCTGTTGCCACAACAGGCGAAAGGCCTCGGTCAGCATGGCGGACTCTGGCGAGTCGCAGCGTCGGAGCGCGGCGCGCGCACCACGCGGCCACGGTGGCTGCTTTGTGAAGGCTTTCAGTTCCTCAGGATTCAATGTCAGGCGCTGCCACCAGCGACGTACAGCAAAGGCTTCGTCAAACGTGATCGCAAGCAATCGCTCGGTAATCGGCAGCGTCTTGTCCGCCACGTCCGGTGCCACTATCTCTCTCATGGCATGATCTCCTCGATTGGTGATGTCCCAGCCGTCGGCTTCAGCTCGAATCCTCCCTGCTTGGCAAAATTGGTAATGACTTTGCTGCCCTTGCTGCTTCCAGCCAGCCAGCCCAGCAACTGGCGACGTGCGCGCATGATGCGCTTCATGTCGAGCTCTTCCAGCGGCCCACTCAATGCATGCGCCTCAAACAGCTGCAACGCATGGCGCCTGAGTTCGCGATACCAAGATTGCGCAATAGATGTCGGCATATGCGTCTTCTTGCCATTGACGAGTGCCTGTTGCATGCCATGGAGCGCGCGGAAGAATCCGGCCTGGGTGGCTTCATAGAACTGCTGGTCGATATGGCTCATATCACCCTTGGCAACCTTGGGCCGTTTAAACCATGCTGATTTAATTTGTTCGCGAAGTTTTTTGGCTACCTCCATAGAAAACTCAGTAAAAATCTCCACCCATTCCCGAAGACGCTCCTGCTGTTGTTGCTCAGATATAGCGACTAAGGGCATCTCGAGGTTATACCACCCCCTAGCTTTATTACTTTTCATGTCGTAACCAAAGGCCCAAAGCCGAGGGCGGTTAAGCAACGCTTCAACCTCATCTCCCCACTCCACAGCATCCTGATTAGATGGAGCCTTTCCAGCAATGAAGTCGTGCACCACCATTGCCGGCAACGCACCGCCACTTCTCGTATTTTGGAATACAAAACTCGACCAATGGCGATACCCAAGACCATCTTCCTGAGCCTTACGTGAATAAGGCAACTCACTAAGCTTTTTTGAGTTACGGTGGTAGGGTGTTAACGGATGTTGCCAAGGCCCATCATACTTGGCACCATATGCTTTGTTACGTAATTCTCGCACTCGGCTTTCGGTTTGACGGCCACAAAGCTGGCAATTACAAGGTTTTTCTTCGACCAACAAGCGAAAACGCCTTGGCATGGCCCAGTAGACATGAAGAGGGTGAACATCACTGGGAAGTACTTTACTGCCATTTTTATCGCTTGTTTGGGTCGCTCCCATCCAAGGGAATACACTAGCACTTTCCGCTGTGGGTTCAGTATAGACCTGTCCTTTAGCAGTAATACGCTCCGGTGCCAACACATTGAGCAATAGCTTATGCCATAGGCTTTTGTGTGATGAATCTGGTAACACCAATGTTGTCAACGGGCCACCCCCACGAAGCCCTGTTAGGTGACCCCGTCCCCCTTCGGGAGCATTGACCTGCATCGTGAACAACGCAATAGCTGCACAAGACAAGCATATTTCGTCAGCAATGCCACGCTTGATAAAGTGGTCAATATTTTTCTCAAGAGTAGACTGGCCTGGAGCCTCAATTAAAAGCCCCGCCACTGGTGTGCACGGTGCTTGCTCCAGGAGGTCCAGATCCTGCATAAAGCGCGGCCCATCGCCATCCAGCTCGAACGCTGCGGCGAAAGGGGCAAAGGCGTTTTCCAGCGCTTCTGTGTCCGGTGGCTCAGCGAATAGCTCCATCCAGTCGGCGTAATCCTCCGGTGGTAGGGCGGTCTGAAGCAAACCAATCAGCCACTGGTAGGCCGCGCCCTGGAAATCCGCACGAGGCAGTGCGAGGTCCACGACTTCCGGATCGGCAATGGCCGAGGGTGGGCGGTAGGTGATCTGTCCCTCCCCTGTCCTGAAGGGAAGCCACGAAGCATGCAACAAATTCATTAGCGTTCTCCAGTCCCTTACATCTCAATTTTGCTGTTTAGTTATTTGCATTGAATGACAGTCCCAACAGCATGCTGTATTGACAAGTTGAATCCGTATCAGCCAGCCACGGTTGCACGAATCGCAGCGCCTTCTGACTTTCCTGCAAAGCCTCCCACTGGAATTGATAGCTCGGCGGTAAGGCGGTCAATTTGCCAGCCTGGCTCTGGCGCAGCTTAAGCTGACTCAGCATCGCGGCATGCGGCTTACCCGCAGCCCAAAGCTCCAACCCACCTTGGTCATCGACTCTCAGGAGAACGACATTCACTGTTGGCTCATCGGTAAGGCGCGTGCCGATCTCCTGCTCCTCTTGCCATTTCTGGCGATCCAGCAAATAGCCTTTTTCCATTTCCAGAGCGTTGAAGTACGCCATCGAAGCAGCCATTCGTTGAGTGCCAAGCTGCTCCCAGCGGGTATCCAGCAAACCGTCGGGAAGCTGGTCACTGACGTTGCCATAGACGCTCTCGATCAGGGTGCGCGCGCCTTCAGGCATACGAATGGCGCCCAGCTCGCGCAGTACACGTTGGGTAAACCAACATAGCGAAGTGTCTCGGTACACGGCCTGGGTGCCTGGCAAGGCATGCCTGAGCCACTGGTCATCTGGGGCATCCGACCATTCGGGTGCCAACAGCAAAAGCGTCGGCGATCGGCGATGGCCTCGTGAGTGGCGTTGTAGACGGCCGGCACGCTGGATCAACAGATCAATGGGAGCAAGGTCGCTGACCATCAGGTCCACATCGCAGTCCAAAGATTCCTGGAAGACCTGAGTACTGATCAACACCTGTCCTCGCCGCTGGTCCGGCGTGGATTCCTTGCCAAGACGCGCAAGTACCTCCGACTCGATGCGTTGACGATCGACCATCGCGAAGCGGCTATGGAACAGCAGGCAGTGCTCGGGATCGGGATGACGTTCACGAATCGCCTCGAAGGCACGAATGGCGTCGTCTACGGTATTGCGCACCCAAGCCACGCATTCTCCGGCATCGACTGCCGCCAGAACGTCCTCGACGGCTTGCCCCTCTTGTGTCAGCCACTCAACAGCAACCGACCGAGACACCTCCGGCCTGGAAGCCAGCGGTATTTCCTGCTTGCTCTGCCGATGGACGTGGGTCAATAAAGGGAAGTCCTGACACTCCAGTGGCCCACCTTCCACCCCTAGCCCCGCTTTCCAAGCCTCTGCCAACGACTGTCGCATCCGTGCAGGCAACGTGGCTGTCAGTAGAATGGCGCTGCCGCCCTGCCGGGCGTGGTAGGCCAACAACTGCGCCAATAGCGTCTGCATGTAGATGTCATAGGCGTGCACCTCGTCGACGATCAGCACCTTGCGAGCCAAACCATAGAGTCGTAGCGACTGATGACGAAACGGCAGCAGCCCCATCAGCGCCTGGTCGATGGTGCCCACGCCCACCTCAGCGAGCAGGGCTTTCTTGCGCGAATCGGCCAGCCATTGATTGCACTGTGCCGAAGCAGTGAATTCTCCCTTGTCATAATCACTGTCATTGGGATGTGTAGCCGCGAGAGCCTTGGAAAACTCGTCATTCAGTTCGCGTGCTCCATGCGCCAACACGAAAGAGGGGTGGGAGGATTCGGAAAAGAAATGGTGATGCAAATTTCCCAGTCGGGAATACATGGCATTGGAGGTCGCCATGGTTGGCAGCGCGAAGTAGAGCCCATCGCCATGCCCTTCCGCGAGCAGGCGTTGAGCAAGAATACAGGCCGCTTCCGTCTTGCCCGCGCCGGTGACGTCCTCGAGGATGAATAGTTGAGGCCCCGAAGCCAGCTCAATGGACTCCGCCTGACTCTGCAAAGGCGTTGGAGTGACAGCGTTGCCATCGAACCAGGCATGCAGCCCTGCATAAGGCACCACCAATGGCAGCTGGTCGAAACCGGTCGCACGCAACGCTTTCTCGGCACGTGGTTTGGCGTAATACTCCCAGTACTTTTCTAGCGACATCGGCTCCTGACGATACTCGAAATACTCCTGGTTCGAGCCCAGCCAGTCACTCAGCACCGCCCAGCCTGCAATCGTCCAGCTCAACGATTGAAATTCCTTATGCCACTTATCGGACAGCAATTTCTCAACCGGCCAGTCCACTCCGATGATTCGGGTCAAGTCCTTCACGAACTGGCGTGAGGCTTCCACATCGTCACTGATCTCATCTTGTCCAAAGAAGTTCTCGAGCGTTAGCGGTGACCCAGTCACTGGCTTGCCATGATGACCGAACATTGGAGCCATCAGCGACGCCTGGGTATTCTTGAGCTGTCCTCGCGCCTTGCCATCCAGCGTTATTTCTGTCCAGCCAAGAGTGCCATCACGCAACCACCGAACCCAGCAGGTTTCCCACAATAGAGCACCGAGGCGATCGTGGCGTTCGATATAGGCCAGTCGTGATAGCGTCGGAACGAGATTGGCGCCTTCAGGCTGGGCTTGCCCTTGGAAAGCACGGGAGAACTTACCCAGATCATGCAGGCCCAGTAGGAAGACGAGAAAGCGCCGCAGCGACTCGGGCGACATTTCGAGTCGAGCCGCCAGGTGCTGAGTCAACGGGCGCTCAGGTGCGAGTAGATACCAACCAATAGCAGCTACATCAAGGCTGTGATAGGGCAGCAGATGACAGCTTGCCCCTGTCCCTCCAGGTTTCGCTTTTCCCCAGTACAGGAAGTAGAGCATCTCCGAACTCCCTTTCAGTTATTATTTGTCGCTCACCCCATCTAAGCACCCCTCACCCACCCCCGCCACTGATGTACATCGAACCAGCGTACTATTCATCCCGGTTGCTGTTTCCTGCACAATCAAGGGAAATCATGACATCGGAAAGAAGGCATCATGCCAGAAATCCCACGGCTCCCCTGGGATAATATGGCGCGCTATCGTTTGGCCGAAATCCTGGCGTTATGGAAGGGAAAGGAGTGGACACAAGGGTTATTTGGAATCCCACTCCTAGCCAATGTGGCAAGGTGCAACCGAGGGCAGACAACGGCGGGCTAACTTCGTATACTTTATCCAATTAGTTGGCAGACTCGTGGTTACCCAATGTACAAGACACGCGCTCAGTATATTATCGACGATCTTCGCCAGCGCATCTTGAGCGGTGAGTTCCAAGGAGGGGCGCAGCTACGTCAGGATGGGCTGGCCAGGGATTATGACGTCAGCCGCATTCCCGTCCGCGAGGCCTTGCTGAACCTGGAGGCCGAGGGCCTTGTCGAGTTCATTCCCCATAAAGGCGCTTTTGCCACCGAGCTTTCGGTGGCCACCATACGCGAGCTGTTCGATCTGCGCGTGCTGCTGGAAACCTATCTGCTGGAACGCGCCATCCCCCATATGACCGAGGCCAACCTCGCCGCCGCCGGCCAGATCCTCGACAAGTACGATGCGGCGCTGGACAGCGGTAGCCAGATCGACAATTGGAGCGAGTACAACTTCGCCTTTCACAAGGCGCTGTACGCCCCTGCCGAACTCCCTGAAACGATGAGTATGGTGACCCACCTCAACACCAAGTCGGATCGCTACATCCGCATGCAACTGCTCTACACCAAGGGGATCGAGAAAGCCGAGCGCGAGCACCATGCCCTGCTGGAGCTGTGCCGCGAGCGCAAGGCCAAGGAAGCCTGCGAACTGCTGCGTCAGCACATCCTCGATGCCTGTGAAGGTATCGCGACGCTACTCGAGCAACAGCAGTTGGAGAGCTCAGCCGCGGCGGAGGCCAGCGGCACCGATTGAAACATCTCGTCAATTAGGGCCGCTGGCGGACGACGGCAATATTGCTTCCGTCAGTTCACGTACCACACCGTCTTGGTCTGCACGTACTGCTCGAAGGCTTCCAGGCCGTTGTCACGCCCGCCGAAGCCGGAGAGCTTGTAGCCACCGAAGGGGGTGGTGATATCGCCTTCCGAGAAGCCGTTCACCGACACGGTGCCTGCACGGATGCCGAACGCCATGCGGTTGGCGCGCTTGATGTCGGCGGTATGGAGCGAGGCCGCCAGCCCATAGGCGGTATCGTTGGCGAGGCTCAAGGCCTCCTCTTCGCTGTCGAAGGGCGTCACCGCCAACAACGGGCCGAACACCTCTTCCTGGAACAGCCGCATGCCAGGGGTCACCTCGTCATAGATGGTGGGTTCGACGAACCAGCCGCTGCCCAGGGCGAGCGTCTGTCCCCCATGCACCAGCCGGGCTCCCTCTTCCCCGGCGGCTTCGAGGAAGCCACGCACCTTGTCGAAGTGCACCTGCTCGATCATCGGGCCGATACGTGTGGCGGGATCGGTGGGGTCGCCGACCTTCCAGGCCGCGAGCCCGGCAATCAATTTTTCGATCAGGGCGTCCTTGATGCTGCGCTCGACGATCAGCCGGGAACCGCAGCTGCAGTTCTCGCCCATGTTCCAGAAGGCGGCACTGAGCACGTCATCGACGATGGCATCCAGATCCGGCACATCGGCGAACACCACCTGAGGGCTCTTGCCACCGCACTCGAGCACGATCTCCTTGAGGTTGCTGCGCGCGGAATATTGGAGGAACTTGCGTCCGACCTCGGTGGAGCCGGTGAAGGACACCACATCCACATCGGGATGCAGGCCCAGCGGCTGGCCGGTATCTGCACCGTGGCCGGTGACCAGCAACAGCGCCGATGCCGGCACCCCGGCCTGATGGGCCAGTTGCACCATGCGGTAGGCGCTCATCGAGGTCTGCTCCGCCGGCTTGACGATCACCGAGTTGCCGCTGGCCAGGGCCGGCCCGACCTTCCAGGCGAACATCTGGGCCGGGAAGTTCCAGGGTAGCACGGCGCCCACCACCCCAATGGGCTCCTTGACGATCAGCCCCAGCGCATCGCCACCGGTAGGCGCAACCTTGCCGTAGAGCTTGTCGACGGCTTCGGCATACCAGGCCAGGGTATTGAGGGTTTCGGGAATGTCGGTCTCACGGCATTCCGTGATCGGCTTGCCGCCATCGATGCAGTCCAGCGCCGCCAATTCCTCGGCATGTTGTTCGAGCAACGCCACCCAGCGCAGCATCACCCGCTTGCGCTCCGCCGGCGCCAGCCGCGACCACTCACCGTCGACGAAGCCGGCCCGAGCGGTGCGCACGGCGGCATCGACGACCTCGGCGCTGCCAAGGGCCACTTGGCCGATTTGCGAGCCGTCATGCGGCGCCAGGGTGGCGAAGCTCGGCTGCGCTTCCGCCTGCAGGCCGGGCACCAGATGACCGGCCCACAGCCGGCCCTCGCGGGCACGTGCAAAAACCTGTTCCACCGTCAGAGGTTGGCTATTCATCGTCACGCTCCCTTTCGCTTGGTCTCGAAGGCGTCCAAGGCATCGAGGAATGCCTGGGCAGCGTCTGCGGATAGTGGGCGCAGCGGCGGACGGACCTCACCGGCGTCGACGCCGTGGCGGCGGCACCCCAGTTTGGCCTTCTGGTTGTAGTCGGCCGCTTCCATGTTCTGGATCGCCGGCAGCATATCGCGCATCAGCTCGCGGACCCGGTGCCAGTCTTCACGCTCGGCGGCTTCGAGCATGGCGACCTGCTCGGCCGGGAAGACGTTGGCACCGCCGCTGATCCAGGAGCGGGCGCCCCAGAACAGGTAGTCGGCGGCCTGATCGTCGGAGCCGCAGACGACCTGGAACGCCGGCCCGGCCATTTGCATCAGTGCCAGGGCCCGGGTGAAGTCGCCGCTGCTCTCCTTGATGCCGATGATTCCCGGTATCCGCGCCAGCGTGGCGACGGTCTCCAGTTCGAGGTTCACCCCGGTACGGGCGGGGAAGTTGTAGAGGATGATCGGCAGGTCCGTGGCCGCCGCCACGTCCCGGTAGTGGGCGATGACTTCTTCCTGGTTGGGCAGGCTATACGCCGGTGGCGCCAGCATCAGCGCCCGATAGCCCAACGCCTTGGCTTGTCCGGCCCGCTCGATCGCCGCGGCGGTGGAGAGTGAGTTGATCCCGGCAATCGCCAGTGCCTGCTCGCCCAGCGACTCGCGCACGGTACGCAGGACCGCCTCGCGCTCCTGCTCATCGAGGGCGTAGTACTCGCCGGTGGTGCCACAGGCGACGATGCCGCGTACGCCGGCGTTCATGAATCGGGCGACCAATGCCCGTAGTCCTTCCAGGTCCACTCGCCCTTGGGCGTCGAAGGGGGTGACGATAGGTACCAATACACCATCGAGTTGCATAGCGTTCGCTTCCTTGTCTTAGTGAGTCGTCTTGGTGAATGAGTCGCTCAGGAATTGGCCGTCGAGATTGCGGCACGGGCAGATGCGTCTTGCGTGTCGTCGCTGGGCGTCGTGCGCCAGATGGCGATGTTGGCAAAGCCGTAGAACAGCGAGATCAGGATCACCAGCATGTGATACCAGAGGAACGGCAGGTAACCGAGGGTGGAGACGCCCAGGGTGGTGGCCATGAACACCCCGCCATCGGTCCAGGGCACCATCGGCGTGGTGATGGTGCCGCCAGCCTCGGCGTTGCGTGACAGCACGCGGCGATCGACGCCCTGCTGGTCGTAGTTCTTCTCGGTGATGGTGCTGGCGGTGATCAACGAGACATAGGCCGCGCCACCGAAGAAGTTGCCGAAGAAGCCACCCAGCATGGTGGAAACCGTCAGCCGGCCGGGGTTATTGGCCCAGCGCAGGAAGCCATTGCAGATCGCCTGCAGCACACCGACTCGCTCCATCAGGCCACCCAGCCCCAGGGCGAACAGGATCAGCGCGATCACGCCCAGCATCGATTCGATGCCGCCGCGGTTGAGCAGGGTGTTGAGGAAGTCGACGTCCGACTGCATCGCATTGCCGACATAGGCGGTGCGCACCGCGTCCAGCAGTTCGACGCCTTGGGCCAGCCAGGCGCAGACCGCGCCCATCACCGCCCCCAGGGTGATCACCGGGATGGCGGGATAGCGACGCACCAGCAGGGCGATGACCACTGCCGCCGGCAACAGCAGCCAACCATTGATGGTGAAGTGGGCATTCAGCGCCTGCATGGCCTGCTCGGCGCGTTGGATATCGGCGCCTTCCTTGACGTAGAAGAACCCGACCACCAGGAACAGCAAGGCAGCGATCAGCGCCGCCGGCCCGCTGACCAGCGCCATGGAGCGAATATGGTCGACCAGGCTAACCTTGCACAGCGATGCCGTCATCACCGTGGTGTCCGACAGCGGGGACATCTTGTCGCCAACGTAGGCACCGGAGATCACCGCACCGGCTACCAGGGGCAACGGGATGCCGAAGCTGTAGCCGATCCCCATCATCGCCACCCCGGCAGTGCCGGCGGTGCCGAAGGAGGTGCCGGTGGCCAACGAGGTGATGGCACAGATCAGGAAGGCCGCGCAGAGGAATATCTGCGGGTTCATCACCGACAGGCCGTAATAGATGATACTCGGCACGATGCCGCCGGCGATCCAGGTGCCGATCAGGGCACCGACGGTAATCAGGACCAGTACCGCCTCCATGCCATTATGGATGCCGTCGATCAGCCCCTTCTGCATGCCGTCGTAAGAGAGCCCCAGCCTCAGCCCCAGAGCCATCACCAGGAACCAGGAGGTGAACAGGGCCAGTTGGATGGGTAGATCGAAGACGTTGATGTACAGGAACATGATGGCGATGAAGCCAGCCATCAGTGCCAGCACTTCCTGCATGGTGGGTAGTCGGGTCGTGTGCCTTTCCTTCATGGTTCTCTCCCATTGTTGTTGTAACGCCTACGTGAGTTGGCGCCGGAGACGAGTCTCCGGCCGTGTCAGGCAAAGCGCCCCAGCCGGTAAGGCGTGAGGGACGGCAATGCCGAATCGGTCGTGTCGTCGTGGAAATGGCGAACCAGGCGCGCGGTGATGGCCGCCTGGGTCAGGCCAAGGTGGTGATGCCCGAACGCCAGCCATACCCGGCCCTGCGGGCCGACCCGGTCGATGACCGGCAGCGAGTCGGGCAGCGAGGGCCGAAAGCCCATCCAGGGAGTGGCGGCTTCGGTATCCAAGCGGCGCTGGAACAGCCCTTGCGCCAGTTGCTCGAGCTTCCGCGCGCGCTGCATGTTCGGTGGCCGCTCGAGGCCGGCGAACTCCACCGTGCCGGCCAGGCGCAACCCCTCCGCCATCGGCGTCATGATGAAACGCCGCTCCAGCGAGGTGACGGCCACCGGCAGACGCTCGGCTTCGCGAGGCAGCATCAGGTGGTAACCGCGCTCGGTATCCAGCGGCACACGCTTGCCACACAAGCCGGCGACGAGCGGGGCGGAGTGGGCACCGGCCGCCACCAGCACCCGCGGCACCACCAGCGTGCCCGCGGAGGTTTCGAGGCGAACCCCTTCCTCGCTGACGCGGGCCGAATCCACGTGGCAGGTCGAAAAGCGCACGCCCCGCCGCTCGGCGGCGTCATGCAGCGCCAACACCACTTGATGGGGGTCGCTGACATGACCGGTAGCCGGGAAGAACAGCCCGCCTCGCACCCTATCCGTCAGGGCCGGTACGCGGCCTAGCACCGTCTGGCGCGACCACTCCTCCACGGGCACACCCTGCGCCCGCATGCGCAGGGCCAGCATCGTCAGCGACTCAACCGACTCGCGGCGCTCATGGACCAACAGCGAACCCTCTTCCTTGAGCAGTTCTCGCCTGCCGATGCTGTCGAGCAATGCCTGCCAGGCCGGCAGGCTGGCTTCGTTCAGTGCCCTGATACCCGCAGTGCTGGCCTGATAGGGCACCTCGCGCATGTTCCACAGCAGTCTTGCGAACCACGGCATGGCCTTGGGCAGGTAGCGCCAGTCCAGGCGCAGCGGTCCCAAAGGGTCGAGCAACATGCCGGGAATGCGCTTCAGCAGGCTGGCATCGGCAATCGGGAAGACCTGCTCGGTGGCCATATGACCGGCATTGCCGTAGGAGGCCCCACGCCCCGGTGCCTGGCGATCCAGCAACAGGACGCTCATCCCGCTGCGTGCCAATTCCAGTGCACAGGCGACGCCGACGATTCCCGCACCGATCACGGCGATATCCGCTGCCGACCGGTCGCTGGTGGATGTCAGAGGGGCTGCTGAGGCCGTCATCAGGGGCTCTCCGTTTCGCGTTTCGTTGATTGTATAAAATATATAATCTATGTTGGCAAGTATCGAAACCGACTTCCCGATAGAATCACCACAAATCAAGAGGACGGCAGGCACATGAAACGAATCCGGGTTATCGACTCGCATACCGGTGGTGAGCCCACTCGCCTGGTGCTGGATGGCCTCCCCGACCTGGGGCCAGGCACCATGGCCGAGCGCCTGGCGGTATTGCGCAAACAGCATGACCACTGGCGCCGGGCCTGCATGCTGGAACCGCGCGGACACGATGTGCTGGTCGGTGCCCTGCTCTGCCCCGCGGAGAGCGAAGGCGCCACCTGCGGCGTGATCTTCTTCAACAACACCGGCTACCTGGGCATGTGCGGCCATGGCGCCATCGGCGTAGTGGCGTCACTGGCCTATCTCGGCGAGATCCAGCCCGGCCGGCACCGTATCGATACCCCGGTCGGTACGGTGGAGGCCACATTGCATGAGGACGGCGACGTGACGGTGCGCAACGTACCGGCCTACCGCTATCGCCAGGCCGCAACCCTGGACGTACCGGGCCATGGCCGCGTCACGGGCGATATCGCCTGGGGTGGAAACTGGTTTTTCCTGATCGGAGAACATGGCCAGCGTATTGCGCTGGACAACGTGGAGGACCTGACCGACTACAGCTGGGCGGTGCGTCAGGAGTTGGAAAGGACAGGGGTGACGGGCGAGGATGGCGGAGTCATCGACCACATCGAGCTATTCGCCGAGGACCCGCAGGCGGACAGCCGCAACTTCGTGCTATGCCCGGGCAAGGCCTACGACCGCTCCCCGTGCGGCACCGGCACCAGTGCCAAGCTGGCCTGCCTGGCGGCGGACGGCAAACTGGCACCCGATCAAGTGTGGCGCCAGGCCAGCATCACCGGCAGCGAGTTCCACGGATATTATGAAACTGAGGGCGACAGGATCCGGCCCTACCTTCGTGGCCGCGCCCATATCAGCGCCGAAGCCACACTGGTCATCGACCCAAGCGACCCGTTCGCCTGGGGGATCGACAACACATAGGTCCGGTGCCTGTCGAACATGGCAAGAGGCGGGGCCGCTCCCGGGTGCCCTTGAGACGGAATATCTCGCCTTCCACACGGGCACCTCGATCAAAGATGCGATGATGTACATCGAACCAGCGTACTACTATTCATCCCGGTTGCTGTTTCCTGCACAATCATTGACATCATGACATCGGAAAGGAAGCCTCATGTCAGAAATTCCAACACTCCCTTGGGACACCCTGGCTCGCTATCGCTTGGTCGAAATTCTGGCATTATGGGAGGGGCAAGTCACCTCTTCACAGCTCAGCAAGGCCTTTGGAATCGGGGGCCAGCAGGCGAAGAAGATACTGCGACAATATCGTGAATTTTTTCCTCACAATCTGGTGTATGACGCATCACGCAAGGGCTTTCTTCCGAGGCCGACATTCCAGGCCAAATTCACCCGGGGCAAGGTGGAGGAATACCTGCATTTATTGGGGTCGCATCTGGGGCTGGACTCTCCATTCACCGGGTTGGGTCTGGGGGCGGCGGATACCGAATCATTGCCCATGCCAAGCCGGGTGGTATCGCCGTACGTAGTGCGCGAACTGGTCAAGGCGGCTCGCCAGGGGCTGCGTCTGGAGGTCACTTATGCCTCCTTCACCAACCCCGAGGGTGAGGAACGCATTATCGTGCCACATACCCTGATATTCGCCGCCGGGCGCTGGCATGTCAGGGCCTTCTGCGAGAAGCATCGTGACTTCCGGGACTTCGTGCTGAGCCGTTTTCGCTGCGTGCCGGAACCCCAGGGTCCGATGCTTGCCGAACATGGCGGCGAACACGACCGGGACTGGCAGACGATGGTGGAGGTGCGGTTGATTCCCGACCGGCGCCTATCGCCCCAGGAGCGCCAACTGCTGATGGTCGACTACGGTATGCAGGGAGGTGAATTGCGCTTGAACTGCCGGGGTCCGCTGGTGCTGTATGCACTGCGCCAATTGGGTGTGAACCCGCACCATGTGGAGATCGAACCACGTGCCCAGCAGATCGAGATCGCCAACCGCCCCGAACTCGAGCGCTGGATTCGCTGGGGCTAACCCTCGCCCTCAGGTGTCTTTCTCACGTTCCCGGTCGGTGTGCAGGCTGTTCAGATACTCGGAGCTCGGCTCCTGCTCGCCCGTGAAATAACGGTAATCTGCCAGCGACATCAATACCACATGACGGCCACCCTTACGGGCGATGATGACCGGCTCGCGGCGGTCGCAGACCTTATCGCACAGGCGCTCGAGGTTCTGACGAGCCTTGGAGAGGGTCGTGACATCGGTCGCCATGGCGAATGCCTCTCGGGGCTTCTACATTACATTTGCTTTACAGTTTAGGTCTGCCAGCGGACGGGGGCTAACCAGGCTTCGCTTATACAAACGATGAATGGCGCTTCAAGAGACTGACATTGAGCCACCACGTGCCGCCAGCACCCAGTGCCCGCCAAAGGGCACGTGGTTTCGTCACACGCGGGAGCCCTGTCGCGACTTGGCCGCGACAGGGCGAACCCTCACGGGACCGGTGAGGCTAAACCGACTCGGAACCGGCCAGTTCCCGATTGATCATGCGCTCACTGAAGGCCACGCCATAGCGGGCACGCGCCCAGGCGTACATCGCCAGGCCGAGCAGCATCCAGCCGGCGAAAATGGCCCACTCCACCGGTGCCAGCGCCGCGGGGCTGCCCGGCATGTAGAGTGCCATCATGCCCAGCGAGAGGATCACGGCCACCACGCCTACCGGCTTGCCGTAAGGCACCTTGAACGGGCGCGGCAGTTGCGGTTCGCGCTGGCGCAACACCAGGAAGGACAGCGCCACGAACAGGTAGGCCACCACGATGCCGAGCCCACCGGCCACCACCAGCCACACCAGCGCCGGGCGCCCCAGGAAGGGGGCGGCGCAGGAAAGGATCCCCATCAGGAAGATGGCGTTGGTCGGTGTCTTGTGGCGTGGATGCAACTTGCCGAGAAAGGCCGGCAACATCCCGGAATGTGCCAGGGCATAGATGGCGCGCGAGCCGCCGACATAGAAGGCGTTCCAGCTCGTCACGATGCCCGCGATTCCCGCCAGCACCATCAGATTGCCGGCCCAGGGGGCCTGGAACACCGCCTGCATCGCATCCGGAACCGCCAGCGAACTCTCGCCAAGCGCCTGGGGATCCAGCATCAGGGAGGTCCCCAGAATGATCAGCGCATACCAGAACACGGCCAAAATCACCGATACCATCAGCACCTTGCCGATTTCCCGGAAGGGTAGATCGATTTCCTCGGCGGCCTGGGGAATGACATCGAACCCGACGAACATGAAGGGCACCATGATCATGACCATCATGATGCCGCCCATCACGCCTTCGGAAGTATTGAACAGCGGCTCCATGGTCGCCCGCTCCCCCTCGAACAGGGAGCCGGTGATGAACATGATACCGACCACCAGGATCAGCAAGGTGACGACCTTCTGCACCAGGGCAACCGTGCGGATACCGACATAGTTGATCCCCATCATCGCCAGCGAGCCCAACACCCCGACGGCGACCCAGGTGGCGTTCACGTCCCAGCCGGCGATGGTCCACAGGTAGCCCACCGAGTAACCGGGGAACAAGTGCTCGACCACGGTCGGCAGCGCGACCGCTTCGAAGGCCACGACGCTCACATAACCCAACGCGATCGCCCATGTGCACAGGAAGGAGGAGAAATGGCCGAGCGCGCGATAGCTGTAAACATGCTCGCCCCCTACTTGGGGCATCGCCGACGCGAGTTCCGCATAGGTCAATCCCACCAGGACGATCGCGATGCCGCCGAGCACGAAGGCCGTGATGGCACCGAGGCTGCCCGCCGACTGGATCCAACTGCCGGTCATGACGATCCAGCCCCAGCCGATCATGGCGCCGAAAGCCAATGCCAGCACATCTTTTCGTGCCAGCACGCGCGCGAGCTGGCCACCGTTAGACACATCCGTTGTCATGTCATCTGCCTCGCTTGGTTATTTGCATTGGATTGTTTGATAAATAAACCAAAGAGTCGATTCGGTAATTTTTATCGACACAACAGGCAATATAATTGACAAATCAAGTGCCGACAACGACAACAGCATCAACTAGATGGCACGAGGCATCTATATAATTTCTTTCAATAGAATGCACCAAAATAGGGCGGGTCTCTAATAGCCAGCCTCCAAAGAATCCGCTCTTATATGTCAACTAAATACAACAACCTCGTCAGACCGCCATGCCAACGCGGTCGGGATATTCCGGGCGGCCGATCTGTGTCACTGCGCCCGCGGATGCTACCTTATGACATTCCGCTCAACCGCATTCGTGCCCTGCCTGAGGAGTCACCATGCCCCGTTTTCGCCCCTTTTCTCTCGCCGCGCTCGTGCTGCTGTCGCTCGCCCTGCCCACCACCGCGCTGGCCCAATCGGCGCAGCAAGAGTGGGACGCCTACCGCGATGCCCTCGAGCGCGGCGAGCGTCATGCCGACTACTGGCAGTACGGCTGGACGGGGTTCTACGCGACGACGCTGGCGGCCAACGCCTACCTGGCCAGCGAGGCGAGCGACAGCGACGACCGCTACGATGCGCGGGTGGGTGCGGTGAAGTCGGCGCTGGCGTTGGGCGGCATGTTCTTCGACCGCCAGCCACACCCCCAGGCGCGCCGCGAACTGGAGCGCCTGTATGGCGATGACGACCTCACCCAGGCGCGCGCCTTGATTGCCCAGACGGCGGCCATCGAGCGCGAGCGGCGCGGGTGGCAGGCACGCCTGGGCTCGCTGCTGGTCAACACGGCCGGCGCCCTGGTGATCGGGGTGGGCGACGATCGCCCCCGCGACGGGGCGATCAGCTTCGCCACCGGCTTACTGATCAACGAGCTGCAGATCCGGACCCAGCCCAACCAGGCCGGGCTGGCCGTGAACCGCTTCCAGCCGGCACGCCTGTCGCTGGGCGACATCCATCTGGACTACGAGTACGCCATGGTGCTGGCCCCCAACCAGGTCGGCATGCAAATCCGTTACTGACATTCTTTTTCCCACCCCGCCTGGCCGCTATCATAGGTGGCCAATCGTAGGGCGACGCGTCATGTCGATGTAGGACATGCGCGCGGCGCTTCGCTGCTGGTCTTTGCTATTATTGTTATGTTATAACTTCCTTCGTTCGTTCCGAGGTATCGCCATGGCCCATCGCCATCATCATCGGCCGGAAGGCCCATGTCATTTTTCGCTGATGTCGCTGGCAGCGTCGCGCCGCCTGCTATTGGCGCTGGTGCCGCTGGCCGGGCTGTGGCTGGCGGTGTCCTGGGCGGCAGGGTGGTGGGGCTGATGCGTTTGCGACTCGAGGACCTGCACCTGGCACAGAGTGGACGCACGGTGCTGGAGCATATCGAAGGCAGCTTCGAAGCGGGCACCATTACCGCCTTGGTGGGTGCCAATGGCGCCGGCAAGAGCACCCTGATCCAGGCCATCATGGGCGAACTCAAGCCGATCGCCGGCAAGGTGGAGTGCGACGTGCCCAAGGAGCGGCGTGCCTGGCTGCCGCAGCAACTGGCGCTGGACCTGACCTTCCCGATGAGCGTGGAAGAGCTGATCATGACCGGCACCTGGCCGAGCCACGGCGCCTTGCTCGGCTATTGCGGTCCGCATTATCGCAAGGCCCGCGAGGTCATGGCTCGATTGGGCATCTCGCATCTGGCCCATCGCCCGCTGGGCGAACTGTCCGGCGGGCAGCGCCAGCGCGCCTTGCTCGGCCGCACCCTGATGCAGGAAGCCGAGTTGTTGCTGCTCGACGAACCCTTCGCCAATGTCGACATCGAGACCGTCGAGGTGCTGACCGAGGTACTGCGCGACATGGCCGCCAAGGGCACCACCATCATCGTGGTGCTCCACGATCTCGAGCAGCTCACCCGCCTGGCCGACTGCGTGCTGGTACTGGCCGGTGGCCACGGCCAGTGGACCACGCCACAAGCCATTCTCGAGCGACATCATGGCGGCGCGCCGCGTCATCATCATGCGCCGATCCTGCCACTCGACCTGCAGAACCTGCCGTCATGATCGAGCTCTTCAACAGCTGGTTTATCGCCCCCTTCGACTACGGCTTCATGCAACGCGCGATGGTCGCAGGCCTCGCCCTGTCGCTGGCGGCGCCGCCGTTGGGGGTGTTCCTGATGCTGCGCGGCATGAGCCTGATCGGCGATGCCATGGCGCATGCCATTCTGCCCGGCGTGGCGCTGGGCTTCCTGCTCGCCGGTTTCTCGCTGCCGGCGATGAGCCTGGGCGGCATGCTCTCCGGGCTGGTGGTGGCGGGGCTGGCCGGCAGCGTGTCGCAGATGTCCGGCCACCGCGAGGACTCGGCCATGGCCAGCTTCTTCCTGATCTCGCTGGCGGCCGGCGTGATGCTGGTGTCGCTGGGTGGTAGCAGCGTCGACCTGACCCATGTGCTGTTCGGCTCGATCCTGGCCGTCAACACCACCGCGCTGATTTTGATCGCCGCCATCAGCAGCGCCATCGTGCTGGCCCTGGCGCTGATGTTCCGCGCCCTGGTGGTGGAGTGCCTGGACCCGCTGTACCTGCGCGGCCAGGGCGTGCGCCATGGCCTGGTACATGGCCTGTTCCTGGCGCTGGTGGTGCTCAACCTGACCGCCGGCTTCCAGACCCTGGGCACCCTGATGGCGGTGGGGCTGATGATGCTGCCGGCCACCGCGGCCCGCTTCTGGAGCAAACGTCTGGAGGGCCTGATGGCCATCGCCATCGTGTGGGCCATGGTCGCCAGCACCGGCGGCCTGCTGCTCTCCTACCACCTGTCGCTGCCGTCCGGACCGAGCATCATCATGCTGGCCGGTGTCGGCTATGTACTGTCGGCACTGCTGGGCCGTCATAACAGCCTATTGACCAAGCTGCGCCGGCGCGCCACCCCCCTGGAAACCGGCGAAGCCGCCTAGGACGACCACTCATCCACAAGGAACGCTACCCATGCATAAACCGCTAGCCCTCGGGATCCTGCTCGGCACCGCCGGCCTCGTGACGCTGCCTCCCGTTCATGCCAGCGAGCGCCTCGATGTCGTCGCCAGTTTCAGCATCCTGGCCGATATGGTCGAGAACGTCGGGGGCGAGCATGTCGACGTGACCTCGTTGGTGGGACCGGACAGCGATACCCATGTCTTCTCTCCCAGCCCGACTCACGCCCGAGCCCTCGCCGAAGCCGACGTGGTGGTATTCAACGGGCTCCAGTTCGAGGGCTGGATGGAGCGTCTGATCGACTCCAGCGACTATGCCGGCGTACTGGTCACCGCGACCGACGGTGTCAGGGCGATGGACTATCACGGCCGCGATCAGGAACATGCGCATGGCCACGATGAGCACGACGATGACGACCATGGCGACGACCACGGTCATGACGATCAGGAGCAGGGCCATGACGATGGCCATGACGCCCATGGCGACCAGGACCCCCACGCCTGGCAGGACCTGTCGCTGGGCAAGCTCTACGTCGCCAATATCCGTGATGGCCTGATCGAGGCCGATCCGGACAACGCAGACAGTTACCGTGACAATGCCGAACGGTATATCAAGGAGTTGGAGACCACCGATGCGGAAATCCGTGAGCTGCTCGGCGAGATTCCCGCCGCCAGCAGCGTGGTGACCGGACATGATTCCTTCGGCTACTTTTCCAACGCCTACGGTGTGCGCTTCCTGTCGCCGGCCGGGCTTTCCACCGAAGTCGACCCCTCGGCTTCCGACATGGCGCAATTGATCGATGTGATTCGCGACCAGGATATCCAGGCCCTGTTCCACGAGAGCATGACCAACCCCGCCACCATCGACCAGCTCGCCGAGGAAACCGGGCTACCGGTCGCCGGCACCCTGTACGCCGATGCCCTGGCCAGTGACGGCGAGGCAAGCACCTATCGGGGCATGATGCATCATAACGCCGAGGTGCTGCATGCCGCCCTGGCCGAGCCCGGTCATGACGCTGACCGGGAACATGGCCACGACGACCATGATGATCATGGGCACGACGACGATCATGGCCATAGTCACTGATCGTCTTTCTCTTTTGGCTGGACTGGGCGTCGCCTTCGGGTGGCGCCTTTTTTATGGGACGATTCATGGCATCAATGCTGTCCGCCAGGAGCCGCCATGCTCGAACTGCATCAGGTCCGCAAGTCCTACCCCACGCCGCAAGGCCGCTTGCCGGTACTCGCCGGGATCGACTTGCGCCTCGCCGCCGGCGAGAGCCTGGCCCTGATGGGCGAATCGGGTAGCGGCAAGTCGACCCTGCTGCATCTGGCCGCCGGCCTGGATACCCCCGACAGCGGGGAGATCCGCCTGGCCGAGCAGGCGTTGTCGGAACTCCCCGAGCCCCGCCGCGCGGCACTGCGCCGGCACCGGCTGGGGCTGGTGTTCCAGCAGTTCCATCTGGTGCCGAGCCTGAACGTGGCCGACAACCTGCGCCTGCAGGCGCGCCTCGCCGGGCGCGAGGATAGCAGCTGGAGCCATGAGCTGCTCGCGCGCCTGGGACTCGCCGAGATGGCCGATCGCTACCCCGAACAGCTCTCCGGTGGTCAACAGCAGCGCCTGGCCATCGGCCGTGCCCTGGCGGTGCGCCCGGCGTTGCTGCTGGCCGACGAACCGACCGGCAACCTCGACGAAAGCAGCGCCGACGAGGTGCTGGCCCTGCTGCTGGCGCTGGTCAAGGACAGCGGTTGCGCACTGCTGATGGTGACCCACAGCCCCCGCGTGGCGGCACCGCTCGACCGCTGCCTGCGGCTCTCGCATGGCCGGCTGTCGGAGCCCCCGCCGTGAACCCCGCCAGCGCCGCCGCGCAGTGGGCCGCCTTCACGACCCTGCTGTCGCACTATCGCCGCCATCCCGGCCAGCTTGCCATGTTGCTGATGGGCCTGTGGGTGGCCAGCGCGCTGTGGAGCGGCGTGCAGGCGATCAATGCCTCGGCGCGGGACAGCTATGCGCGCGCCGAGGCGCTGTTCAGTGCCAACCTGGACCGTATCGAGCGCCGCGATGGCCAGCCGCTGTCGCTCGACGAGTATCTGGCCCTGCGCCTGGCGGGGGCGCCGGTTTCGCCGCTGGTGACCGGCGAACTGGAGCTTGCCGACGGCAGCCGCCTGGAAGTGATGGGGATCGATCCGCTGACCTTGCCGGAAGGCAGCGGCCTGAGAACCGCCGGCGGCATGGCGACGCTGCCCGACTTTCTGCAGCCGCCCTACCGCACCCGCCTGGCCCCCGATACGCTGGCAACCCTGACGGTGGGCGACGATGCCACCCTGACGCTGGCCGATGGCCGGAAGTCCCCCCAGCGGGGGGGTTTAGGGGGGAGAGGCAAAGAGCTGCCGCCCGTGGAGCTGGCCCCGGGACTGCCGCCGGGAGTAGCGGTCATGGATATCGCCGCCGCCCTCGACCTGCTCGAGCGCAGTGGCTTGAGCCATCTGCTGATTGCCCCGGACGAACCGCTCGACCTGCCCCCGCACCTGGTCCGCAGCACCGCCGAGAACCTGGCGGCACCGGGCCAGTTGACCGACAGCTTCCATCTCAACCTCACCGCCATGGGGCTGCTGGCACTGGTGGTGGGGCTGTTCATCGTGCATGCCGCGCTGAGCCTGACCCTCGAACAGCGCCTGGGGCTGCTGCGCACCCTGCGCGCCCTGGGGGTCTCGGGCCGGGCACTGGTGGCCTTGCTGCTGAGCGAACTACTGATGCTGGGCCTGGTGGGCGCGGCACTCGGCATCGCCAGCGGCGTGTGGCTGGCGCAGTGGCTGCTGCCCGACGTCGCCGCCAGCCTGCAGGCGTTGTACGGCGAACGCCTGGGCGGTGAACTGGTGCTGCCCTGGCACTACTGGCTGGGCGGGCTGGCGGTCACCCTGGGCGGCCTGCTGACCGCGGGGCTGGGCACGCTGTGGCGGGCCGCACGCCTGGAGGTACTGGGCCTCGGCCAGGCCCAGGCCTGGCGCGGACAGTTCCTTCGCCAGCTCACCGGCATGGCGGTGATCGGCAGCCTGCTGTGGGGAGTCGCATTGGGCCTGCTGGTGTGGCTCGAGCACCGGCCGCCGGCCGAGGGACTGACCCCCGGCTTCCTGATGATCGCCGCGGGACTGCTGGGCAGCGCCTTGTGGCTGCCGCCGCTGCTGGCCATGTCGCTGGCGCTCGTTGGCCGGCTGCTGCACCGGCGGCCACTGGCACAGTGGGCGCTGGCCGACCTGAGCCTGCAGTTGCCGCGGCTCGCGGTGGCGATGATGGCGCTTCTCCTGGCGCTGTCGGCCAGCCAGGGGGTAAACAGCATGGTCGGCGGGTTTCGTCTCACCTTTCTCGAGTGGCTGGATCAACGCCTGGTCGCCGACCTCTACCTGCGCCCACCCGCAACGCAATACGCGGCCACCGTCGCTTGGCTCGAGGCGCGCCCCGAGATCGCCGCCCTGTTGCCCAGGGCACGCGCCGAGGCCACGCTGCTCGACGGTGAAGGCATGCGGGCCCAAGCGCCCCTGTCGGTGAACGTCTATGGTGTCACGCCGCATCCAGCGCTGACCGAACGTTGGCCCCTGCTGACCAGCCTCGAGGGCGAGACAACGGCCTGGCGGGCCTTCGCCCGGGGTGCGGCGATGATCAACGAGCAGCTCGCCCTGGCCACCGGCCTGGCGCCGGGCCAGCGGCTGCATCTGTCCAGCCCCTCGGGGCCGCTGGAGTTGCGCGTCGCGGCAGTCTATCCCGACTACGGCAATCCCCGCGGCGAGGTGATGCTGACCACGCCACACCTGAGCGAACGTTTCCAGACGTCGCCCGATTCGCTCGGCATCGTGCTCGACCGCGAGACATCGGCGGACGATGTCGCGGCCCTGCAAGGTGATCTGCGCCAGGACCTTGGCATCGGCGGCGACAGCCTGATCGACCAGCGTGAACTCAAGCAGCGGTCGACCGAGATCTTCGAGCGTACCTTCGCCATCACCCAGGCCTTGAACACGCTGACGCTGGGGGTGGCGGCGCTGGCCCTGCTATCGAGCCTGCTGGCCCAGACACGCCAGCGTCGCGGCCAACTCGCGCCGTTGTGGGCGCTGGGCGTGGCACGCGGCCCCTTGGTCGGCGTGAGCATCGCGCAGCTTGGCGGGGCGGCGCTCGCCACCGCCGCCCTGGCGGTGCCTCTGGGCCTGGCCTTGACCTGGTGCCTGGTGACGGTGATCAATGTGGCGGCCTTCGGTTGGCGCCTGCCGTTGCACATCTTCCCCCTGCAGATCGTCACGACGCTAGGCCTGGCACTGCTCGTCGCCATCCTGGCGGCACTGCTCCCCGCCTGGCGATTATGGCGCACACCGCCTCGCACGCTGCTGATGGAGTTCGAGAGCGTATGAGGTGGCCAGATGCTAGCCTGCTCAAGCGCCCCCGCACCTGGCTCGCCCTGAGCCTGGTCGCGTTGCTGGGGCTGATACTGGCGCTGCAGCGTGGCGGCGAGTCACCGATCGAGAGCTTCGCCGGGTTGGGCGAAGCGACCGAGGGATATGCCCAGGCGCGTCCCGGGGCGACACTGCGCTTCCCTGCCGATCACGGGGCCCATCCCGATTACCGCATCGAGTGGTGGTACCTGACCGCCAACCTCGAAGACGGCAATGGAACCCCGCTGGGCATCCAGTGGACGCTGTTCCGCCAGGCGCTCTCGCCCGATGATGACAGCGAAGCCGACGACGCTTCGCCATGGAGCAGCCGCCAACTGTGGATGGCCCACGCTGCGCTGTCGACCCCAGACGAGCACCTCGTCGCCGAGCGCTTCGCCCGCGGCATGACATTGCCGGATGGCCGAGGCCAGGCCGGGGTCGTGGTATCCCCCTTCCTGGCCTGGCTGGACGACTGGCGCCTGGCCAGCCGGGTGACGGCGCCTGCCGACGATGCCTTCGATCACCTGCAGGTGACGGCGCAGGGAAACGACGCCGGCCGCGCTTTCGGCTACCGCCTCGAACTCACCGCCGAGGGGCCGCTGGTACTGCACGGCGAGGACGGCTTCAGCCAGAAGGCCGCCGATGGCCAGGGCTCCTACTACTACAGCCAGCCATTCCTGCGTGTCGCAGGCGAGGTCGAGATCGATGGCGAGGTTCGCCGGGTCAGCGGTCAGGCGTGGCTGGATCGCGAGTGGAGCAGCCAGTTGCTGAGCCCCACCCAGCGCGGCTGGGACTGGTTCTCGCTGCACCTGACCAGCGGCGACAAGCTGATGGCCTTCCGCCTGCGCGGTGGCGGCGAGGAAGGCGGCGACCCGGCCTCGAGGCATTGGGTCTCGGGTAGCTGGATCACCGCGGATGGGCAGCAGAGCACCCTGCGCAACGACGATCTGCGTCTGACGCCAGTGACCCACAGTTCGGTCGCCGGTCGCCGGCTCCCTACCCGCTGGCGTCTGCGCCTGCCGGCCCGCGGGCTCGACGTGACCGTGACCGCCCGCCACCCCGCACGCTGGATGGACACCGTCTTCCCCTACTGGGAAGGCGGTGTGGTGGTGGAAGGCAGCCACTCGGGAGTCGGCTATCTGGAAATGACCGGCTATTGAGCCATGACAGCGATGTCTCGGACGCGCTACGACTATATCCGAATTGGAAATGGTGGACTTCCATTTCGATGGATTATCTTCTCCATGGAATCGAATAAGCTGACGGCATTCGTCCAATCCCAAGAGGCAACTGCCATGCAAGCTTATGCCATTACCCTGCTGCGTCTGTCCCTCGGCGTCATGACCCTGGCCCACGGGCTGCTCAAGGTCTTCGTCTTCACCATTCCCGGTACCGTGGGCTATTTCGAGTCGATCGGTTTCCCGGGCGTCCTGGCCTATCTGACCATCCTGGCGGAGGTCGGTGGCGGCCTCGCCCTGCTCCTCGGTGTCTATACCCGTTGGGTGAGCCTGGCCCTGGTCCCGGTGTTGCTCGGCGCCGCGTTCGTCCACCTCGGCAACGGCTGGATGTTCTCCAACGCCGGCGGCGGCTGGGAGTTCCCGGTGTTCTGGGCCCTCGCGCTGCTGGTTCAGGCGGGCCTGGGAAGTGGAGCCCTGACGGTCAGCCGCCGTTTCGCCTGAGCGCCAACGAGGGCGGCCATCACCACAGACGCCACCTCCCATCCCGGGAGGTGGCGTCTTGCGTTGGTCCGCCACGAAGCCTCGTCCTCGGGCCGAGGCAGGTGTGGTGTAGGGGGATTCTGCAAGCGGGGGAACTCCGCAGCGGTGGTCGGTGTCGGTAAAATACTCGTTCAAGCGTGTAGCGCTTGGAGTCACGATAACAACCGGCGCCTATCGAGAGCGGCGCACGCAGGACAACGGAAGAGGAATCTCGGCATTCTAAGGAACAGAAATATGTACAGTTCGGATCGTACTAGCCTGGTCGTATTCTGCCTGGCACTGGCCTTCCTCGCTTTCGTGGGCGGGGCGTTCGCCATCCTGGCCAAGGTGTTTCCCTACGCATACTTCAATGACGCCTATAAGGCGGCCCAGGCGCTGATCGAACAGCGCTCGGTCGTCGACCCCTATACCCAGACGGACCTATGGCGCAAGGCCCGCACCGAGGAACGAGGCGTCACGATCCATGAGTCCGACGCCGTCTACGAGGGACTGACCCTCTACACGTCCGGGGACGGCACCTACGCCAACCTCATCGATATGGACGGTAACGTCGTCCATCAATGGTCGCTGCCGTACAGCGAGGTCTGGCAGGAGTCTCCTCGCGGTGCCGAGCCCCAGTCGGACGACCTGATGTTCTGGGACAAGGTGCGGATGCTGCCCAACGGCGACCTGATCGCCATCTACGACGCCGCCAATGACACGCCATGGGGCTATGGCATGGTCAAGCTGGATCGCGACTCGAAGTTGCTGTGGAGCTACCACGCCCATACCCACCATGACCTGGATATCACCCCGGATGGCCGCATCATCACCTTGACCAATGCGTTCACCGAGGAACGCATCGATACCTTTCCCCAACTGGAGGACCCTTGGCTGAACGATTATCTGGTCGAACTCGACGGCGAGAGCGGCGAGGAGTTGAGCAAGACGTCGTTGCTGCATGCCTTTCTGGATTCGCCTTATCGCGAGCTGGTCTACGCGATACCCCGCTTTGCTCTCGCCGATCCGTTGCATGCCAACAGTGTCCAGTTTCTCGATGACGCCACGACCCGGGCTTTCGCGCCCGCTCGCGGCAACCCCGGCCAGGTGATGGTGTCGTTTCGCCACCCGGGAGCGATCGGCCTGATCGATCCCGAGAGCGGTGAAATGACCTGGGCGCGGCACGGTCCCTGGCTGGGCCAACACTATGGCCGCGCCCTGCGCAACGGCAATTTCACACTCTTCGACAACTATGGCAACTTCCAGGAAAAGAACGATAGCCGGGTGCTGGAGGTGAACCCAGGTAACAATGCCATTGTCTGGAGTTATACGGGAGATGACGAGCATCCTTTCAAGAGTGGGTTACGCAGCTCTGCGGAAACGCTCCCCAATGGCAATCGCTTGGTCACCGAATCGGATGGCGGGCGCTTGTTTGAAGTCACCCGGGAGGGTGAAATTGTCTGGGAGTTCGTCAATCCGGTTCGCGGGGGGGACAAGGATCAGTTCATTCCCGTCGTCTCAGCGGGACAACGCATCGCTCTCGGAAACATCGACGCAGACTTTCGTGCTGTTCTCGACACATCAGGAGATGATTGACATGATGCGCCAAACCAAGCGATTCGCCGCCCCCTTCGCCATGGGGATTCTCACTCTCGGTCTCGCTCTTCCCGCGCAGGCCTATGTCGGCCCGGGCGCGGGATTGAGCCTGCTGACTGCCCTCTGGGGTCTCATCGCGGCCGTCGGTGTCGCCGTCGTTTTCCTCGTGATGTGGCCTATCAGGCGCATGCGTCGACGCAAGGCGGCGGCGACCCAAGCCGCATCACAGCCGACCGCGTACCGCGCCGATGCCGAGCCTTCGGTCCAACAGGGGGCGGATGCCAAGACATCGGCCGACACGGATTCCACATCACGACCACCCAGGACTTGATCGCGTAATGGTACCCGGCGGAGGCAGGCCTGCTGCCGTCCGCCGGGGTGGACACGCGTCATCCACACGGAGTGTCAGGAGGTCGCATGGAAAGCATGGGAATACTAGATCTACCCGCCCCGTTATTCGCGGCGGTGGACCACGTGATGGCGATGGGATTGCCTGCCGTCTTGCGGCTGGTCATCTGGGCCGCCATCGGCGGAGCGGTCACGCTGGGATTGTACCGCCTTCTCTCACCACAGGAGAAAATCGGCCGCGCCAAGCGGGAGGCGAGGAGCGCCCGCCAGCGCTTGAATGCCTTCGATGGGGAACTGGCCGACGCCGGCCCGCTGATTCGCGCGCAGTTCGTCGCCGCCTTCAGGCATCTCGGCCTGGTGCTGCCCTCCACGCTGGTCTCCATATTGCCCTTGCTGGCACTACTGGTGTGGCTGGACACCTCTTACGGTCATGACTACCCCGCCGCCGGCGACACCCCCGTCGTGATGGCCTCGCCGGGCCACCTCGACGCCGAGTGGGTGGCCGATGACCAACAGCCGCGGGTCAAGGTCCGCGAGCATGACATCGAGGTCGTCGAGATCGCCCTCTCGGCGCCGGTTCCGGTGATCGAGAAACGCCACTGGTGGAACTGGCTGATCGCCAACCCGCTGGGCTACCTGCCGGGCGATAGCGGCATAGAGCGTGTCGAGATCAGCCTGCCGGAACGCTCCTATCTACCCATAGGGCCGAGCTGGATGCGTTCCTGGATTGCGGTCTTCTTCCCCGTGATGCTGATCGTTTCCCTCGTTATCTATCGGTGGGCGCGCATAGAATGACGACTTCCTCATCGCAAGACTCCCGTGTCGAGGCAAAGCACGATCCCGGCTTCACGGTTCCCACCTGGATGCACGTGCTTGGCGGTTGGGTACACCGCCATCCGCGCGCCTGGACCCGGCTAGGGAATCTCGAAACCCGCATCGTGCAGGATGCCATCGCCGAGATCACTGTCGATCGACCGGTGTACGTGGCAGGACTGGCGCGTTCGGGCACCACGATTCTGCTCGAACGCCTGGCCGAACATCCGCAAGTGGGCACGCACCGCTACGCCGACTTTCCGCCGCTGCTGACCCCGTACTGGTGGAATCGCTGGCTATCGCTCGTGCCGAATTCGCAGGAAGAAGCGCAGGAGCGCGCCCACAAGGACGGCATCGCCGTCACCTCGCAAAGCCCCGAGGCCTTCGAGGAGATGCTGTGGATGGCATTCTTCCCCCGCATCCACGACCCGAGCCGCTGCGCCGTTCTCGACCGAGAAGCATCCCACCCGGCGTTCGAGCGCTTCTACGACGACCACATTCGCAAGCTGCTGGCCGTACGCCAACGTCAGCGCTATGTCGCCAAGGGCAATTACAACCTGGTGCGGCTGGGCTATCTGCAGCGTCTCTATCCCGAGGCGCGCTTCGTGCTGGCGATACGCGACCCGGTGTGGCATATCGCCTCGCTGATGAAACAGCAAGCCCTGTTCGCCGCGGGCGAGGCGAGTCAGCCGCGCGCCCTGGAACACATGCGCCGGGTCGGTCACTTCGAGTTCGGTCTGGATCGACGCGCGATCAACGTCGGCGACGATGCACTGACGGCCAGGATCACCGGGCTCTGGGAGAGCGGGCAGGAGGTCGAAGGCTGGGCCCACTACTGGGCCGCCATCTACCGTCACGTGGCCGACTTGCTGGACGCCGACCACGCGCTCCGGGAAGCCTGTCTGGTGGTGCGCTACGAAGATCTCTGCAGCCAGCCCGAGGCGACCCTGTCGCGGGTCCATGTGCATAGCCAGCTGGCTATCGAGCCGCAAGCGATCAAGGAGGCAGCGGCGGGGCTGCATGCTCCCACCTACTACCGACCCAAGTTCAGCGATCGGGAACTTGCCCTGATCGAGGAGATCACCCGGCCGGTCGCGCTACGTTTCGGCTATGGCCACGAGCCGGGCAGTTGATGGAACCGGCCCCCTATCTTCGAACGGCATCGCCGAGTGTAGGGGGCCGCAGTCAATCAGCGTCACGCTCGACAGGCTAGTCCGACTCCTCCTGACGCGGAACGGGATGCGGCGGGTAGGTGCGCTCCTCGGGGGGCGGCGGAAAATATTGATACAGCCAGGTCTCGCTGAGAAGCCTGCCATCGCCTTCCAGCACCATGCGCATGTCCACCGGCTCTACCGAGTCATCGGTCGGATACCAGTCGAACAGGATGCGTAAAGCGTTGACGGGCTCGACCCGCAGTATTTGAACATCACGCACCTCACCTCTGGCGGCTTCGATTCGGGGGTGGATAGCGGTATTGCGCCCCAACAGCATCTCGATGTCGCCACCGACGAAATCCACCGCGAAGCGCCGCGCCCACACCTCAGGATAATACTCGCCCGGTGCCCACCCCTCGGTGAACCCCCCCATGCCACTGCGCGTGGAGCGGATCGTGGCCAGATCGGTGGATACCGGCGGCTCTCCACTCCAGTAGAGTCGATAGCTGAAATTCAGCGTTTGGCCCGCTTCTATCGGCTGTGCCGGATGCCAGAAGGCGACGATGTTGTCCGTGGTTTCACCCGTGGTGGGAATCTCCAGCAATTGAATTTCGCCTTCCCCCCACCCCTCCTTGGGCTCGACCCACAGGCTCGGCCGCTTGTGATAATAGCCGACGACGTCTTCGTAGTGGGTGAAGTCCCGATCGGTCTGGAGCAGCCCGAAGCCTTTGGGGTTGTGATCGACGAAGGAGCTGAGCTGTACCCGCGGCGGGTTGTTGAGCGGCCGAGTCACCCACTCGCCGTTGCCGCGCCACATCGTCAGGCGGTCGGAGTCGTGGATCTGCGGATGAATGGTGTCGCACATGCGTCGCTGGTGGGTGCCACAACTGAACATGCTGGTCATCGGTGCGATGCCGAGTTGGGTGATCGCCTGGCGCATGAAGAGATGCTTGTCGATATCCATCACCACGCGCTCGTCCTCACAATGGATGACGAAGCGATAGGCACCGGTCAGGCTGGGAGAGTCGAGCAACGCATAGGCGGTGAAGGTGGTACTGTCCGGCTTCGGCGTCTCCAGCCAGAAGCGCGTGAAGTCCGGGAACTCCTCTGGCGTATCGAAGTAGACATTGACCGCCGCGCCGCGCGCCGACAGGCCATATTGGTAGGTATCGGTGACGGCACGGAAATAGCTCGCGCCAAGAAAGGAGACGATGTCCCGCTCGGTCAGCGAAGGCGCCTTGAACACACGAAACCCGGCGAAGCCCAGATCGCCCTGCAACTGCGATACGTCGACACCGCTCCGCTGGTAATTGAAGAGCTCGGGATGGAAGTGGATCTCCCTGGCCTGTTGCGTCTCGGGATTCAGCGAGTACATGCGCACCGCCAGATCGAACCCCATGCCGACATGGAAGAACTGCACATCGAGCTGGCCATCGAGCTTGCGCCACAACGAATGCTCGGCATCGTAGCCGATCTCGTTGTATTGCTGCGGGCTCAAATCGGCCAGCGTGGGGGGTAACGTCACCACGTTGCGGGCATAGGACTCGGTTGCCAACTCACGGGCCATCTGCTGTAACTTGTTGAAATCGAAAAACTGTGCCTCACCATCGCTGATGCCGGTGCCCGCGTTGGCTGCATTGGCCGCCGCGAATAGCGACGCCGAAGGCAGGCCGGTCCAGGCGGCCAGGGCCAGAGAGCTCTTCAACAGGCTTCTACGATCCATGAATAGTCGTCCTGTGTGGGAACCATCGATTGATGCCCGAGCGAATGCGATCGGGCAACCCGTATCAATCATCAGTGATGAGACGGCTGTCATGCCCCACGGTTCACTGATGCGTCAGGTTTTCGGCGACTCGGTAGTATCCAGTGCCTGAACCCGCGCTGATCCGGCAGGCCAGTCCGTGGCTCCCCGTTACCTGCCCAGCGTGGCCAAGCGTGCCGCTTCCACGACCTCGATCCAGTAACCGTCGACGTCCTTGATAAACACCACGTCCTTCATCTTGCCCTGATCGGGGCGCTTGATGAATTCGACCTGGTTGGCGTCGAACCAGGCCACGGCGGCATCCAGATCGGGTACCGAGAAGCAGATGTGGCCGAAGCCCTGGGGCTCGGCGTTGCCGTCGTGATAGGCGAAGTCATCCTGGGCCTCGGTACCCCAGTTGTGGGTGAGCTCGAGCAGCCCCTTCTGGCTGAAGGTCCACACGGTGCGCTCGCCCCCGTCTTCCGGCACCTGATCGTCATCCTCCAGCTTGGCCAGGAAGTACAGCGAGAAGCGCATCTCCTCGAAGTCCAGGCGGCGCATCACGCGCATGCCGAACACCCGGCTGTAGAAGGCCAGCGACTTCTCCGGATCCTTGACCCGCAGCATGGTGTGATTGAGCCGAAAGCCGTGGGACTCGGCAGTCGGTTCCTGGACGCCGGGATACTGCTCGCCTTGAAAACTCATCGTGGTCTCCTTGTTACCGGTTCAATCCTGTCAATAGTGTATGGGGACGACCGGGGGGCATTGCCACCCCGGCCGTCGGTTTCGCTACACGGCCCCCTCACTCATCAGCATGCCGATATGCTCGGCCTGACGAATCGCCAGTGCGACGATGGTCAGCGTGGGATTCTCCGCTGCCGAGGTGGTGAACTGGCTGCCGTCGGAGATGAACAGGTTGGGGATCTCGTGGCTGCGGCCGTAGGCGTCGCACACCCCATCCTCGGGCCGCGCGCTCATGCGGCAGGTGCCCAGGTTGTGGGTCGAGGGATAGGGCGGCACCTCGTAGACGTCCCTGGCGCCCACCGCCCGGTACAGCTCGGCCCCTCGACGATAGGCGTGCTCGCTCATGGCGACGTCGTTGGGATGGTCGTCGTAGTGGACATTGGCCACCGGCAGGCCGTGCTGGTCCTTGACCTCGCCGTTGAGGGTGATGCGGTTGGTCGCGCGCGGCATGTCCTCGCCGACCAGCCACATGCCGGCCATGTGATCGTACTGGTCCAGCGCGCCGGCGAAGCGCTTGCCCCAGGCCCCAGGGTCGAGGAAGGCGGCCATGAACGGCAGTCCCAGCGAGAGGGTTTCCATCTCGTAGCCGCCGACGAAGCCGCGCGAGGGATCGTGATGCGACTCGTCGGAGACGATCCCCGCCATGGTGGTGCCGCGGTACATGTGCACCGGCTCGTCGAAGGTGGCGTACACCGAGCCGGTCATGTGGCGCATGTAGTGGCGTCCCACCAGCCCCGAGCCGTTGGCCAGCCCGTCCGGGAATCGCGAAGTCGCGGAGTTGAGCAGCAGCCGCGGCGTTTCGATCGAGTTGCCGGCCACCGCTACCAGGCGCGCCTTCTGCCGCTGCCGGTTGCCTTCGGCATCGACGTAGACCACGGCGGTTACCTTGCCGCTGTCGTCGTGCTCGATCTGCAGCACCTGCGACTGCGGGCGCAGTTCCATGTGGCCAGTGGCGATGGCGGCGGGCAGCTCGGTGTAGAGCGTCGACCATTTGGCTCCCACCTTGCAGCCCTGGAAGCAGAAACCGCGCTGCTGACAGGCGGGTCGGCCGTCACGGGTATCGCTGTTGATGGCCATGTGGCCGGTATTGCACGAATAGCCCAGCTTCTGCGCCCCGGCGTACATCACCTTGAAGTTGTTGTTGCCCGGCAAGCCCTTGATGTCGTGGGTGCGGGTCACGCCCATGCGGTTTTCGGCGTTGTCGTAGTAGGGCGCCAGATCGTCGTAGGTCAGTGGCCAATCGAGCAGATTGGCGTCTTCCACCGCGCCGTACTCGCTGAGGGCGCGGAACTCGTGGGGCTGGAAACGCAGGCTGGCGCCGGCCCAATGTACCGTGGTGCCGCCCACCGACTTGACGATCCAGGCCGGCAGGCCGGGAAAGTCCCTGGCCAGCCGGAAGCTGCCGGAGGTGGTGCGCTTGTCCAGCCACGAAAGCTGGCTGAACGAGGCCCACTCGTCGGCCTGAAAGTCGCTACGGGTGTGCAGGGGGCCGGCCTCCAGCACCACCACATCGATGCCCTGCTGGGCGAGCTCGTTGGCCAGGGTGCCGCCGCCGGCACCGGAGCCGATGATCACCGCCACGCTGTCATCGTTGTGGCCGAAAGTCTTCTGGTTGTCGGTCATGGCCATGATGGCTGCTCCTCTCGTTGTTCTTGAATGGCATCGGAACCCGAAGATTCAGGCACTCTCGCCCGGCAGATAGCCGCCATCCGGCTGCGGGGGATCGGGCAGCCAGGTCAGATCGTTGAAGCCCTTGGTCAGATAACCGCTATCCCCTTCGGCACCCTGATAGCCGAAGTGGGCATAGGCCAGGGGATTGTCGTAGAGCGAGACGATGGCACTGGATCGGATCTGTTCGAAGAACGGCGAGCCCGCCTGCGCCTCCAGTAGGGCGAAACGTCCCTCGTCGGGAAGCGCCAGCCAGTCGCCATCGGCGGTGGCGTCCAGATCGGCGATGCCGGACTGCAACAGCTCACGGATACCCTCGTCGCTCGCTTGTCGGTCGAGATCCTTGGCCACCAGGGCATAGACGGCATCCTCCAGGCCGGGGTGGGGGAATATCTGCTTGGCGATCCCGAGCAGCATGGTCCCCTCGCGGGAACTCAGGGTATCGAGCGACAAGGCCCAACTGCGCGAGGGCGCCAGCAGGGCGATGGGGCCGCTGGCAAAGGCCAGGGTGCCGACGATGGCGCCGCCGCTGGCCTTGAGAAAGACGCGGCGCGAAAGAGATGTGGATAGCATGGCGTGTCTCCCCTATCACGGGCTGACATGAGATACGGGCCTGTTGCAGGCCTGGTCCCGGGTCTTGTTGTGATTGTCTGCGGAAGCCGCGACCGGCTTCCTCTCCGAGACTAGGCCGCGGGACAGCGAGCCGGGTAACAACGGGTTACTACGTAGACCAAGGTCTGACGGAACATGAGCGGACGAGAGGCCGTAGTGGGAAAGCCGTGGGAGAAAGGCAGTACAAGCGCATGGTCAGTGCCGCGGGATAGCGCTAATGTAGAAGAGGCGATCACCATACCGAGGGATAACGTCATGTGTCGTGTCTATGCCTCCACCGATCCCCAGCGCTATGACAGCACCACCCGTTCCGTACGCCTGCAGGGCTGCGTAACCAGCGTGCGCCTGGAAAACGAGTTCTGGGAGATTCTCGAAACCCTGGCCTCGGAGCAGGGCATGTCGGCGGCGCAATTCATCAGTCAGCTGCATGCCGAGGTCATCGAGGACAGGGGGGTGGTACCCAACCTGGCTTCCATGCTGCGAGTCGCCTGTGCCGTACATCTGCACCTTCGCGCCCAACCGGCCACACCGGCGGCCCACTCTCGCAAACTGGCCTGACGAACCGCCGATGCGATTGCTCTGGACGCGAACATCGCTCTTCAGCATGCGCCTGTGGCTCGTCGGCCTGTTGCTGGCCGTAGCGATCTCGGGTTGCGCCAGCCGGGGCATTGCCACCCACGATACGACGGATGCCTCCACCAACCTTTCCATCGAGCGCGCCCTGATCCTGGCCAATGCCAAGCAGGCGCTGGGCACGCCGTACCGCTTCGGCGGCAATACCTCGCAGGGTCTGGACTGTTCGGGGCTGGTGGAAATGACTTATCGCGCCGCGGGCATTCCTGTGCCACGTACCGCCGCGCAGCAGTTCCGTGAATTGCCGAGTGTCGACGAGGCCCGTCCCGGCGACCTGCTGTTCTTCGGTTCGCGCAGCAAGGCCACCCACGTGGGCATCTACCAAGGCAACCGACAGATGATTCACGCCCCTGGCCGAGGCCGCGAGGTGGTCAGCGTGCCACTGGATATCTCCTACTGGCAGGAGCACTTCCTTGGTGCCGCGGGGCCAGCGCCTTGATGGCATGCATGGCACCCTTCGGCTTGATACCTGTCACTGTAAGGTAGCGGGACATGGTGCGACGAAAACCATGACGCCCCCATGATTCACCGGCCAACATGGACCCCCTAGATGACTTCGATGCCACAGCAGATCCCCGTTACCGATCTGACGCAGAACGTCTCCCCCCGCGGGCCCTGGACGCACACTTCGACGGGCGAGCCACGCGGTTACGTGGACTTTCAGCGTCTGAAGGAACTGTGGATTCACACCGGCACGGCCTGCAACCTGGCCTGCCCGTTCTGCCTGGAAGGCTCGCGACCGGGGGATGACCGCCTCAACGCCATGAAGCTCGACGATCTGCGGGCGTATTTCGACAAGGCCGTGGACCTCGGCGTCGAACAGTTCTCCTTCACCGGCGGTGAACCCTTCGTCATCAGGGGTTTCATCGATATCCTCGCCTACGCCAGCACGCGCCGCCCATGCTTCGTGCTGACCAACGGCACCGACCCACTGCTGCGTCGCACCCACCAGTTGCTGCCGCTCAAGGAACAGCCTTACCCGATCCGCTTTCGTGTCAGCCTGGATCACCCGGATGCGGCGCGCCACGATAGGGACCGCGGCGAGGGCAGCTTCGCCAAGGCGCTGGAGGGCATCCGCTGGTTGCACGACAACGGCTTCGAGGTCTCCATTGCGCGGCAGATGGACCCGGACGAGGACGGCGAGGCCGTCGAGGACGCGTTTCGGCGCATCTTCCGGACCGAAGGCATTCCCGAGGACCTGGCCTTCACCGCCTTTCCCGACTTCGGTCCACCGGGCTCGGAAGACGAGACGCCGGAAATCACCCGGACCTGTATGGAGAAATACCCCACCGCCGAGAGCCGGGCGCACTTCATGTGCAGCTATAGCCGCATGCTGGTCAAGCAGAACGGCCGGGTGCGGGTCTACGCCTGCACCCTGGTCGACGACGACCCGGACTATGGCGCCACCAGCAGCCTGCGCGAGAGCCTCGAGACCCGTATGATGCTGCGTCACCATCGCTGCTTCAGCTGCTACCGCTTCGGCGCCAGTTGCAGCGCGCCGTGATGGTGCTTGCCCCCACGATCCTGCAGGCCAGGCGGAAAGACTCGCCATGCCTTGTGATTTCAACATCCGCTATTGGTTTAATTTATTCTTATCAATAATTGCCTACTTTAAATTTTGTTAACCATTCAATATCGACTATTAAAAGATATCTTCAGCAAATGTTTTCTGGAATTACTCTGCTCTCCTGACTAAGTTGAATCATGCACCACATAATGTATGAGTGACCCCGTGTTTTTGAACTACGGCGCGAGGGATAGTTGTGTGTGAATAGCGCCGTCAACTTCCCGAAAGAGGAACCGCGCTATGCCATCTTCTTTGACGTACCCTGGCGTTTATATTGAAGAAATCCCTAGCGGAGTTCGAACCATCACCGGGGTTTCCACTTCCATCACCGCCTTTGTCGGCCGCGCGCTGCGCGGCCCGGTCAACACTACGGTGCGAGTGCAGAGTTTCGCCGAGTATTCGCGCCTCTTCGGTGGTTTATGGCAACCCAGTACGATGAGTCATGCCGTCAACCAGTTTTTTCAACATGGCGGCAGCGATGCATTGATCGTGCGGGTATTCAATGGCGATATCGCCGCAAGTACGGCCACCGTCACACTGCCGACCGATTCGAGCAATCTGGTGCTGGAAGCGGCCAGCCCCGGCGTATGGGGGAGTGCACTGCGCGCGACGGTCGATCACGAGACCCGCGATACCGGCGATGACCTGCTGTTCAATCTGCTCATCGAGGAACTGGACCGCCCGGGTGGCACCACGGTGGTCGGTTCCGAGCAGTTCCGCAATGTCTCGGTCGACCCACTGAGTCCGCGCTTCGTCGATACCATCCTCAACGAGCAATCGGCGCTGGTCAGTGTGCGCACCTCGGCCCCGACCGACGAGAGCCCGACCGATGGCACCATCGCCGTGGCGAACCCCGACGGCACGGCCACCACCAATGGCACCCTCGGCAGCAACGGCAGCGATATCGCCGACGCCCAGATCACCGGTGACCGCGATGCCCGCACCGGGCTGTTCGCCCTCGAGGCGGCCGATCTGTTCAACCTGCTGTGCATACCGCCGCTCACTCCCACCACCGACCTGCTTGACGCCACCTGGGCGGCGGCGGCGAGCTACTGCCAGGAGCGGCGCGCGGTGCTGATCGTCGACGCCCCGGCGGCGTGGACCGCCAACCCCGACACCGCAATCGGCGATGCGGAAACCGGCGTCAATGGCTTGCGCGCCACCATCGGCAACGACGATGCGATCAACGCCATGGTGTATTTCCCGCGCCTGCGCATGCCCGACCCGCTACGCGAGAACCGGCTCGCCGATTTCGCACCCTGTGGCGCGGTGGCTGGCATCATCGCCCGCACCGATGGGCAGCGCGGGGTGTGGAAGGCGCCGGCGGGGCTGGCCGCCTCCTTCTCCGGCATCCAGGGGTTCACCTACACCATGACCGACCGCCAGAACGGTGTGCTCAACCCGGTCGGCCTCAATTGCCTGCGCAGCTTCCCCGTCGCCGGTCATCTGGTATGGGGCTCGCGTACCCTCGCCGGGGCCGACCTGCTGGCCTCGGAATGGAAATACATCCCGGTGCGCCGGCTGGCGCTGTTCATCGAAGAAAGCCTGTTCCGCGGCACGCAATGGGTGGTGTTCGAGCCCAACGACGAGCCGCTATGGGCGCAGATTCGCCTCAATATCGGCGCCTTCATGCAGAACCTGTTCCGCCAGGGCGCCTTCCAGGGCACGACCCCGCGTAACGCCTACTTCGTCAAGTGCGACAGCGAGACCACCACCCAGAACGACATCGACCGCGGCATCGTGAACATTCTCGTCGGCTTCGCGCCACTCAAGCCCGCCGAGTTCGTGGTCATCAAGATCCAGCAAATGGCCGGTCAGGTCGAGGTGTAAGGAGACACTCCCATGGCACAGTTCAGCGTCAATGCACAGCGCTTCGATCCATACAAGAACTTCAAGTTTCGCGTGAAATGGGATGGCCGCTACGTGGCGGGCGTCAGCAAGGTCGGTGCACTCAAGCGCAGCACCGAGCTGGTCGAGCATCGCGAAGGCGGCGACCCGTCCACCTCGCGCAAGTCCCCCGGCCGTACCAAGTACGAGGCCATCACGCTGGAGCGCGGCGTCACCCATGACGTCGAATTCGAGCAATGGGCCAACAAGGTGTGGAACTTCGGCTCGGGGCTGGGTGCGGAAGTCTCGCTGCAGGATTTCCGCAAGGACATCATCATCGAGGTCTACAACGAGGCCGGCCAGCTTGCGCTCGCCTACAAGGTATACCGCTGCTGGGTATCGGAATACCAGGCCCTGCCCGATCTCGACGCCAACGCCAATGCCGTCGCCATCCAGACCCTCAAGCTCGAGAACGAGGGCTGGGAGCGCGACTACGACGTCACCGAACCGACCGAACCCAGCTTCACCGAACCGGCCTGATGACCATGGTTGCCCTGACTGCGCAGCGTGTCCTGTCCGTCTGGGAGAACGGCCAACGGCGCCATCCCATCGACCGCGCGTTGCTGCTCTACGCACTAGCCGAACCGGACATCCCATCCCGGCGGCTCGCCGATGCTCCGCTCGGGGCGCGCAATGCGGCCCTGCTGCGCTGGCGCCAGGCGTGCTTCGGCACGCGGCTGGTGGCATGGGCCGACTGCCCGGCGTGCGGCGAAAGGCTGGAATTCGTGCTCGATCCGAGCCAATGGCCGCCGGCATCCGCCAACGACACGGACACGATCGAGATCGGGGAGCATCGCTTTCAGCGTCCCACCAGTCGCCATCTGGCACGGCTGGTGACGTTCGATGACGAGCAGGCGGCCGCGCGGCAACTGCTGTGTGAGTGCGCCTTGGCGGCCGACGCGCTGCCACGGCACGAGCCGGCCTTCAGCGAACTGCTCGAGGCCGTCGATGCCGCCATGGACGAATTCGATCCCTGGGCCGACCTGTCGCTTGCCATTCACTGTCCGGCCTGCGGTCACGACGACAACGCGCGCTTCGATATCGCCAGCTACCTGTGGGAAGAGATCGACAGCCGGGCCCGGCATCTGCTCGACGACATCCATGCCCTGGCGCAAGCCTACGGCTGGACCGAGCCCGCCATTCTCGCGCTGAGCGAGACCCGCCGTGCCGCCTATCTGGCAAGGGTGCAGTCATGAGTGGCCTGTTGCGGCGCCTCGCCCGGCAAGCCACCGGCCAGGCCCCAGCCCGGGTCCACGCCCCGGCACGCCTGCCTTACCATGCCGCTCCCGACCCGTTGTCCGAGGAAGCGTCGAGCCCTCTGACGACGCCGGCGCCACGCGGGACGGATACGCCGCACCCTGCCGATGCCACTCCCGCGCCCATGACGGCATCGACCACCGCCGATACGTCTGCGCCGATCGCCCCCCCGCCACCCCCACTGATCGGGGAAGCCCCGAGAGGCGACGTAAGCGACCCGACACCGGCCGATACTGAGACGCCGACAACTGTCCGGACGACGCCGGCACCCTCGGATGCTGCGCCCATTGCGGCGCAGGCCACGCCGCCAGGACCGGAAGAAACGCCCGATGCATGGGACGCACGCATCGAACCGGCCAGCGTCGCGCACCGGCGCGAGGCGGCGGAAATGCCGACCTCAAAGGCACCGGATGTCGCGGCGGCATCGACACGCGACACGCCGTACCCGCCCGAGCCTGAGCGGCAAGCACCACCCGAGGCCCTGCTGCCGCCGCTTGTCGACCGGCCGCTCACCCCGCGTTCGACCGCCGCGGCCACACCCTCGCTAGCCGCCGACAGCGCGGCCGAGGTGCATGTGCATATCGGGCGCATCGAGGTGACGGCGGTACAGGAGCCGGCTCCGACCAAGCGTCCCTCGAAGCGCGGGCCGTCCCCCATGTCACTGGATGAGTATCTGGCCAGCCGCCGGGGGAGCCGATCATGAGCAATGCCCTGGCCATCGCCGGCGTCACTGCCGTGCTGCGCGATCGCCTCAACGACGGGTTGGTCAACCACAACGTCAGCGGCGTACTCGGCAGCACCGTCACGGTCAGCGTGCTGCCCCCCGACCGCGTCGTTCCCGTCGACGGCACGGAAGCGAGCCAGCTCAATCTGTTCCTCTATCAGGTCACCCCCAACACCGGCTGGCGCAACGAAGACCTGCCCGCCCACGACGCCGCCGGTCGTCAGCGGCTCACCAACCCGCCGCTGGCCCTCGACCTGCATTACCTGATCTCCGCCTACAGCGGCGGCGACCTGCACGCGGAGATCCTGCTCGGCTACGCCATGCAACTGATGCACGAGTTTCCGGTGATCACGCGCGCCATGATCCGCACCGCGCTCACGCCTTCGCCCGATGTGGGGCTGGACCTGCCGCCGGCGTTGCGGGCCCTGGCCGACTGCGGCCTGGCCGACCAGGTGGAGCAGTTGCGCATCACCCCGCAGTTCCTCAATTCAGAGGAGATGTCCAAGCTGTGGACTGCCACCCAGTCCAACTATCGCCCCACCGCGGCCTACCAGGTGTCGGTGGTGCTGATCGCGGCGAGCCGACCCACACGCCCCACCCTGCCGGTCCTCACGCGCGGCGAGATCGACCCGGTGTCGGGCCGCGAGCGCGGCGTGGTGGTGACCCCGAGCCTGGTCCCGCCGCTGCCGATGATCGACGCCGTCGTCCCCGCCGACAACCAGCCCGTGGTGCGGCTGGGAGAAACGATCACCCTCGAAGGGCACCATCTCGATGGCGGCTCGCGCGAGGTGGTCCTGCGCAACGAGCGCGCGAGTGTCGAAGCGTCACTGCCCGCCAGCGGCCCGAGCGCAGCCGGGCACCTGGACTTCGTCATCCCTGCCGCGCGAGCGGACGATTTCCCGGTCGGGGTCTACGACGTCACGGCTCGTCTGGTGCGTCCCGGCGAGGTCGAGGCACGGCAGACCAACCGCCTGGCCTGCATCGTCGCCCCCCATATCACCAACCTGCCGCAGGCGGTGGCGCGTGACGGCGGTGGCGACGCCCATATCACCATCGACTTCACGCCCACCCTGCGTCCCGGCCAGATGGTCTCGCTGCTGCTGGGACAACAGGAGATCCTGCCCGAGAGCTTCGTGGCCCCCACCGCCACGCTCGAGTTCATTGTGGAAAACGCCGCCGCCGGCACCCCGCTCGCGCGCCTGCGCATCGACGGCATCGACAGTCCGGTGGTGGATCGCAGCACCTCCCCGCCGACCTTCTTCGATCACCGGGTCACGATCACATGAACGCGCCTTTCGATCGCGACTGGACCGTTGCCAATCAGCAATTGCTGGTGGCCGAGTTTGCGCGCCTACGCGCATTGCTGAGTGCTTGTGAGGTGGCACCGGCACAGGCGCAGGTCGAGACACTGCGCCAGCGCATGCCGGCGCCGGCGGCCATCGACACGCTCGCTCGGCTGTTCGAGCTCAGCGATTTCGAGCGCGATGTGCTGCTGCTCGCCGCGGGGGTGGAGATGGATGCCCGACTCGCCGCCCTGTGTGGCGAGGCCCTGGGCCGGCCGCAATGCCCCTGGGCCACCTTCGGCCTCGCCCTCGCTGCCTTGCCCGAAGCACACTGGAGCGCCATCGCACCCGTCGAGGCGCTACGCCGCTGGCGGCTGATCGAGGTCGACGACAGAGCCGGCCTCACCACTGGCCGCTTGACGCTCGACGAGCGCGTGCTGCATTTCATCGCTGGGCTGAACTATCTCGATCATCGCCTGCACCCGATGTTCACCGCCGTGCCGCCGGCCGGCCTCATGGTCGCCACCCATCGCACCATCGCCACCGATGCCGCGACCCGACTGCACGCACACCGCGGCCGGCTGCCGGTGGTCATGCTCACGGGCGACGATGAGGGCGGTCAACGCGATGTCGCCGCCACCCTGGCCGAGACCCTCGGCGTCTCGCTGTTTCAATTGCACGCCGCCGACATCCCCGCAGCGGTGCATGAGCAGGCCCGACTCGCCGCGTTGTGGCAGCGCGAAGCCGCCCTGCTCGGCAGCGGCCTGCTGATCCTCCAGAGCGATGCCGACGCCGGCCTGGGGCGCTTCGCCGAACAGGTGGACGGCCTGGTCATCGTCGCCGGTCGCCAGGCGCCAGGGGTGGACGGCGACTGTTTGCACTTCGCGGTCGACAAGGCCGAGGCGCCGGAGCAGCGCCGGCTGTGGCACACCGCCCTGGGTGAGAGAGCGGGACCGCTGAACGACACCCTCGACGGCCTCGCTAGCCAGTACCGACTCAGCGCCTGTCGCATCGCCCACGCCGCGGCGCAGCTCGACGGCGAGGATAGCGCCGGCGACCGCGCCACCCTGTACCGGCTGTGCCGTGGCGAGGGGGGCGGGCTGGGCGAACTGGCCCAGCCCATCGACGTGCGCGCCACCTGGGACGACCTCGTGCTGCCCGACGCCCAGCGCCGCAGCCTGGAACAGATCGCCGTGCACGCGCGCCACCGCATCACCGTGCATCACGATTGGGGGTTCGCCGGCAAGAGCGCACGCGGGCTCGGCATCGCCACGCTGTTCACCGGTGAGAGCGGCACCGGCAAGACGCTCGCCGCCGAGGTGCTGGCCAATACGCTTGGCCTGGCGCTCTACCGCATCGACCTGTCCGCCGTGGTCAGCAAGTATATCGGCGAGACGGAAAAAAACCTGCGCAAGGTCTTCGACGGGGCGGAGGACATCGGCGCCCTCCTGCTGTTCGACGAGGCCGATGCGCTGTTCGGCAAGCGCAGCGAAGTCAAGGACAGTCACGACCGTTACGCCAACATCGAGGTGAGCTACCTGCTCCAGCGCATGGAGGCCTATCGGGGCCTGGCCATCCTCACCACCAACCACAAGGCCGCCCTCGACAGCGCCTTCCAGCGCCGCCTGCGCTTCGTGGTGCACTTTCCGTTCCCGGACGCCACACAGCGTGAGGCGATCTGGCGCAGCATCTTCCCCGCCGACACACCGCTGGGCGAGCTCGACCCCGCCAAGCTGGCACGCCTCAACGTGGCCGGCGGCAATATCCACAACATCGCGCTCAGCGCCGCCTTCCTCGCCGCCGAAGCCGGCACGCCGGTGACCATGGCCCACTTGCGCCGCGCCGCCCACCTCGAGGCCGCCAAGCGCGAGCGGGCGCCTTCTGACGCCGAAACCCGGGGGTGGTCATGACGCGACTGGTGATTCACATCGACAAGCTGGTGCTGCGCGGCATCGACCGCAGCGATGCGGCCGCCGTTTCCGCCGGCGTTCAGGCCGAGCTGCAACGCCTGCTGGCCGAACCGGGCGCCGCCAGCGCATTGATCGCGGGTGGCGACAGGTATCGGCTCAAGGCCGGGCCCGTCCCATCGGCGCCCGCCGGCGGCCGTGCCCTCGGCCAGGCCATCGCCGGTGGCATCGTCGGGGGGACACGGTCATGACGCATCAGGCCCTGCTTCGCCCCGCGGCCAACGCCACCGACACCCCGGCGGGCATCCTGCAGCGCCAATGCGCCTGCGGCAATGCCGCATCAAACCTCACCGGCGAGTGCGAGGAGTGTCAGCGCGACAAGGCGCTCGGGGTGCAGACCAAATTGACGATCGGCGCCAGCGACGATCCACTCGAGCACGAAGCCGACCGCGCCGCGGCGCAGGTGATGCGCATGGGGCATGCCGAGGTGAAAGGCAGCGGCTCGCTGCCTACCCTCACCCGTCGCAGCAACCGTGCACAAGCCGGACACCAGGCCGAGGCACCGGCTAGCGTGCAACGTACCCTGCAGACCTCCGGTGAGCCGCTTTCACACGCGGCCCGGACCTTCTTCGAGCCGCGCTTCGGCCACGACTTCGGCAAGGTGAGGGTGCATCGCGACGCCGCGGCGGTCCAATCGGCACGCGACGTCAAGGCCCATGCCTATGCCGTCGGTCGGCACATCGCCTTCGATCACGGCCAGTATGCGCCGGACAGCCACGCCGGGCGCGAACTGATCGCCCATGAGCTGGCCCACGTCGTGCAGCAAGGCAACGCGGGAACACAAGCCGCCCACTCCCTCCCTCTGCGCCGGCGCAGTATCTTTCAGGAGATCGCGGGTCTCTTCGCGGGCGATGATTTCGATGAACAGACGCTGCAGGACTATCTGAGCCGCTTGCGTCGCACCCACCAGATCGAAGACTTTACCGACAGCGACAACAAGGCTCGCGCGATCGTCAAGGCATGGCACAAGGGCGACAGCCCCTACGTCCTCACTCAGGATCTCAAGGCCCTGCTCATCGAGGAGATGCTCAGTGGCTTTACCGGGGACGATGATGAACGCGCCATCCTGGAGCTGCTCGAACGCTCTTACAACTACGAGCTGGGCTACCTGTTCGGCTCCGGCGGCATCACCGTGGATGCCCTCAACCGCGCCTTCCAAGGCAGCGAGCAAGCCTGCCTGAGCGACTTCTTCACGCGCCGTTTCCGGGGCGGCGAGGGCGCACTGGCAAGCGGCACCGTCGAACCACAAGGCGAGCCAACCCCCTTCGGGGACGAGGTACCGACGCAATGTGCCTACAACGTCCGCTTTCCCGGCCTGGGCGTGGAGTGGTCGCTGCCCTGCGTCCTGGGCATCCTGTGCTCGGAAGATCGACAAGTCGTCGCCGATCTCACCCGCTTCGATGTCGAGGCAGTGAACCGCATCGAAGTGGACAAGTGGGAGTATCAAGGCGGCAACTGGAGCATCACGGACACCCGCACACCGTCCGGGGCCGCCGATCCCAATGCCACGCCTCCCGAAATAAAGCTCCTCTCTGCACGCAGCTGTGCTCAGGCGGCACGCATCATCGTGCACGAAGTGCGTCATCAGAATCAGCCACCCGGCAGTCGTTTCCAGCGCGAGCGCGACGCCTACATCTATACCGAACAGTGGGCCATCGATCGTGGCCTGCCCGGCTACGGCAACACTCTCCGGTCCACCGACCCACAGAGCGGCGCCCAGACCGTCGACACGTCCGCCGTCGAAGCCTATGTCAGGCAGCGCTATCCCGGTACCCAGGGCAGTGCCAATGAAACTATCGTCGGCCACCGCAGCAGCGACGACTTCACGGAAATCGCACCAGCCAATGGGCCCCACTATTTCCGCGCGCCCCAGCCCGGTGACAGTCATTGGGGCACGCCCCGCTTCCCGGGCGCTCGTCCCATTCCCCCCAGCGACTGGGTCTGCCCGGGACCACGCCCGGCGACCAGCCCCTCGCTGCCAGCCGGTGTGATTCGACGCGACTTCAATGACCGACTGCGCGATTCCGTGGGGGAGCTGTGAGATGAAGCCTGCCTATCTACGTGCCACACGGCCATCGCCGACCACTGCACCTGCCTGCCTGGGCTGTGGCGTATGTCCGCAGTGTCAGGCACCCCGACCGGGCTCGACGACGGTGCCATCGTCGGCGCCGCTGACCCCCTCCGTGCGTGGACCCATGGAGCGTGCTTTCGGCATCGATTTCGCCACTGTTCGTGTCCATGCGGATGCAACGGCCGCGGCACAGGCGGCACAACGTGGTGCCGCCGCCTTCGCGCAAGGCAACGACATCCACTTTGCCGCCGGGCGTTACGCGCCGGACACGACCCAGGGACGCCACCTGTTGGCACACGAGCTGGCTCATGTCGCCCAGCAACGGATCCCTGGCGGAAAGGCGGGCGACATGACGGCGGAACGAGAGGCCGAAGGGGCGGCCGAGCACGCCATGCGAGGAGAGCCCGTCAGCGTACGCCGGGCGGGCACCGGTATACAGCATCAGAATTCCCCCCATGACCGCATGATCGTCGAGCGGGCGCGCCGTCGCCTGGCACTGCTCGAACAGTACGAAGCGCAGTGGCAGGCACGCGAGGCGCGCCGCCTGCGCATCCGCCGTGAACGCGATCAGCGTCTCGCGGAACGCACCGCACTCGATCGCGCCGCGGCCGACAGCGGCGCCGATCTCGTCGAAGGGGTTGCCCCCGGTTCGCGCGAGGCGAGCGAACGTGACCTCATGGCAGGACTCAATCGCCAACCGCTCACCATCGACGTGAGCGAAGATGCCGTGACCTTCACGGTGCGTTTCCATATCCGTTTCGAAGACCCGGCCATGTCGGACCGTTACACCGAGCTGACCTCGGCCCTCCAGCAAGGGCTTGACCTGGTCTGGAACCAGCCGCTGAACAGCGACGTCTTCAGCGGGCGGCGCATGCAGGTGATTGCCCAGAACACCCCGGTCGCTCACGACGCGCCTCGCGACCATCGCTATTGGCTGATCACCGTACGCTCCACCGATAGCGCGCCCATCGAGTATCCCGGCTGCAACCTGCCGCAGAACGATTCTGGCGTGCCGACATCGGCGACAGATGCCACCTGCGACGGCGGTGTGATGAGCATTCCCCCACGCCACACCACCATGGGGGGAGTGCTTGGACATGAGCTGCTGCACCTGCTGGGGCTGGTGGACCGCTACACCAACATCGTCAGTGTTCGCCCCGACGGGACACGCATCAATGAAAACGCGCCCACGCGCGACACGCCGGACCGGCTCGATCCGCTGGGGGCGGAAGAGGGTCCCGTGCTACGCGAGGATCTCGCTTTCCTCTTCGAACACCTGGGGGTGTACGAGATGGAAGCCAATCGGGCGCTGGATGTCCTGACCCGGTTGGAAGGGGAGGGACTGAGTATCGGCCGGGTACGCGGCGAAATGCACCGGCTGCGCGAGATCATCCGGCTAGGCTACGACCCCAACAGCCTGATCCGCCCACGTCGCGACTTTACCGACCGGCTCATTCGCTCGGCGGAGGACCTTTGAGATGGGTGACTTCGACACGCGCCTCCGCCCGCCCTCGTCGCGCCTGCGGCTCGATCCGAGCCTGCGCTTCGGCTCGGCACCGGGGACACTGCCGCCGATTCCGGACGTGACGTTACCGCGGCCGTCGTTGCTCGGCCCGGCGGAAGGCTCCGCGACGCTCGACGGCTTCGCCTTCGGCAGTGCGGCGCTCACCGCGGATCATCAACGCCAACTGGCGGCGCTGGCCGGCTCGCTGCAGCGCCTGCTCGACAAAACTCCCAGCGGGCGCGTGAAAGCCGTCGGTCACACCGACGCCGTCGGCGAAGAGGCGGGTAACGATACGCTCGGCCAGGAGCGCGCCGATGCGGTGCGCGACGAACTGGTCGATCAGGGCCTGGAAGCGTCCGCCATCCAGACCCACAGCCTCGGCGAGAGCGTGCCGGTGATCGAAACGCCGCGCCGCGAGCCGCGCAACCGGCGCGTGGAGGTGTACTTCTCGCCCAATAGCGGCCTGAATCTGCGCGGCCTCCTGACCGAGGGCCTGAGCCGGCCCCAACCACTGAGTGCCACGCCGCCGCCGAACCTCATCACCCCGAGCATCGACTACTGCACGGTGTTTCCCGAGGAATGCCGCCCCGGGCGGCCGCCACGCGACCTGTTCACGCCGCTGCCGGCACGGCCCGAACAGCGCCTGCCCTCACTCAGCGATGCTGTCTGGCAACCCATCGACCGGGCGCTCGAACGCGGCCTGAACCGGCTCGGTATCCGCGACGAGTGGAATCAGCGGCTGCGTGATGCCGCCCGCTCCGGGGCCGCCAAGGGCGCCACCGAAATTCTCGATCGGGCCATGGATGCCGCCAACCTCACCGGCGAGACCCGTGAGGCGGTGGGTACGGCGCTGCGCGCCGCCGTTCAACTGGAGATTCCGTTCCGATGAGCAGCTTCCCCAACTCCCCGCGCGTGGTCAAAGGCGGCCTGGTACTGCTCGACCCGGCCTCGGCGCAGGTGCAGCGCGTGATCGCGCTGCAGTACAACCCGGACACCCTCACCCGTACGTTGCAGGCCCAGCACCTCGGCGAAGGCGCCGAACGCTCCGAGGCCCTGCGGCTCAAGGGCCCCGCGGTGGAGACACTCAAGCTCGAGGCGGAGATCGACGCGGCCGACCAGCTCGAATTCCCGGGCCAGCACAAGACCGTGGTCGCGTCCGGCATCGCCTCGCAGCTGGCGGTGCTCGAATCGCTGATCAATCCCGCGGCGGCGGACCTGCTGGCCAACCAGGCGCTCGCAGCGGCGGGCACGCTGGAGATCGCTCCCATGGAATCGGCGCTGGTGCTGTTCGTCTGGGGCGCCCACCGGATCGTGCCGGTACGGGTGAGCGACTTTTCGATCACCGAGGAGGCCTTCGATCCGTCGCTGAACCCCATCCGCGCCAAGGTCAACCTGGGGCTGCGCGTGCTGTCGATCGACGACCTGGGCTTCGATCACCGCGGCGGCAACCTGTTCATGGCCTACCTGCAATCGCGCGAACGACTCGCCTCGAAGGCCGCCACGGTCGGCTTCGAGGCCCTGGGACTCGGAGGCATTCCATGACCGATCCGCTCAAGGCCTTCATGCAGGCCAACGCCCTCACCGCCCCGGCCTTCGCGCCAGACAGCCGCTATCACGGGCTGGATACCGCACAATGGGCGCGGCCCGACGGCGCACTGGTCAGCTATGTACGCCGGCGCTTCATCCCGCCGCCGGAGAATTTCGCCACCCTGCACACGCACCGCGTGGCCGAGGGCGACCGACCGGACAACCTCGCCGCGAAATATCTCGGCGACCCGCAGCAATACTGGCGCCTGTGCGATGGCAACGGGGTGATGCGCGCCGATGAGCTGGTCGAAACCCTCGGCCGGCGCCTGCGCATCACGCTCCCCGAAGGCGTGCCGGGAGGGACGGATGTCTAGTGCCATCCACCTGAGCCTGATGATGGGGCCGGTCGTGCCGGTTCCCGTGCCGGCGATGATGATCGACGCCCTCGACTCGGTGACCACCACCAGCGCGGCGGGCGCGGCCAGCGGCTTTCAGTTGCGCTTCAAGGTGACCAGCAAGTCGCAGTTGAACACCATCTTCCTGATCGCCGTCGGCCAGAACACCAGCGTGGGCACGCCGCCGCTGCGCGTGGTGCTGATCGTGACCCTGAACGGCCGGCCGCAGCCGCTGTTCGACGGCGTGGTGACGAATGTGGAAGTGCAGGCCGGACAGCAGGGCCAGCCGGGCAGCATCACGGTGACCGGCGAGGACCTCACCAAGGTGATGGACATGCTCGACTTCAGTGGCCTGCCCTACCCGGCCATGCCGGTCGAGGCACGCGTGGCGCTGATCTGCGCCAAATACGCCGCCTTCGGCATCATTCCCCTGCCGATCCCGGCGCTGTTCCCGGACGTCCCGATCCCGGTCGAGCGCATCCCGGCGCAGCAGGGCACGGACCTGGCCTACCTGCGGCAACTGGCCGAGCAGGTGGGCCATGTGTTCTACATCGAGCCGGGCGAGGCCCCGCTGACGAACATTGCCTACTTCGGCCCCGAGACCAAGGTCGGCCCGCCGCAGCCCGCGCTCAACATCGACATGGACGCCCACACCAATGTCGAGTCGCTGAATTTCAGCTTCGATCCGACCAAGGGCGTGCTGCCGGTGGTGCTGATCCAGAATCCCCTCACCCGGGTGCCGATCCCGATCCCCATTCCGGACCTGAATCCTTTGCAACCGCCCCTCGGCGTCCTGCCGGCGCCCATCGCCAACCTGCGGATGCTGAAGGACACCGCCAAGATGAATCCCATGCAGGCCCTCTCCACGGGCCTGAACGAGGCGAAGAAATCGCAGGACGCGGTGAGCGGGACCGGCACGCTGGATGTGCTGCGCTATGGACGCCTGCTCAAGGCGCGCAAGCTGGTCGGCGTACGCGGCGCCGGCGTGGCCTACGACGGCCTGTACTACGTCGCGAACGTGACCAGCACCCTCAAGCGCGGCGAGTTCCGGCAGAACTTCAACCTCACCCGAAACGGGCTCGTTTCCCTCACCCCGACGGTGCCGACATGACCGAACACTACTACGGCAAATATCGCGGCCTGGTGCTCAACAACGTCGATCCGCTGCAGCAGGGCCGCCTGCAGGTTCAGGTGCCGGACGTGGCCGGGCTGACGCCCACCAGTTGGGCCATGCCCTGCGTGCCGCTGGCCGGACTGCAGAACGGCATGATGGCGTTGCCGGTGGTCGGCTCGGGCGTGTGGGTGGAATTCGAGCAGGGCAATCCGGACTACCCCGTCTGGGTCGGCTGCTTCTGGGGCAGCGCGGCCGAGGTACCGGCGCTGGCCCTGGCCTCGCCACCGGGCACTCCCGCCATCACCTTCCAGACGCCGCTGCAGAACGGCCTGACGATCTCCGACCTGCCCGGCCCCAGCGGCGGGATCATGCTCAAGAGCGCCACCGGCGCCACCCTGATCGTCAACGACACCGGCATCTACATCCAGAACGGCAAGGGCGCGGCGCTCACGCTGGTCGGCCCGACCGTGACCATCAACAACGGCGCACTCACGGTGACCTGACATGCCTGGACCACTCCTGCATCTTGGCGCAAGCGTCCTGTGTGCCCACGGCGGCACCGCCACCCCCACCACGCCCAATCCGCGCGTGCTGGTCAATGGCCAGCCGACGGTGGTGATGAGCGCGCCCTGGGTGATCGCCGGCTGCCCGTTCAATGTCTCGGGCGGTCCTTCGCCCTGCGTGACCGGGCAGTGGGTGGTCGCCGCCACCCGGGTGATGTCGAACGGCCAGCCACTGGTGCTCATGGACAGCCAGGCGGTGTGCACCCCCAACGGCACGCCGCTACTGCCCGTGGCGGCCCAAACCCGTGTCATCGGGAGCTGACCATGACCCTTCGCGCCCATTTCCCCTACCAGTTCGACGGTCGCGGCCGCACCCGCGAGGACGATCACGCGGCGTGGATTCGCGGGCTGATCGAACAGGTGCTGTTCACCGCCCCGGGGGAGCGCGTCATGCGCCCGGACTTCGGCAGCGGCTTGCGCGAACTGGTGTTCGCGCCCAACAGCCCGGAACTCGCGGCCACCACCCAGGTTCTGGTGCAGGGCGCGCTGCAGCAATGGCTGGGCGACCTGATCGAGATCGAGGCGGTCGAGGTCGACGCCGTCGAGGCGCGCCTGTCGGTGACCGTGCAGTACCGCATCCGCAGCAGCGACAGCCGCCAGCGCGAGGCCTTCGTGCAGGGAGGCGTCGCATGATCTACACCTGCTGCGAGGAAAACCGCCGCCGGGCGGTGGCTGCCCATCCCACGCTCAACGGCATCGACTGGCTCGAGGTGCTCGACCTCGATGCCCCGGCCGGCAGCCCGCGCCAGCGCACGCTGATGATCCGGCTGCTCAAGGCGGTGCCGGGCGGCATCACGGCGGACAACCTGCGCATCGAAGGCGGCGAGCGCATCCGCCGCGTCGGCATCGAGTGGGTGGGCATCGCCAGCGCCCCGCCACCGGAGGCCAACGCCGCCGAGCAGGCCTTCTTCACCGCCCTGCCGGACGCCGACCAGATCCTGCTGGTGCGCACCGACAGCGAAGGCGACCACTCCACCTACCGCCTGCACCTGCAGCAAGGCAGCGGCAACCCGGCGCCACTGCCGGATTTCGACCCACGGCTCTCGGCCATCGACTTCGCCTTCAAGGTCGAATGCCCGAGCCCCTTCGACTGTGCCCCGCGCCTCGACTGCCCGGAAGAGCCCAAAGCGACGCCGGATCTCTCCTATCTCGCCCGGGATTATGCCAGCCTGCGCCGCCTGGTCATCGACCGGCTCAGCCACCAGATGCCGGGCTGGCGCGACCGCAGCCCCGCCGATCTGACCACCACGCTGGCCGAGCTGATCGCCTATGTCGGTGACCTGCAGCACTACCGGCTCGACGCGATCGGCACCGAGGCCTACCTGCACACCGCGCGCCGCCGCAGCAGCCTGCGACGCCACGCCCTGCTGGTCGACTACGCCATGCACGAAGGCTGCAATGCCCGCGCCTGGCTGCACGTCGAGGTCAACGGCGGCCCCTTCACGCTGCCCGAGGACCTGCGCTGCTACACTCGCGTGCCGGGCGTACCGCCGCGCGTGACGCCCGACTCGCCCGACGAGCGCGCCGCGCTGCAGGCCACGCCGATGGTGTTCGAGCCGCTGCTGCTGGACGCCTCGCCCCGCCCCACGCTGCGCCTCGAGCACAACGACTTCGGGTTCTACGCCTGGGGCGATGCCCGCTGCTGCCTCCCGGTCGGTGCCACCGCCGCCACCCTGCGCGGCCACTGGCCCGACCTGGCCCCCGGCGACGTGCTCGTCTTCCAGGAGGTGGTGGGGCCGCTCACCGGCCAGGCCGAGGATGCCGACCCGGCGCATCGTCACGCGCTGCGTCTCACTGCCGTGCGCGCCTTCGACGGCGCCGCGGCGCTCGTCGATCCGCTCGACGGTACCGAGATCACCGACATCCGCTGGCATCCGGATGACGCCCTACCCTTCCCGCTGTGCCTGTCGAGCGAGACCGACGCGGCCCACGGCGGTGCGTTCATCGACGACGTGAGCATCGCGCTGGGCAACAACATCCTGGTCGATCACGGCCGCAGCATCGAGGCCGAAGCGCTGGGCAACGTGCCCGAACCACGCCTGCAGTTTCCCGCCACCCCCGGCGATGCCTGCGCGCGCACCGCACCGGAACCACTGCCGCCGCGCTTCCGGCCGCTGCTGGCCGAAGCGCCGGTCACCCATCAGGGGACGGTGCTCAGGACACGTCTCGAGCATGGCCTGCGGCGTAGCGAACGGCTGCCTTTCGACCCCGAGGCCTCGGCCAGTGCCGCTTTCGCCTGGCACACCGCCGATGCCATCCCGGCGATCCGCCTGGAAAGCACGTCGGGCGCCGGCAGCGAGCACTGGGGCGCGCGCCGCGACCTGCTCGCCAGTCGCGCGACCGACCGGCACTTCGTCCTCGAAAGCGAGGACGACGGCAGCACCCGCCTGCGCTTCGGCGACGACCGGCATGGTCGCCGGCCCGATACCGGCACCGCCTTCACGGCCAGCTATCGCATCGGCAATGGCCCGGAGGGGAACGTGGGGGCCGACAGCATCGTCCATGCCGTCACCCTCGAAGGCCGTATCGAGCGAGTGGTCAATCCGCTGCCCGCCCGCGGCGGAGTGGCACGCGAGAACGCCGCCGAGGTGCGTCGCCACGCGCCCCATGCCTTCCGCACCCAGGAGCGTGCCGTGACCCCTGCCGACTACGCCGAGGTCAGCGAACGGCTCGGTGGCGTCCAGCGCGCCGCCGCCGGCCTGCGCTGGACGGGTAGCTGGCACACGGTGTTCGCCACCATCGACCGCGAAGGCGGCGAGCCCATCGATGCCGACTTCGCCGCCACGGCGATCGCCCATCTCGACCGCTACCGCATGGCCGGCCACGACCTGCGCATCAACGAGCCGGTGCATGTCTCGCTCGAGATCGACCTGCTGGTATGCGTCGACGCGGGCTACTTCCGCAGCGATGTGCGTCGGGGCCTGCTCGATGTGCTCGGCAGCCACACGCGGGCCGACGGCACGCTTGGCCTGTTCCATCCGGACAACTTCAGCTTCGCGCAGACCGTGTTCCTCAGTCCCCTCTATGCCGCCGCGCGCCAGGTGCCCGGCGTGGCCTCGGTGCAGGTCACGCGCTTCCATCGCCAGGGCCAGGAGGATGCCACGCCGCTGGCCGACGGTTTCATGCCGCTCGGCCGGCTGGAGATCGCCCGGCTGGACAACGATCCGAATTTCCCCGAGCACGGCGTGCTGCGCCTTGACCTGCACGGAGGCAAGTGATGAGCCCTGTCCGTTCCCAGACGCCCGACTGCCACTGCTGCTCCGGCATCGACGCCGCCACGCCGCGGCGCCTCGACAACCCGCCGGGGCTCGACGCCATCGCCTACCGCATCGGCCGCCATGGCGACTTCCTCGAGTCGATGCGGGCGCGCCTGTCGAGCGCCGACTACCCCGCGCTGGCGGCACTGACCACCCGCGAGGCCAGCGACGTGACCCTCGCGCTCAGCGACGCGCTGGCCAGTTCGCTCGAAGTGCTCGGCTTCTACACCGAGCGCATCGCCAACGAGCACTACCTGCGCACCGCCACCGAGCGTCTGTCGGTGCTGGAAATGGCGCGGCTGATCGGCTACGAACTGGCACCGGGCGTGGCCGCGAGCACGCACCTCGCCTTCACCCTGCAAGGCGTCCCCGGCGTGCCGGTCGAGCCCATCGAAATCCCTGTCGGCACCCGCGTCCAGAGCGTGCCCGGTCAAGACGAGCAGGCGCAGACCTTCGAAACCGTCACCGCAGTGCCCGCACGCCCCGACTGGAACGCGATACCGGTACAGACCGTCACCCCCTGGCGGCCACAGTCGGGCGACACGGCGCTGTGGCTCGATGGCGTGGCCACCCAGTTGCAGCCCGGCGATGCCATCCTCATCGTCGGCGCCGACCGCATGGACCAGCCCGGCAGTGAACACTGGGATGTGCGCGTGCTGGCCAGCGTCGAGCCCGATAACGCCAACGGCCGCACCCGCGTGCGCTGGGACCATCCACTCGGCAGCGCCTTCCCGTCCATGAGCCCGGCCAGTGTCGGGGTGCAGGTGCACGCCTTCCGCCAGCGCACCGCCCTGTTCGGCCACAATGCCCCCGACCCCAACCTGATGGGCAATGACGACTCCAACGTGGCCGCGCTGATCGACACCGACGTCGATCCCTGGCAATGGAAGCACTTCGCGATCGACCCCGACGCGATCGACCTGGACACCGACAACCCCAAGATCACCGCCGGCAGTTGGATCGCCCTGGTCTCCAACCAGGCCGGCCTGGGCAGCGCCGCGCTGCCCGGCTACACCGAGCTGTATCGCGCGAGCAAGGTCATGCACCGCAGCCGCAACGCCTTCGGGATCTCTGCCAAGGTCACGCGCATCACTCCCGATACCACGGAAAACCTCACGGCCAGCCGCTACCCGCTGCGCCGTACCCTGGTATTGGCCCACAGCGAACGGCTGGCCACGCTCGACACGCCGCTGGCCCACCCGGTGCATGGCGATGCCCTCACCCTCGGCCGGCGCGTGGAAGGCCTGCGGCCTGGCCAGCCGCTGGCCCTGCATGGTCGACGCCAGCGCATCGCCCTGGCACCACGCGCCATGGGGCTGTCGCTCGCCCTCGACGAGGGTGGCAGCACGGCGCTCGACGCGGGAGACGAACTGTTCCTGCTCGCCCCGGCCGCGCGCCTGTTCGGCACCACGCCGATCGCGCTCGCTGCCGAGACCTTCGCCGCGTCGCTCGGCCTGCCCCACGTCAACCTGCGACTCACCCTGCTCGATCGCGACGGGCGGCGTGGCACCCTCATCGCCAAGGGCAGCGATATCCGGCTCGCCGCCAGCACCGAGGATGATCCGAACGTGACGGAAATCGCCTATATCGATACCGCACACGACCCGATCATCCACGACCGCGACCACAGCCACCTCAAGCTGCAGGCGCCGTTGCAGCACGTCTATGCGCGCGCCACGCTGCGCCTCAACGCCAATGTCGCCCCCGCCACCCATGGCGAAACCGTCGAAGCCCTCCTCGGCGGCGGCGACGGCAGCATGCCCAACCAGCGCTTCACCCTGAACCAGTCGCCTTTGACCTTCGTCAGTGCCAGCACGCCGAGCGGGCGCGCCTCCACGCTGGAAGTGCGCGTCAACGATGTGCTGTGGTCCGAGGTGCCCACCCTCTACCGGGCGGCGCCCGATGCGCGCCGCTACGAGACGTCGCAGGACGACGCCGGGCACACCAGCGTGCGGTTCGGTGACGGACAAGAAGGCGCCCGCCTGCCCAGCGGCGAGAGCAACGTGCGGGTGCGCTATCGCAAGGGCCTGGGCGCAGCGGGCAACCTCGACGCCGGCAAGCTCACCACCCTGCTCTCGCGCCCGCTGGGGGTGAGCGAGGCCACCAACCCGGCCCCGGCCACCGGCGGCGAGGACGCCGAACCCCTCGACCGCGCCCGCGACAACGCGCCGCTCACCGTGCTCACGCTGGAGCGCGCGGTGTCGATCGAGGACTACGCCGACTTCGCCCGCACCTTTGCCGGCATCGACAAGGCGCACGCACTGTGGATTCCGGCCGGCCCGGCACGCGGGGTCTTCCTCACCATCGCCGGCGGGGATGGTGCCGTGGTGCCCGAAGCGAGCGACACCTTTGTCCACCTGAGCGACGCCCTCGCCCGCTATGGTGATCCCCTGGTGCCGCTGCGCCTGATCAACTACCGCGACGCGCGCTTCCGCTGCCGGCTAGCGGTCAAGGTGCAGGAGGCGTTCGAGCCCGACACCGTGCTCGACGCGGTGGCGACCGCACTGCGCGTGCACTTCGGCTTCGCGCGCCGCACCTTCGGCCAGACCGTGTCGGTGGATGAAGTGGCCGCCGTGGCCCAGGCCGCCAGGGGCGTGGAGGCGGTGCACGTCACCCGGTTGCACCGGTTCGACCAGGCGCCGGCCGTGGTACCGCGCCTGGTCGCCAGCCTGCCCGTGGCCTCATTGACCGGCCTGCCACAGGCCGCCGAGCTGCTCACGCTGGCGGACGATTCCCTCGAACTGGAGGTGCTGCCGTGAGCGTCGATGCCCAGGCGTTGTTCGCGTTGCTGCCGGCGATCCATCGCATCCGCGATGCCGAACTGGCACAGGCCAGCGGCCTGCCGCGCGGCCCGCTGGAGGAGTTCATCGCGGTGCTCGCCGAGCAGCTCGACGTGGCCGAGGAGAGCCTCGACCAGTTGCATGACGACCTGTTCATCGAAACCTGCGCGGACTGGGTGGTGCCCTACCTCGGCGACCTGATCGGCTACCGCAGCCTGCACCAGGTGGCCCGGGTGGCCAGCCCGCGTGCCGAGGTGGCGCACACCATCGCGCTGCGCCGGCGCAAGGGCACCGTGCTGGTGCTCGAGCAGCTCGCCCGCGATGTCACGGGCTGGGACGCCCGGGCGGTCGAATACTTCCAGCGCCTCTGTACCACCCAGTACATGAACCACCCCCGGCCGCACAACCGGCAATCGCCCGACCTGCGCCGCAGCGAGCCGCTCGAATGGCTCGGCACCGCGTTCGAGACGGCCAACCGCACGGTGGACGTGCGGCGCATCGAGTCCGGCCGTGGCCGCCACAACATCCCCAATATCGGCCTGCACCTGTGGCGTATCCAGGCCTACCCGCATCGCGAGTCGTCCACCGTCCGCGATGGCACGCGGCGCTATCGGGCCAGCCCGCTCAACCACGACCTGCCGCTGTACAACCGCCCCGTCGCGGAGGACGACATCACCCATCTGGCGGAGCCGGACAACGTGCCCTGGCCACTGTCACGCCGCCGCCTGCATGCCCACCTGGCCCGCCATTATGGCGAACGGGCCAGCGCCGGGGCCGCGCTCGACAATCCCCAGCCGAGCCTCATCCTCACGGTGGACGGCATGCCGATCGAGCGCGACCAGGTGCACATCTGCAACCTCGCCGACGACGCCGGCGGTTGGGCCCACACCCCACCGCCCGACGGCGTCTATGCCATCGACCCGGTACTCGGTCGCATCGCCCTGCCCCCGGACGCGCCCGACCCCGCCGAGGTCCGCCTCACCTGGCACGAGGGGTTCAGCGCCGACATCGGCGGTGGCGAATACGAACGCGGCGAGAGCCTGCCCACTCCGCCCGACCCCGCCAACGTGGCGCGTGTGCCGGACGACCACCCGACCCTCGCCGCGGCGCTTACCGCCATCGCCGGCAACGGCGTGATCGAGATCACCGACAGTCGCCGCTACGTCGAGGCGCTGACCATCGAGATAGTGGCGGCCGGCAGTGTGGAGATTCGAGCCGCCAATGGTCGCCGCCCGGCGCTCGACCTGAGTGGGCTGACCATCAGCGGCGGCGAGCACGCCGCCTGCACGCTCAATGGCCTGTTGATCAGCGGCGCCCCGCTGGACGTCCCCGACGCCGCCGGCAATGCCCTGGCACGACTCGACCTGCGCCACTGCACGCTGGTGCCGGGCATCGCGCTCCACCCCGACGGCTCTCCCGTGCAGCCCACGCTACCCAGCCTGCAACTCGCCCTCGCCGGCTTGGAAACCACACTGGAACGCTGCATTGTCGGCGGCATTCGCAGCCATGAACGTGCCAGCCTCACCGCCAGCGACAGCCTGATCGATGCCACGGCCAGCGACGGCGTGGCCTTTGCCGCCCTGGACGCCACCGCCCCCGGCGCGGCCCTGTCGCTCAGCGCTTGCACGGTGGTCGGCAAGGTGCACACCCGGGAGGTGGGACTGATCTCCAACAGCATCCTGCTCGCCACGCTGGCCACTGGCGATGGCTGGGCCGCACCGGTACGCGCAGCGCGCAAGCAGGTCGGCTGCGTACGCTTCTCGTGGCTGCCGCATGACGCCATCGTGCCGGCACGCCACCGCTGCCAGCCGGCTTCGCCACAGGCGGCAGGGCGCATCGCACCGCGCTTCACCTCGCTGCACTACGGCACGCCGGCCTACGGCCAGCTCACCACCGCCACCCCCGTCGAAATCCTGCGCGGCGCCGACGACGAGAGCGAAATGGGCGTGTTCCACCACCTCCATGGCGCCCAGCGCGAAACCAACCTGCGCATCCGTCTCGCCGAGTACCTGCGGGTGAGTCTGCGCGCCGGGATCTTCTACGAATCGTGAAGGAGCACGCATCATGAGCTTCGATCTGAGCCGCATCCGCTTCGACGCCCGCAAGGATTTCCTCGGCGTCGTCATGCAGCAGGGCCGCGTCCAGCTGGACGCCGACTGGAACGAATGGGGCGCCCAGCTCGCACGCCGCCTGCAGGCCGGCACGCTGGATACCTTCGGCGGCGACCCGGGGAGTGGTATCGTGCCGCGAATCACGCCGGATGGCTTCCGCATCGCGGCCAGCGGTGGCGGACTCACCATCGGCGCGGGCCGGGTCTATGTCGACGGGCTCCTGGCGGAAAACCATGGCGGCGCGCCCGAGGCCTGGGAGCCGCGCCTCGCCGAGTCGACCGGCACCACACCGCTCGATTACAACGCCCAACCCTATTATCCCGAGCCGCCCGCGCTGCCCGACGGCGGCCCGCACCTGGTGTATCTGGATGTGTGGCAGCGCGATGTCACCCCCCTGCAGGAGCCCGACCTCATCGAAAAGGCCGTCGGCATCGACACCACCGGCCGGCGCCAGACCGTCTGGCAGGTCAAGGTGCTGCCCGAGGTGGGCAGTATCGCCTGCGCCACGGCGGACGAGGATATTCCGGGCTGGCAGGAAGTCACGGCGCCTTCGGCGGCACGGCTGACCACCGCCATCGGCGAGCCCAGCTTCGATCCCGACCCCTGCCAGGTGCCGCCGGCCGCGGGCTATCGCGGGCTGGAGAATCAGCTCTACCGCGTGGAGGTGCACAGCGGCGGCCCGCTGGGGACGGCCACCTTCAAGTGGTCACGCGACAATGCCACGGTGGCCTCGCGCGTCACCCATATCAACCCGGCCCGCGATCGCGTCACGGTCGAGAGCATCGGCCGCGACGACCTGCTGCGCTTCCATGACGGCGACTGGGTGGAGGTGACCGACGACTGGCGCGAGCTGAACGGCCTGCCCGGCGAACTGCGCCGCCTCCGCGTCGCCGGTGGCGTGGACGAAACCGCCCGTACCCTGGAATTCGAGTCGCCGCTGTCCGCCGGCCTGTTTCCCACCGACGCCCAGCAGGCCACCGACGCCTCGCGCAACACGCGCGTGCGCCGCTGGGACCAGTCCGGCCAGGTGCGACGCGAGGACGGCACCGCGGTGCAGGATCTCGACGATGCCGCCAGCGCGGGTGACATCGTCATCCCCGCCGCCGGCACCCGCCTGTTCCTCGAACACGGCATCCTCGTCGACTTCGCCCTCGCCCCGGCCGGCGGTGACTTCAAGAGCGGCGACTACTGGGTGTTTGCCGCGCGCAGCGTCGATGCCACCATCGAGTTCCTCGACGACGCGCCACCACTGGGTGTCCACCATCACTACGCGCGCCTGGCCGTCGTCACCTTCCCCGATACCGAGACCGACTGCCGCGTGCTGTGGCCACCGATCTTCGAGGGCGAAGGCTGCGACTGCAGCATTTGCGTCAGCGCTGAAGGACACAACGGCGGCACCGCCACGCTGCAACAGGCCATCGACAGCATCAAGGACATCGGCGGCACCGTCTGTCTGGGCATCGGCAGCTACGACATCGCCGCCCCGCTCGACCTCGATGGCGCCCGCTCGCTGCGCATCCGCGGCCAGGGCTGGGGCACGCTGCTGATCGGCAGCCAGCCCGGCAGCCTCGTCGAGATCGCCGACAGCACCGGCGTGGCGCTGGAAAACCTCACCCTGATCGGCTCGAGCAGTGAGGCGGGTGTCACCAGCGTCATCGGCGCGCGCAATGTCATCGACCTGCGCCTCGAGCACCTCAACGTGCTGGGGCTGGCCGTGGGCGACAACACGAGCGTGGGCATCGGCCTGAGCGGCAACCTGCTCGGCGTGAGCATTGCCGACTGCGCCCTCGTGGCCGAACGCGGCATCGCCAACGTGGCGAGCGGCGACCGCAACCATGTGCTCACCGGGGAGTTGCGCGCCACACGCAACCTCTTCTTCTGCAGCCAGCGGGCGGTGAGCCTCGACGGCACCAGCCTGCACTACGGCAACACGCGCATCGAGGGCAACCTGATGCTGGGGGGCAACCAGGCCGCCATCGTCGCCACCGGTGCCGTGCTGCCTGGCTCGCCGATGGCCATCGCCGACAACGTCATCTACACCGCGGGACACGGCATTCGCGCCGGCGTGGATGGGCTGACCATCGAGCGCAACGAGATCGCCGGCAGCGGTAGCCGCAGCGGAGACGGCATCGTGCTCGAGGAGGGGCTCGACCCGGTGGCGCTGGATCACGCGCGCATCCGCGGCAATCGCCTGCTGGCCCTGCAGGGCAACGCCATCGTCATCAGTCACCGGATCGAGCTGGCGATCGTGGCCGACAACATGATCGACGGCATGGGGCTGGGGGCGCTGGTGATGGGCGGCAGCGCCAGCAGCGGACATCTGAGCTTCACCGGCAACCGCTGCCTCAACCTCGGCCAGGCGCTGGACGACGCCGACACCGCCTTCGCCGGCGTGCAACTGATCCGCGTCCAGCGCGGCGACGTCCTCGACAACATGATCGCCCATGTCGCGCGACAGGCCATCGCCAGCCCCGGCATCGATGCCCTGCGTGCCGGCGCCGTCGGCCAGCTGCGCCTGGCCGGCAACCGCTTCTACGGCATCGGGCCCGACCGCATCAGCGCCCCCGTCAGCGCAGCCCGCCTGCTGCCCCCCTTCGACCGGATGGCCGTTGACGACAACAGCATCGAACGCCTCGCGGACGACGACCAACAGCCCAACGTCATCGAATGGCGCGCCATCGACATTGCGCCGGAACGCCTCGGCGCGGTCACCCACTACGCCGCCGCCAACGTCTTCGCCGCCGAGAACGCCGCCTATCTGCTCACCGCCACAGCCGCCATCGCCCTGCCTCTGCGACGCGCGAACGTGTCCATTCGCGGCAACCAGTTGCGCGGCCACCTCACCGATGTTGCGCTCAACCAGTGCGCGGCGGTCGATCACTGCCTGTTCGCCGACAACCACTGCGAAGTGGTAGGCGAAGGCGGCAGGGAACCGCTACTCGGCCAACTCGCCGCGCGCACCCTCAACGCCAGCAACAACCGGCTCATCGCCCTGGGCGATCTCGACACCCTGCATCTGCACCCACAGGTCGAGCAAGCCATCGTCATGGGCAACACCAGCACCGGCAACATCCGCGTGCAAGGCGGTGCCCCCGTTCCGGCCGACATCAACCTGACCAACATTTTCGGGGTTTGAAGGAGACCTGCCATGCCCATCGCCACCTTTCGCGGCGAGCGCACCGTCGCCGAGATCGTCGACAAATTGTACGTCAAGCTGACGCCTCGCCAGCGCGAGACGGCCGAAGCCGCGATCCTCAAGGCCAACCCGCAGCTGCGCGACATCCGCAACCTGCGCGAAGGCGCCATCCTGCACGTCCCCGATCTTCCCAGACTGCGCGCCAAGGCCCGGACCGCCCGCCATCTGGAAAACCCCATCTCCCAAGTCACCACCCGCCTGGCCGACGATCTCGGCGGCTACAGCCAACACCTGGCCGAGCGAGTCAAGGCCGATCAGCAAGCCACGAAGACGCAGATCACGCTGCTCAAGAGTGCCAAGTTCAAGGCAGCACTGGCCAATGCCCCCCACCTGCGGGAACTGACAACCCAGGCCACCCGAGCCCTGGAAGGCCGCAGCAAGGTGCTCAAGGAACGGCAGGGAGCGCTCGAGGCATCGATCAAACGGGCCCTGGCCGACCTTGAGGAGATGAAGAAATGAAACGATGAGGCGGACACCCCGACCGGCCATCGCGCGCCTTACGATGTTGGCCGGAGTTTCAGGGTGGTGCGCCGCTCGTGGTAGGCGATCGCCAGGCCGCTGGCGATGATCACCAGGGTGCCGATATAGACCCACAGATCCGGCACCTCGTCCCAGAACCACCAGCCCAGCAGCACCGCCCAGAGCATGGCGGTGTAGTCGAAGGGTGCCGCCAGCGCGGCGGGGGCATGGCGGAACGCCAGCGTGATACAGGCCATGGCGCCGACACCGAAGATCCCTGCGCCGAGGAAGCCCAGCCAGTGCCAAGGCCAGGGCGTCTGCCACACCCACGGCAGCAGCGCGGCGGTGACCAATAGCGGCACCAGGGTGACGTAGAACACCATCGCCCACAGGTACTCGCGCACCCCGTAGCGGCGCGCGGTGATCATCAGCAGCGCATAGAACACCGCCGCCCCCACCACCACCAAGGCGCCAGGCTGAAAACCTGCCGCACCGGGGCGTACCACGATCAGCACGCCCAGGAAACCGACGATGGCCGCCGCCAGCGGCAGGCGCTCGACCTTCTCGCCGAGCAGCGGCACCGACAGCAGGGTGACGAACAACGGCGCGGCGAAGGCGATGGCGGTGGTCTCGGCCAGCGGCAGCAGCGTCAGACCGAACACGAAACACAGCATGGTGCCGGTGGCGATCAGCCCGCGAACCAGGTGTACCCCCGGGCGCCGGGTGGTGAGCTTGCGCAGCCCGCCGTTGAAGTGCGCGATCAGCCCGATCAACGGCAACGAGATCAGGGTGCGGAAGAAGATGATCTGGATCGGCGAATGCACTTCGCCCAGCCACTTGGAGATGGCGTCGCCCACCGACAGGCAGAACACCCCGGCGCACATCCATAGAATTCCCCGCAACGACGCTGACATCGACACCTCCCAACCATATACCGACCCTCTAACATAACTGACTCCGCGGCCCCGGGCGATGCCGATAACGCGCCCGTTGGGTTTCAGGCACAACCCACACCGGGCCTGGCGCATGGTTTAATGGGAGAAGTAGGGGGAAACCGTGCCTAGAGGGAACACGACCATGACGGATCATTCAGTTCGCGACCTGGAGACCGGCTCGGCCGAACGCTTACATCAGTCGGAATTGACCCGCAGGGCGCTACGCCTGACGCCCGAGGATGGCATCGTCCGGTCCGCCATCGCTCCGCTTTCGCTGATCCGCGTCAGCAAGACGACGCCCCCCATGCCGTGCGTCACCGAGCCCAGCCTGTTCGTGGCGATACAGGGCCGCAAGCGCATGGAACTGGCCAGCCAGGCGTTCATCTACGATCCGCTCCACTATCTGGTCGTCTCCCTCGCCCTGCCGGTCACCGGCCAGATCATCGAGGCCAGCCCGCAGGCACCCTATCTGTGCGCGCGGCTCGACATCGATCTCGCCATGCTCGGTGAGCTGCTCCTCGAGTACGATCCGGGCGAGCCGGCGAACGACAGCGACGAGCGCCGCGGCCTGTTCGTCGCGCGCATGTCCGATTCGTTGATCGATGCGATACTGCGCCTGGTGCGTCTGCTGGATACGCCGCACGACATTCCGGCGCTGGCGCCGCTGATACTGCGCGAGATCCATTACCGGGTACTGTGCGGCGAATTGGGGCATCGCTTGCGCGATCTCGCCGGCATCAATGGGCAGGGCAAATCCATCGTCGAGGTCATACAGCTACTCAAGTCGCGCTACGCCGAGCCATTGCGTATCGAGGACCTGGCAGCGGCGGTGCATATGAGCCCGTCCACGCTCCACCATCGCTTCAAGGGCCTGACGTCGATGTCGCCGCTACAGTTCCAGAAGCAACTGCGCCTGCACGAGGCACGCCGGCTGATGCTGAGCGAGGGGCTGAACGCCGCGACGGCCAGCCATCGGGTCGGCTACAACAGCCCTTCTCAATTCAGCCGCGAATATCGTCGCCTGTTCGGCGCGCCGCCCTACCAGGAAATTGCCCAGCAACGGGAAGTGACCACGGGGAATATGCTGGCCAGCCAGGCGTGGTAGTGCTCAGAGCCGCTGCCGCGGCTTGCCATGGTAGACGCGCACGATATCGGCCATGACCGCCAAGGCGATCTCGGCGGGGGTCTTGCTGCCGATATCGAGGCCGATCGGCATATGGATGCGCGCGATCTCCTCGCTGCTGAGTCCACCCGAGCGCAGCAAGCGTTCGGCGCGTGCCGCGGAGGTCTGGCGCGAGCCCATCGCGCCGATATAGAACGCCGGGGTGCGCAGCGCCTCGATCATGGCCAGGTCATCGATACGCGGATCGTGGGTCAGCGCCACCACGGCCGTCGAGGCGTGGCAGCCTTCGCCGGCGAGGTACAGCGACGGCAGCACCGGACGTAGCTCGACATCCGCGACGGGGAAGGCCTCGATCTCCTCCTCGCGCGGATCGCAGACCACGACCTCGAAGCCCAGGGTACGGGCGAACTCGGCACACGCGACCGAGACCGGCGACACCCCCGCGATGACCAGCCTCAACGAGGGGCCTATGCGGATTCGCACACGCTCGCTCTCGCGCTCGACGCGCGGTCGCTCCTGGTCACGGCTGCCACTGCCCGGCGTGTCGTCGGTCAGCAGGTCGACCTCGCCTGTCGCCAGGTCGACCTCGCGAACCAACCGCCGCTGGCCGTGCAGCGCCTCCTGCAACGCGGTCAGGTGCCGCCACGTGTCCGGCGTTGCCGGCAAGCGCTCGATCAGTACCTCGAGGATGCCGCCGCAGGGCAGCTTCAGGCGCTGTTGATCGTCCGACGATTCGCCATAGCGAATCACCTGCAAGGGCTCCTGGAATTCGCCGGCCTGGAGCCGCGACAGGAAGTCCTCTTCGACGCAGCCCCCCGAGAGCGAGCCGGCACAGCGCCCATCCCGACGCGCTACCAGCAACGACCCCGGCGCGCGGGGAGACGAGCCATAGGTCGCCAGTACCGTGCACAGCCACACGGTTTCGCCCGCACGGCTCCAGCGAACGCCACTTTCCATCACTTCGAGATCGAGTTGTTGCATGGTTTCCGAATCCATCGACGGCCCGGCCTGCATGGAATGACAGTGCCAGGCCGTCAGTTGACACTAACGCTAGACTGAGAGGCGTTGAGCGAACGGCATCTTGCGCAACCGCTCGCCGCTCGCATCGAAGAGCGCATTGGCGACGGCCGGGGCAAGCGGTGGCACGCCCGGCTCGCCGACCCCGGTGGGGGCTTCGGACGACGGCACGATGTGCACCTCCACCGCCGGCATCTCATTGATGCGCAACACCTGATAGTCATTGAAATTGGACTGCTGCACGATCCCCTCCTCCAGGGTGATCTCCCCATGCAGCGCGGCCGCCAGAGCGAAGCCGATCCCGCCCTCCATCTGCGCCTTGATCACATCCGGATTGACGGCGACGCCGCAATCCACCGCACACACGACCCGGTCGACGCGGTAGCTGCCATCCTGCGTGACCGTGACCTCGGCGACTTGAGCGACGAAGGAGTTGAAGGACTCATGCACGGCGACCCCGCGACCTCGGCGTGTGCCCTCAGGCCCCGACTCGAGCGGCTGGTCCCAACCAGCCTTCTCCGCCACTAGATCCAATACCCCCCGGTGGCGGGGATGCTGGCTCAGCAGCGCGCGGCGGAATGTCACCGGATCCTGGTCGGCGGCGACCGCGGCTTCATCGATCAGGCACTCCGTGGAGAACGCCGTATGCGTATGCCCCACCGAGCGCCACCACTGGATCGGCACGCCGATATCCTCCGGGGTATGCAGCTCAACCTGCAGGTTGGGCACGTCGTAGGCCAGGTTCGCAGCGCCCTCGACCGAGGTCGCGTCGACGCCATCCTGGACCATGAAGGACTCCAGGGGGGTACCCATCATGATCGACTGGCCGACGAGGCGTTGGTGCCAGGCGATCAACCGACCGTCCGCATCGAGCGCCAGGCGTCCGCGGTGGAAATTCATCGGCCGGTAATGACCGCCGCGGGTATCGTCCTCACGCATCCAGACCATCTTGACGGGAGCATCGATCCCCTGCTCCCGCGCCGCCTTGGCGATGGAAACCGCCTCCAGCACGAAATCCGAATGGGGATTGGCACGGCGGCCGAAGCTGCCTCCCGCGTACAGTTGCGTCAGGCTGACGTTTTCCGGGGCGATGCCCAACAGCTCCGCCACCATCTGCTGGTCCATGGACTGCCACTGCTCACCGTTCCAGATATCGCAGCGCTCGTCGCCCAGTTGGACCAGGCAGTTCATCGGCTCCATGGCGGCATGGGCGAGGTAGGGAAACTCGTAGTCGGCCTCGATCAGGGTCGCCGGTTCGGCGAGCGCCGTGGCCACGTCGCCACGTTGCGCCGCCATCGCCCCCTCCTGCTCGGCCAGTTCGCGGTAGCGCGCCATGATCTCGTCGCTGCCCAACGAGAAGGCCTGACTTTCGTCCCACTCTATCTCCAGCGCATCGCGCCCCTGACTCGCCGCCCAGGTGTTTTCCGCCAGCACCGCCACGCCCTCGAAGCGCTGCGGGCCGCCGGCGAACCGCACGACATCGACGACACCGGGCACCTCCCTGGCCTTGGCGTCGTCGAAGCTCTCGACGCGGGCACCGAAGCGGCGCGGGTGTGCCGCCACCGCCACCAGCATGCCGGGCAGGGTGAAGTCCTGGGTAAAGACGGCACTGCCGTCGGTCTTGCTTGCACTATCTGTACGCGGTGTATTCAGTGTCCCGATCAAGGTGAAATTCTCGGGGTCCTTGAGCGTAACCTCCTGCGGCACCGGCTGCTGGGCAGCCGCTTCGGCTAGTTCA
>NZ_JBHRUG010000019.1:32201-217186 GCF_042646605.1 Litchfieldella rifensis | reverse complement strand
ACCGAACCCCGCCTCGCGCCCGGAGTCGGCATGCCGCACCACGCCCTGGCTGACGCTGATGCTTTCCTCGGCAACGCCCCACCGCTCGGCGGCCGCCGCCACCAGCATGGCACGCGCGGTGGCGCCGGCCGTACGCATCTGTTCGTAGGAGTTGGCGATGGCCGTACTCCCGCCGGTGCCCTGCAGGCCGAAGGCCAGGTTCTTGTAGCGCTCGGCATCCGCTGGTGCGCCTTCCACCTGTACCCGGCTCCAGTCGGCATCCAGTTCTTCAGCCACCAGCGTGGCAAGCCCGGTGTAGGTGCCTTGCCCCATCTCCAGATGCTTGGCCAGCACGATCACAGTGCCATCGGTAGCGATCCGCACGAAGGCATTGGGCTCGAAGTCGGCCTCCGCCCCTTCTTGCGCTTCGGCCCGGCTTCCGTTCAGGGTCAGCGGTGCCAGGTAAAGCCCTAGCACCAGGCCGGCAGACCCCTGCAGAAAGCGACGCCGGCTGATGTTGACGACGCCCACGGCTTCCTGCTCGGGCGATGGCGCATGCTTGAGAATTCCCATCACAACACTCCTTTAGGCCAGGTTCTCGGCGGCATCGTGGATCGCGGCGCGAATGCGCACATAGGTCGCACAGCGGCAGATATTGCCGCTCATGGCGGAATCGATATCGTCGTCGCTGGGGGCGGCATTGTCGCGTAGCAGGGCCACGGCCGACATGATCTGGCCGGACTGGCAATACCCGCACTGCACCACGTCATGCTGGCGCCACGCCTCCTGCACGGCCTTGCCGACGCGGTCCTCGTCGATCGCTTCGATGGTCGTCACCTGCTTGCCGACGGCGGCGGAAACGGGCGTGACGCACGAGCGGGTCGCTTGCCCGTCGAGATGCACGGTACAGGCGCCGCACAGGGACATGCCGCAACCGTACTTGGTCCCGGTCAGGTTCACGACATCCCGCAGCGCCCAGAGCAGCGGCATGTTATCGGGAACGTCGAGCTGATGGGATTCACCATTGATGGTCAGAGTCGCCATGGGATTCCTCACGCTTTTCTGGTTATAGACAACCACGCTGGACAGCGATGAGCCGTGTCGTTGGAAAGATGCGCGGCAGGGAGCGCTCCGGGTGGAGCGCCTGCCGGCTCGATACTCGAGACTACGACAGAGTATAGAAAGGAAACATTCATGAGGATTAGCCTATTAATGGCGAATCATTGCCTGATCCTGTCGCGCCAGATCTGGCATGACCGACTCCCTCGCGGCGCATCAGACGGATGACTTGCCAAGCCTTGTGTGTGTTATGTTATATAGTCTCTTTTTCAGCAAATCCCTGCTAAGGAAGGCCCATGCTTCACCCACGAACTCTCCTCGCTGCCCTCGGCCTGGCATTGACCTCAACCGCTGTGCATGCCGAGCCGCGCACCCTGGATATCGTCGCCCCCTGGGAGATCACCAGCCCCGATCCGTCGAAATCGGGCCATGTCTTCGCCCGCATGCAGGTTGCCGAAACCCTGGTCGACACCGATGCCGATGGCCGTCTCGCTCCCGGTCTGGCCACAGACTGGACCCAGAACGACGATGCCACCATCTGGCGCTTCACGATTCGCGATGATGCCCGCTTCCACGATGGCACGCCGGTCGCTGCCGAAGCCGTCGCCACGAGCCTCGACCACGCCCGCGCCAAGCCGGGTATGCTCGACTCGGCGCCGATCACGGCCATCGAAGCCGAAGGCGACGACGTCGTGATTCGACTCGAATCCTCCTTCGCGCCACTGCCGGCGCTACTGGCCCATTCCGGCACCCAGATTCTGGCACCCGCCGCCTACGCCGCGAACGGCGAAGTGACGGCGATGATCGGTAGCGGCCCTTACCAGGTCGACAGCCTGGAGCCGCCGCAGCGCCTGACGGTCACCCGTTTCGACGATTACTGGAGTGAGGCCCCGGCCATCGAACGCGCCAGCTACCTGGCCGTGAGCCGTGGCGAGACTCGCGCACTGATGGCCGAGAGCGGCGATGCCGATATCGTCTTTACTCTCGACCCCGCCAGTCGTGCCCGCCTGTCGCGCCAGCCGGACCTGACCCTGCATGCCGAGCCGCTGCCACGCACCATCGTACTCAAGGTCAATGCTGGCCATCCCTTCCTGAACGATGAGCGTGCCCGCCAGGCGCTGAGTCAAGCCATCGACCGTGCCGGCATCGCCGCCGGCCTGCTGCGCGCACCGGAGGCCGCCGCCCCGGAACTGTTCCCAGCAAGCCTGGGGCCATGGCATCTCGGCATCTCGCCTGACGATGCCCGTAACCTCGAGCAGGCCCGCGAGCAACTGGCAACGCTGGGTTGGGAAGCGAACGGCGATGGCCTTCTCGAACGTGACGGCAAGCCTTTCCGGCTGACCGTGCGCACCTTCTCCGACCGTCCGGAACTACCGCTGGTGGCCACCGCCCTGCAGGATCAGTGGCGCGAGCTGGGCGTCGAACTCGACGTTGCGGTGGGCAACGCCAGCGAGATCCCCTCCGGACACCGCGACGGCAGCCTCGAGTTGGGGATGGCGGCACGCAACTACGGCCTGGTGCCCGACCCGCTGGGCACGGTGCTCGACGATTTCGGCCCTGAGGGAGGCGACTGGGGCGCCATGGGCTGGTCGGACACCGAGTTCGACGAATGGCTGGACCAGTTGCGCAGCGAGACCGATCCCACGACGCGTGACAGCCTGGCAACCCGGGCCGCCACCCGGCTGCATGAGGCGATGCCGGTGATCCCGGTGGCCTGGTATCAGCAGACCGCCGCCGTAAGCGACGAGTTGCAGGGCTTCTCCATCGATCCGCTGGAGCGTAGCTATCGGATCGCCGAACTGAGGTGGGCCGAATGAACCGAGGCCTCGGACAAGGATTGCCTTCCCTCCTGTTGCAGCGCCTGTTCCAGGCTGGACTGGTGGCATGGATGGTCGGCACCCTGACCTTCGTGCTGACCCGCACCCTGCCTGGCGACATGGCGTATCGCATCGCCGCCGGCCGTTACGGTCATGACATGGTCGACAGCACCGCCGCCGAGGCGGTGCGCGCCGAACTGGCACTGAACCAGCCGGCATCGAGCGCCTATTTCGGCTGGCTCTGGGATCTGCTGCAGTTCGACCTGGGCCGCTCGTTGGTCAGCGGCGAACCGGTGGTGCGCGAGTTGTGGCACCAGCTCGGCCACTCGCTGGGCCTGGCGGCAGTCGCCGTGGCACTGTCGTTGCTGCTCGGCCCGCCGTTGGGGTTGATCGCCGGACTACGTCCCCGCGGCATGTTCGATCGCTTCAGCGAAGTCGTCGCCAGTGTATTGCGGGCCCTACCGCCTTTCGCCGTGGGCCTGGTCCTGATCCTGCTATTCGCCGTGAGCCTGGGCTGGCTGCCCGCCGCCGGTCATGGCCGCACCGCGCACAGCGTGCTGCCGGCGCTGACCCTGGCGCTGGGATTGGCCGCGGTGTCCAGCCGCGTGGCCCGCAACGCCATGGCTGATGTCTCGCAGTCGGCCTATTACGCCTTCTCGCGCACCAAGGGCCTGAGTGATCGCCTGACCTTCGTGCGCCATGGCCTACGCAATGTGGCGGTGCCGGTCGTCGCCTACCTCGGCGTGCAATTCGTCTATCTGATCGAGGGCGTGGTGGTGGTCGAGACGCTGTTCGCCTGGCCCGGCATCGGCCACGCCCTGGTGCATGCCATCGTTGCCCGCGACGTGCCGATGATCCAGGGTACCGCGCTGATCATGGGCCTGCTGTTCGTGCTGCTCAACACGCTGGTGGATATTGCCTGCCACCTGCTCGACCCCAGGAGGCGCCACGCATGACCACTCTCGTCGCTCCTCGCCTCACACTGCCGCGTCTGAGTGCTCGTCAGCGTGTGGGCGGTCTGTTGCTGGCACTGTTGCTGGCCTTCGCCTGGCTGGTGCCGTGGCTATCCGATGCCGACCCCGCCCGCCAGCAACTTACCCGTATCCTGCAACTGCCCTCGCTGGCCGAGCCACTGGGTACCGACCACCTGGGCCGCAGCCTGCTGGCCAGATTGGCCGCCGCCATTCGGTTGTCACTGGGCATGGCACTGCTCAGCGTTATCACGGCGGCGGTGCCAGGTGTGCTGCTAGGGGTACTCGCCGGCTGGCGCGGCGGTTGGCTGGACCGCGTGCTGGGCAGCCTGGCCGACGCCTGCTTGGCGCTACCCGGTCTGCTGCTGGTGTTACTGCTGGTGGCCATTGCTCCGGGCAATTTCTGGACGCTCTATGTGGGTATCTCACTGGTGCTGTGGATCGAATACTTCCGCCTGGTGCGCGCCCGCACGCGGGCACTGGCGGCTTCGCCACAGCTCGAGGCCAGCCGGCTGCTGGGCTTCGGTCCTCTCTACCTGTTCCGCCGTCACCTATGGCCGGAACTGGCCCCGCAGGTGCTGACCCTGGCGGCCTTCGGCGCCGCCAGTGCCATCCTGGCCATGGCGGCACTGGGCTTCGTCAGTGTCGGGTTGCGCCCGCCCACCGCCGAGCTGGGGCTGATGATGATCGAACTGCTGCCCTACTACCACGAAGCCCCCTGGGCCATGGCCCAGCCCATCGTGGTGCTGTTCGTGCTGGTGCTGGGCCTCAATCTGCTGGCCGGGAGGGATCCGCGATGACCTTACCGATGACCTCGTCACAACAAGCCCCGCTGCTGCACGTCGAAGACCTGGCGGTCGACGGCGAAGGCGTCAGTATCGCCCCCTTCTCGCTGACGCTCGCTCCCGGCCAGCGCCTGACCCTGCTAGGCGAAACCGGCTCGGGCAAGAGCCTGCTCGCCCAGGCGATCATGGGCACCCTGCCCAAGGGGCTCGTCGCCCAAGGCCGCCTGCACATCGCCGGACAGTTCTTCGATGCCAGTGATGCCAAATCACGCCGCGAACCGTGGGGTCACACCTTGGCGCTACTGCCCCAGGAACCCTGGCATGCGCTGGACCCGACCATGCGCGCCGCCAACCAGGTCGCCGAAAGCCATCGCCACGTGGCTGGACGTTCACGTCGTGAGGCACGCGACGCCGCGCGGCGTGATCTCGACGGTCTGGGCTTGCAGGATGCCGGACACAAGCTGCCCTCCGAGCTCTCCGGTGGCATGGCCCAGCGCGTGGCTTTTGCTGCCGCCAGCGCCGGCGGTGCTCGCATCGTGATCGCCGACGAGCCGACCAAAGGGCTCGACGCCACCCGCCGCGATGCGGTGGTAGAGCTGCTGGCTCGAACACCCGACGATGGCGGCGCCTTGCTGACCATCACCCACGATATCGAAGTGGCGCGTCGCCTGGGCGGCGAAGTGGCGATCCTGCGCCATGGGCAAGTGGTCGAACGCGGCCCCGCCAAACGGGTATTGGATACCCCTAGCAGCGACTACGGACGACGCTTGATGGCTGCCGAGCCCAGCCGCTGGCCGACACCGCCACCCCCACCCCGGGACAAGCACGCCCCGGTGGTCGAAGCGCAGGGCATCACCAAGGCGCGCGGTGGCAAGATCCTGTTCGAGGAGCTGTCGCTGACCATCGCCCCGGGCGAGATCGTCGGCGTGTGCGGTCCATCCGGCTGCGGCAAGAGTACGCTGGGCGATGTGCTGCTGGGCGTGGCCAGGAACGACGAGGGCGAAGTGACAAGGGACTCCAGCCATCCTCGTCTGGGCTTTCAGAAGCTCTACCAGGACCCACCGGCGGCCTTCTCTCCGCATTGGACGTTGCGACGCCTGCTCAATGATCTGATACGACGGCATCGTCTGGAGCCGGCGACGATCGTGCCCTTGATGATACGCTTGCACCTGAACCCCGCACTGCTCGAGCGTCGCCCCGGCGAAATCTCCGGCGGCGAGCTACAGCGCTTCGCCATCCTGCGCGTGCTGCTGCTCGAGCCCTGCTTCCTGTTCGCCGACGAACCCACCTCGCGTCTCGACCCCATCACCCAACAGGAGACGCTGGCACTGCTGGTGGAACTGGCCCGCGAACGCCTTTGCGGCGTGATGCTGGTCAGCCACGACCCGGCATTGATCGAGCGGCTCTGCGACAGGCGACTAGCACTGGGCGGTCTCACTCCCCGCAGCGCCACGACGACCTCCCGGGAGGACCTGGTCGTGTCTTGACGATTGCTAGGCAAGTAGTGCTTGAGGTGGCCACTGGCCACCTCTTTTTTTGGTCGTCAGGCACGCAAGAGCATACGTGGCCAAGCCTCGTAGCCTTAACATAACCTCGGAAAAATCAGGCAAGAAGTTGCCCGCTGGGCAATATCTTGCCCGCCCAGGGCAACTTCTTGCCTAAACATACTTAGACATGGTTTGAAGAAAAATCATAACGTATTGATTTATCAATTTTTTACATGAGATGGCACGCTCCCTGCCCCTTACAAGGGGTCCATCGGACATTTTTCCACACCGTCAAGGAGCAGACTCATGCCGACCCCTTGCTATATCAGCATCGAAGGCCAGACCCAGGGCAACATCACCGCCGGCGCCTTCACCGCCGATTCCGTGGGCAACATCTACGTCGAAGGCCATGAAGACGAGATGCTGGTCCAGGAATTCAAGCATGTGGTGACCGTCCCCACCGACCCGCAGTCCGGCCAGCCGTCCGGCCAGCGCGCCCATAAGCCGTTCGTGTTCACCGTGGCGCTGAACAAGGCCGTGCCGCTGATGTACAACGCCCTGGCCTCCGGCGAAATGCTGCCCAACGTCGAGCTGAAGTGGTATCGCACCTCGGTGGAAGGCAAGCAGGAACACTTCTTCACCACCACCCTGACCGACGCCACCATCGTCGACATCAACCTGCGCATGCCGCATGCCCAGGATGTCGCCAAGTCCGAATTCACCCAACTGATGGACGTGTCGCTGGCCTACCGCAAGATCGATTGGGAACACACCGTCGCCGGTACCTCGGGGTCCGACGACTGGCGCGCCCCGCTCGAGTCGTAAGGCCGGGGCATGACGGGGCGGTCTCGCCAATGACTCGCGCCAAGGAGTCCGCCCCGTCGTGCTGACCGCTGCGCTGACGCCAGGGCTTGCTGGCAAGCCCTGGCGTCAGCGTGTCGTTCCGTGATCGGCACCCAGCCTACCGATGTCCAGGAGGGACCATGGCCAACCGCACCGGACTGCAGTTCACGCTCGCACTTGCCGGGCACGACGCGCTCGACCTGGCGGTGGTCGACTTCACGCACCGCGAACGGCTCTCCCATCCCTTCGAACTCAGCGTCACGTTCGCCAGCGCCTGGCTGCGTGTCTCCCAGGGCTGGGCCGGGGGCGGTTACGGCATGCTGGCCATCCCGCGCATCGGCCACGAGGTGATCGTCGAGTTCCTGGAAGGCGACCCCGACCAGCCGCTGATCACCGGGCGCACCTACCACGCGGTCAACACCCCGCCCTACGCCCTGCCCGAGCACAAGACGCGCACCGTGATCCGTACCCAGACCCACCAGGGCGAAGGCTTCCACTAGCTGCGCTTCGAGGATGAAAAGGACCGCGAACAGATCTGGCTGCACGCCCAGAAAGACCTCGAACTGCTGACGCTCAACGACCGTCGCGAGCAGATCGGTCACGATAGCTTCCTCCAGGTCCACCGCGACCGCCTCGGCGAGGAAGCCGCCCAGAAGCATAACGCGGTAAAGCGCTTTGCCTTGGTTGAACTGGCCTCACTATCACCTGCAACTCGCTCCGCTCTTTTTTCAACATTCGAGACAAGCAACTGCTACTGGCCATTGATCGATGACGGCGCTCAGCCTCACCTAATGCGTGAAGGCCCCTGGGTACTAGAAGTCAACGATTCTCGACTAGAGGCTTGGCAACACTTCGAAAAGATATCTTGTGCTCTGTATGCTTGGATCGAGAGCGAGCTTGATGGAGAACTGCTCGCGGCTCAGTTGGCACCCGCCATGATTGTCGAGAGTCTCGAGGGTAAACGCTCCTTGTTACGCTTCTACGTACCCGAGGTCATCGAGCGCCTGCATGCCGATGCCCCCGACGAGTACCGTAGTGCACTGTTCGCAGGCATACGCCACTGGTGGTATCGAAGCGGGAAGTATGGATGGACAGCACTTGAGGGCGTGGCACACAAGGAAACCCCAAGGCCATGGAAATTGAAGGTGAACGATGACTTGTGGGTAGCGCTGAACGGCAATACCGAGGTCATGAGGCTGACAGCGGAATTAGTCGAGAACGCCCCTGACCTGTTCACCGGGGTATGCAGCTGCGAGCGTCCTCGCTTGGTGGCAAAGACGCTGGAGGACGCTGATAGGCATGGATTAACGCGTGCATCGGATCGCCGAACTTATGCGTACCTCCTGCTAAGTCAAGGTGAAGACACCTGGCAATCGAAAGAAATGCGGCCCTTGCTGCAGCAAGCCGCTAACGGCAAAGCGCCTCTGCTCGAATTGCTTACGGAAAAGCACGGAGAAATGTTCTGATGTTGTTTCGTTGGGCATTCGATCGTTTCGTACCGGTTTGGCTTCAAGTTGTTTTTGTCGCAGGCCTCATCGCTGCTGTGGCTTGGCAAGATTATTCTCGTCGAGACACCGGTAGATTGAAGAGTCACAACCATACCGGCCGGCCAATCTTTAGTTACTGGGTCAATGACAATTGGGGAGGAAACGGAGGAACGACTTGCTGTTGGTCATTCAGGGGCGATACTGCCGAGGTGGTATGGATACTTGATGTAACTCCCAAAGATATCGAAGCAGGGCTAAAGGAAGAACGCCATAGCGTTACCCTGCCCATGCCGGTGCGCAGCCGGGAAGATCAGTACCTGCACGTGCATTTTCTTCCCGGCAACCGGGTAGAGATGGCCTGGAGCCCGACCTTACAGTCACCACTCTCCGAGCGACTTCGTGAGGAGTACCATAACGATGACTGACCAGCAAACACTCGAGTGCCTTCAAGCATTGAATGCGCGAGCGGACAATGCTCCAGCTTCCCGATTGGGAGCCGACTGCCGTCAGACATTGGAGGTCGGTTTCTTCTTCGATGGCATGGGCAGACACTTAGAGCAAGACCTCCGGGAGGGGCGGGTCAGTAACATCGGCCGGCTCTTCAGTGCCTACCCTCCGCAAGAAAACAGTACGATTTCGAATAAATTTATCAAACACTACTATTCCGGTCTCGGCACTCCCTTCGGGACCAGCCTCTCCGAGAATCTGATGGCGGCGGCCCACCGTGTCCCCAACGAAGCAGAAGCCACCCGCGATGCGCGGCTGCGCAATAGCGCTATCGAGGCAGCCGGTGACGTCGCCTCCGGCGAGCGCAAGGGGCGCTGGTGGGAGGTGTTCGGTCGCTCCTTCAAGGGCTCGGTCACCCGCCCCTGGAATTGGGTCAAGCAGGCCCGGGACTCGGCGGTGCGCACGGGGGCCGAGGCATTCGCTCCTATTCGCGATAACCCGATCGCCGCCAACGTGTTGATCAGCGGCTCCCATACACGCCAGTCTTCAGCGATTCGCGATTTCCAGCAAAGCGTGCGCGACGTACAGCAGCAAGGTCAGTTGCCACTGGCCCGGGTACGCGTATCGGTCTTCGGCTTCGATTTCGGCGCAGCCATGGCTAAAGCCTTCGTGCGAGAGCTGCTGGACGAGACGTGTGAACAGGAGAGCGATACCTACCGCTACCGGGGCATCGAGGTGCAAGTCGTGTTCGTTGGACTACTCGACTGCGTGGATCGCACGCTCCCCAAGATGGGGCCGCTGGACTGGTTTCATCCCCTGACGCCAGTGCTCGATGATGGTGGCACGCTGCACCCCGGCTGTCGCCAGGCACTGCACTTGATCGCCGCCCATGAGCGACGCTTCTATCGCCGCTGCCGCCCTCTCGGCACCCGTAACGCCAATTGGCATGAGGAACTATGTCCGGGTATCAGCGAGGATATCGGCGGCGGCCTTACCTCCGATGAGCAGAAGACCAGCGCCGAGCTGTCGCGCGCCACGCAGCATCGCATGTATCGTCGTGCCACCATGGCAGGCGTGCCCTTTCCAAGCCTGGACAACCTCGCAGTTAGAGGCCGTCAGTTTTCCCGCCTGTTCGAACTGGATGACCGGGTCGAAGGTTACTCGCTACTGGCCCTCGCCCGTCACTATCAGCGCCAGACTGGTGATTACCAACGTCCGACCCCGGACAACTTTCGATTTCATACCCTGATCTATCTGGCTTGGTTGGCGCAGCGTTTTCGAGACTATCGCGAGGCGCTGGAAGTCCTGGAAGTCCTGGAAGTCCTGGAAGTCCTGGAAGTCCTGGAAGTCCTGGAAGTCCTGGAAGTCCTGGAAGTCCTGGAAGTCCTGGAAGTTAGAGAGGATGCCCTACCCAGTCGCTACTATAACCGCACCCTTGGTGCCATAACCGCTTCGCTCACTGCCGATCATGAGCAGTGGGAGCTTGAGGAAGCCGAGCGGGCCGACGAAGCGACTCATCGAGACGACGAGGGCAGCCTTGCCGAGACGCAATATCGAAGTTGGGAGTCATTGCCGGGCCTCAGCCCGACAATGATCTTATCTCACCACCAGGCACTCCATGCCTTGCCGCGCCAGTTGATTGCAGGCGCTGCGTGCTTGCTGTTCCTGCATGTCGATCAACCGGGCACGGTAGACTCTGCGCTCTGGCGCTGGCGCTTCGGTAACGGCAACCCGGGCCTGCAACTCATCTTGCAGGTAGTCGGCCGCTCGCACGGCCAGATCCTGTGCCATACCGGCATCCTGGAAGGCCCCGACCTGTACCGCCCAGTCGCCGCCCATGGCTTCCTGTTGATCCCCCATCCCGCTCTCGACTCGATTGACCAGCGCCAGAATCGGGTCGTTGGCCGGTGTGCTGGCGGTTTGGAACGACTCATGCGGTATGGCTTGAGTCGCCGCCAGGAACGAGGATTCGACACGCGTCGTGGCAGCGGCATCCGCCAATTGGGCGGGTGACGGCTGAGGCGTGACGGAGCGAGTCAGATCATCGACGCGATCTGGCCGTGCCTGAGGCGCTGTCGCTGCGACACGTATCGGTTTGGCATCCGAGATATCCGCGCTGGCTATCCAGTCACGCGCCTGAAGCATGGAGGCCTGCACGAAGCCCCGATCGAGCAGCTTGGTCATGTGGGCGTCCCGCGACTGAGCGGTAAAGCCGCCCATGACCACGGCGACGATACGACGCCCGTCGCGCACTGCCGAGGTGGCGACATTGAAGCCGGAATCACGGATATAACCGGTCTTCAGGCCATCGGCACCATCGTAGTTGGTGAGCAGACGATTATGGCCGGTATGCTTCCTCCCCTCGTACAAGAAGCTGGTTTGGGAAAAGTGATCGTAATACTGCGGGAAATCCTGCATCAACCGGATCGAGAGTGTGGCCATGTCACGCGCCGTGGTGGTCTGGCCTCTATCCGGCAAGCCGGAAGCATTGCGAAAGTGGGTATCGTTCATCCCCATTTCCCGGGCTTTCGCGGTCATCAACCGGCCGAAGTCGCTCTCGGTTCCGCCTAGTGCTTCGGCGACCACCACAGCGACATCATTGGCCGAGCGTATGATCAAGGCGGGAATCGCCTCGCGCACGGTGATGCTGCTACCCGCTTTCAGCCACAACTTGGAAGCCGGTTTCGATGCCGCATAACTCGATACCGGCAACGGTTGGTCGAGCGTTACCCGCCCCTGCTCGATCGCCTCGAACAGCAGATACAAGGTCATCATCTTGGTCAACGATGCCGGGTAGCGAGTAGCCCTTGAATTGGCCGCATGTAACACCTCGCCGCTAGCCACATCGACGACGATCGATGCATAGCGAGGATTGGCGCGAGCCGATGAAGAAAGTGTCAACGCGAGAAGTGCCAGAAACACCACTGACAGCACCATGAAGCGCCGCGTTTCGCGATATATCCCGGGTATCATTATTGTTGTCCCTCTAGTGTTCCTTGCATTACCCGAATTCCCCTGCCCTCTATAGGAAGTATGTCCATGAATACCATGCTGTCCACTCTTTCCATAAAGTCGATCACCGCTATTTAAAGAAGGCATTCTTTGGGTTTAACGCCAGCGAGCGCTATGGTTAAGGCTCCGCCACTGCTTGGCATGACAGGAGACCTCGGATGACCAACCAGCCCCGCCTGCTATGTTTTGCCGGGAGCGCCCGCCAAGATTCTCTCAACAAGCGCCTGGCCAGAGTCGCGGCCACGATGGCTCAGCGATATGACGCTGAGATCAGCTTCCTCGACCTCGCCGATTATCCCATGCCGCTCTACCACGGCGATCTGGAAGCTCACGAAGGCCTGCCGAAAGCGGCCAAAACGCTGAAAGCGCTATTTCGTGACTGCGATGGCTTCCTGATCGCCGCACCGGAATATAACAGTAGTTTGACCCCTTTGCTCAAGAACACCCTGGACTGGATATCGCGCCGCGAACATCCGGACGAACCGGCGTTGGTCGCCTTCCGAGGCAAGGTAGCAGCACTGTGCGCGGCCTCGGGAGGCGCCACCGGCGGACGACGCGGCCTGGTGGCATTGCGCATGATGCTGGGCAACATTGGGGTACACGTACTACCTCAGCAGCTTAGCGTACCGCATGCCGCCCAAGCCTTCGATGCCCAGGGTGAACTCATTGATGAGCAAATTACCCAATCTCTGGATAACTTAATTAGTGAATGGGTTCGCGTCAGCGATGCATTACGCCACTGACGCGCCCGCTGGCAGGGGGGCTGACGGCCTTAGCGGGGCAGCTCAGTGACTTCGAGGCTCACCTCGTAGTTGCGATCCCCTTCCATGCAGTCGTCGTCCATCATCGAAAAGCAAGCCTGACCGTCATAGACATGCAGATACCAGGTGCCGGCCGGCAAGGTAATGGCAATACGAAAGTTCTCCCAGTCGCCACTGCGCCAGTCGCGCCTCACGACGTTTCCTTCGGCATCGTAGAGCACGGCATTGGGCGTCACCGCCATGCTACTGGCGATGGCAACCCGGCTCTCGAGCACGACATCGGACGGCTTATCCAGCGTAAACACATAAATGTCGGTGCCCGGTCCCAGAAAGCCTTGCTGCGGCTGCCCCGCGGTCAGCTGGATGGCTCGATCCCGCGGATCGAACGTGGAAGCGCAACCCGACAGGACCACCAAGAATGATACGGCAAGCACGCCGATAAAGGAGCGCATGGGCCGCCTCCGTCAAAATGATACCAGCAGCATCAGCATGGCCGGAGGCGTCCCGAGCGGCAAGGTCGTCGGGAAAAGCCACGCACTCCTCTCCCGCACGGCGCCCTTCATGCGCTACCCTTTGCGTTTTTGCGTTGCGGGAAGCCAACCCTATGAACCCCTTGATCTCGACCGCCCTGGCCGGGCTCCTGTCACTCGGTCTCGCCAGCCAATCTTCGGCGCTGATGTTCAACCGGAATCACGTCCAGAATGCCGGCCACTGGACCTCCATGGAGCTCTCGCTGGGCGAAGAGCGCTATTTTCGGGCCAGCAATATGAGCGACTACCCGGATACCGACTTTTCCGTGACCTTCATCCCCGACGACTGCCGGCCGCAACTGGAGTTACGGGTCGACATGGGGAAGATCGCCGCCCGCGACGAGACCGTCAGCGCTGACCAGGGGGCAATGCGTGTCGACCGCTCACCGAGACACGACAGCGAAGTGACCCTGACCCGCGAGCGCGGCGACAGCGGCGCCTACGCCGGCTTCCAGACTGCCGAGATCTACCGCCTGCTGCACGAGATGCATGTCGGCGACGCCCTGCGCCTGAAGATCGGCGACGAGGAACCCTGGTATCTCGCCTTTCAACTGGCCGGGGCCGGCAGTGCGCTGGACCGCGCCGCGGCCATGTGCCATGAGGCCAAGCAGCAGGCCCCCGAGGACGACCAGGATCGCGAGCCCGAGGACTTCTTCTGAAGGCGGTGATGCCTAGGAAAGAATCACCAGATGGTTGGGCAACTCGTTGCGCTCGTGGGTGGCGGGAATCTGCTGCTTGAGATGCTCGCCACATGCCGCGATGCATTCGAGAAAGCCCTGCGCGGTCTGGCCCTGACCGACATGGCGGGTGAAGGTCTCGACGATGCCGTGCCAGGTAGCGTCGCTCACCCGGCGGGAAATGCCCCGGTCGACCAGGATCTCCACGTAGCGCTCGGCTTCCGACACGAAGATCAGCATGCCGGTCCCCTCCGCCGTATGATGCAGGTTCTGCTCGAGGAACTGGCGGCGTGCCAGATTCGATGCCCGCCAGTGGCGCACGGAACGCGGAATCAGACGCGTAGTGATGCTGGGAATCCGAAACACCAGACTGAGCGCGATGAAGGTGACCCACTGGACCAGCAGCAGCAGCTGCGCATCCAGCCAACCGGGAAAGTAATTGATCGCCCCGGGCACCACCAGCGCCAGGATGCCGGCCCATAACAACGGAATATACGCGTAGTCGTCAGCGCGAGGCGCGAGTACCGTTACCAGTTCGGCATCGGTTTCGCGCTCGACTCGATTGATTGCCTCGGCGACCTGCCGCTGCTCGCTTTCACTCAGTAGAGCCATGGGTATCTGTACTCGTTGGAATGGGTTACCAGCCACCGGAAGCGCCGCCACCACCGAAGCCACCGCCGCCTCCGCCAAAGCCACCACCACCGCCGAAGCCGCCTCCGCCCGAGCGGCCGTGCCCCCCCATGGCGGACCCCAGCAGCAGGCCGCCGAGCAGCCCCGAACGGCGACCCCGCCCACCGCCCAGGAAGGTAGTGAGGATGATCAGCAAGACGAAGAAGCCAATCGACATGGGCTTATTGGGTCCCTCGCCACCTGGCGGGGTCGCCGCCGAGGCTTCCAGCGGCTCACCGCCCAGCACCTGGATCATCGCTTCGGTGCCCGCGGTGATCCCGCGGGCAAAATCGCCCTGCTTGAAGGCCGGCGTGATCCGCTGGTTGATGATCGTCGAGGACTGCGCATCGGTCAGACGCCCCTCCAGGCCGTAGCCGACTTCGATGCGGATCTTGCGCTCATCGCGGGCGACGATCAGCAACGCACCGTTGTCCTCGCCCTCCTGGCCGATTCCCCAGTGACGCCCCAACTGATAGCCGTACTCCTCGATGGCATACCCTTGAAGGTCGGGGAGCGTGACCACCACGAGCTGTTCGCTCGTGGCCTGCTCGTGGGCCGCGAGCATCCCGGTCAGACGCGATTCGACCGCGGCATCGAGCATCTCGGCCTGATCGACGACCCGGCCCGTGAGGGCGGGAAAGTCGGGCTGCTGGGCGTGCACGCCGAAGGCCTGACCGCAAAGCAACACCACAACGGCAAGGCGCAGGAAACGAGCCATCAGAACTCCACCTGTGGCGCTTGCTCGGCATCGGGCGAGCTCGCTTCGAAGGTCTCGCGCAATTCCATATCGCTGTACAGCAGGCTATGCCAGATGCGACCCGGGAAGGTGCGAATCTCGGTATTGTAGCGCTCGACCGCCGTGATGAAGTCACGCCGGGCGACCGCGATGCGATTCTCGGTCCCTTCCAACTGGGACTGCAGCGCCAGGAAGTTCTGGTTGGATTTCAGCTCCGGGTAGCGCTCGGACACCGCCATCAGTCGGCTCAATGCGCTCGAGAGCTCCCCCTGGGCCTGCTGGAACTGCTGCAGTCGCTCGGGATCGTTGAGAATGCTCTCGTCGACCTGGATGGAGGTCGCCTTGGCACGCGCTTCCACCACCGCGGTCAATGTCTCCCGCTCCTGCCGCGCAAAGCCCTTGACGGTTTCCACCAGGTTGGGCACCAGGTCGGCGCGCCGCTGGTACTGGTTCTCCACCTGGGACCAGGCCGATTTGACCTGTTCATCGTAGGTCGGAATGTTGTTCACGCCGCAACCCGTCAACCACAGCACCGTGATCAGCAGGATGGTCGTTTGCCAGGCACTCCTGTAGAGGGTCGCCCCCTGTTTCGCGTGCATGATGGGTATCTTTCTCCGCTGGATGACCGAATGTCTGCCGTTACGGTACAGGGAACGTGCCGGTTCGAGAAGGATCCGCTGATCAACGACGGGCCAGGACGGCGGACCGGCCCAGGCTCTCCAGTTCGAGCGACGTCACTAACAAGCTGCCGGCGACCTCGGCACGGCCGAAGATGTCGATTTCATGGCGCTAAACGACAAGTCTGGGCACGGTGTCTCGCTGACACTGGGGGCAAGTTCCCACCAGGAGATCGCACCTATGAACCCCAACGTGATTCTTACCTGCGCCGTGACCGGGGCCGGCGACACCGTCGCCAAGCACCCCGGGGTGCCCGTAACCCCGAAGCAGATCGCCGATGCCGCCCTTGAAGCAAGCCCGTGCGGGGGCCAGTGTGGCGCATATTCACGTGCGCGACCCCGAGACCGGCGGCATCAGCCATTCCACCGAGCACTTCCGCGAAGTCGTCGAGCGTATCCGCGAGGCCGACACCGATATCGTGCTCAACCTTACCGTCGGCGGCGGTGGCGACTGGACTCCCGATAGCGACGATCCCACCCGTGGCGGTCCCGGCACCGATATCCAGACGCCGGCCGAGCGCCACGCGCCGGTGGGCGAGCTACTGCCGGAACTGTGCACCCTGGACTGCAGCAGCCTCAACTTCGGCGACATGGTCTACCTCAACACCGCCGACTGGCTGCGCGCCCACGCCCGCCTGGTGCGGGCCGCCGGCGTCAAGCCGGAGCTGGAATGCTTCGACCTGGGGCATGTGTGGTTCGCTCGCCAGCTCCAGCAGGAAGGCCTGATCGACGGCGACCCGCTCTACCAGCTATGTCTGGGCATCCCCTGGGGGGCCGAAGCCGACACCGAGACCCTGCTGGCGATGCGCAACAAGCTGCCGGAAAATGCCCACTGGGCGGCCTTCGGCATCGGCCGCCAACAGATGCCGATGGAGGCCCAGGCGGTGTTGCTGGGTGGTCATGCGCGGGTCGGCCTGGAGGACAATCTCTATTTGGCGAAAGGCGTGCTGGCCAGCAACGGCCAGTTGGTGGAGAAGGCCGGCACCATCATCGAGAATCTCGGCGCCCGGGTGATGACCCCTGCCGAGACCCGCGCTCATCTGGAACTGCGTGACCCGCACGCTGATCGAGCGGCCGGGAACCAGGTCGTGGGGGGTGGCGCATGACGCAGCGTCTCGCAGTGATTGCCACCGGGGTGATCGGCAACGGCTGGATCGCCCGCGCCCTGGCGCGTGGCTGGGACGTGGTGGCCTTCGATCCGGCACTCGATGCCGAGGCCCGCACCCGCGCCGCGGTGGCCAACGCCTGGCCGGCGCTGGAGCGACTGGGGACTACCGCAGGCGCCAGCCCCGAGCGGCTGCACTTCGTCGACCGCTTGGACGCCGCGGTGGCCGGCGCCGACCTGATTCAGGAGAACGTCCCCGAGCGGCTGCCACTCAAGCGCGAGATCCTCGCCACCCTGGACGCCGTCGCCGCTCCCGAAACGCTGATCGGCTCCTCGACCTCCGGCTTCAAACCCAGCGACCTGCAGCGCGACTGCCGCCAAGCGCCGGGGCGGGTGATCGTCGCCCATCCCTTCAACCCGGTCTATCTGCTGCCACTGGTCGAACTGGTGGGAGGCGCGGCGACCACCCCGGAACAGATGGGCAGCGCCCAGTCGCTGTACCGCTCCCTGGCCATGCGTCCACTGGTGGTCAAGCGCGAGATCGAGGGCCATATCGCCGACCGCCTGATGGAAGCGCTATGGCGCGAGGCGCTGCACCTGGTCAATGACGGCGTGGCCACCACCGAGGAAGTCGATGCCGCCATGGTCTATGGCTGCGGCCTGCGCTGGTCGTTGATGGGCACCTTCCTGACCTTTCATCTGGCCGGTGGCGATGCCGGCATGCGTCATATGCTCGAGCAGTTTGGCCCGGCGCTGAAGCTGCCCTGGACCCGGCTCGAGGCCCCCGAGCTCAGCGAGGCGTTGATCGACAAGGTCGTCGAAGGCTGCGAGCACCAGGCCGCCGGGCGCCCGGTGGCCGAGTTGGAGCAGCGCCGCGACGCCTTCCTGGTTGAACTGCTGGCCCTGGTACGCCAATACTGGCCGGAAGCAGAAGGCTTGGAGGAACGTATCTGATGCAACTGCTGGAAACACGCGTGGCCCCGGAGTGGGTGGACTACAACGGCCATATGAACGACGCCGAGTACGCGCGGGTCTTCTCGCATGCCATCGAGGCGCTGATGGATCGTATCGGCCTCGACACCGAGGGCCGCGACCGCCATGCCTTCACTCTCTTTACCCTGGAAACCCATCTCTGTTACCGCCGCGAGGCCCACGAGGCGCAGACGCTAACGGTGGAGTCGACCCTGCTCGACCACGACGCCAAACGGCTGCATGTGTTTCTGGAAATGCTCGACTCGCAGGGCCAGTGCCTGGCCACCAGCGAGCAGATGCTGATGGGCATGAGCACCGACAGCGGTAGGCCCGGCGTCTTTCCCGACGTCGTGGCCGGGCGCATCGCCCGCCTGCCAGGTCCCGATGGCGACTGGCCGGCCTTGGCCGGGCGGCGGATCGGTATCCCAAGGGCCAGCCAATGATGAATATCGACACCTTCATTCAACGCTTCGGCGCCGGGCTCGCCGAACTCGACGGCATGCCACCCACGGCGGCACGCCGTCGCTACGAGACCCTGTGCAATGACTTCGCCCCTCCCGATCCCCGCGGCATGCGGGTGACCGACACCCGCCTCGGCGGTGTCGCGGTGCGACGCTTCCAGCCGCCGGCGGCGTCACCGGGACGGGCGGTGTTCGTGCATGGCGGTGGGTGGAACCTGGGCTCGGTGGTCAGCCACCACGGCATTGCGGCGAGCCTCGCCGAGCAACTCGCACGCGAGGTGGTCAGCGTCGACTATCGCCTTGCGCCGGAAGCCGACTACCGTGAGGCGCTGGCGGACTGCCAGCACGTGGTGGACGCCGTCGACCCGCTGACCCTGGTCGGCGACAGCGCCGGCGCCCGGCTGGCCATGGATGTGGCACTGTCACGGCCCTGGCAAGGCCTTCTCGGGCTGGTCTATCCGCCGGTGGGCCGGCCCAGCGCGGCGACCCTGGGGCCGGATGCTCCCTTGCTGTCGCGCGACGATGTTTTGACATCGTGGCGTCAGGTCGCCGACACGATGCCCGAGAGCGACGTCGACCTGCCGCCCGCAGCATCGATCGAGGTGTTGGCGGTGGAATACGACCCGCTCACCGCCCCATTGGAAGCCGCGGTGGCCGCCTGGCGCCAGGCTGGGGCGGATGTCGGCTACCATTGCGCCGAAGGCATGGTGCATGGCGCCCTGCACGCCCAGAGCTCCCTCGCCGCCATGGGCGAGACCTGGCGTGACTTCTGCCAGGCCCTGAATCGACGCCTGGGTGACTAGCAACGAAGAAAGCCCGGCTCGAACACCGCCCAAGGGGACATCCGAGTCGGGCCTTTGTGGAAGGCGAGCCTGGCCGCCCTCCGCGTCAGCGTCTCAGGACGGCGCTAACGCCCTAGTACTCACCGAGCCGAGATTCGAGCGTGAACATGGCAGCCGAGAGTTCACCGGAGCTCATCACCGGTGACTGCGGTGCCTCCGCCGATGGCCAAGCTTTCAAGGCCTCGTCATAGGCCGCCATCAGCGTATCGAAGGACTCGGCATCGTTGGCCTGGAAGAGTTCGGCCTGGGCCTCGAGCAGAGACTTGGCGACGAGCATGAAGCCACGACCATCCTGGTATTCAACGACATTGACGAACTGACCATCGTCGACCGCTTCGGCATACTCGTTCATGGCCTGGCGCAGCAGCGCCAACTGAACGCGGCTCTGGAAGGTCGCATCCTCGCGCAGTTCAGCGTCGACATCCTGCATGGCGGATTCGATGGCGCTGACGGCCTCCCCGTAGGCATCTTCGTGCTGGCCCCATTCGCCACCTTCACGGACCTCGTCGACCAGGGCCTGCAGGGTACCTTCGAAGTCCTCGACGCCACGCTGCTCGAAGGCGGGTTCCAGTCCTTCGTAGTGCTCGTGGATGGGGTGCCCGAAGTGCGGCTGAGATGCGGTTTGCTCACCCTCCTGGTAGAGCTCACGAGCGACTTCCAGGTGGCCTTGCATCATGGCGAGGCTGGTGTAGTAGACACCGGGATTACTGGCGTCGATATGCTGGCCGCCTTCGCCACCTTCACCGCCTTCGCCACCTTCACCGCCTTCGCCACCTTCACCGCCTTCGCCACCTTCACCGCCTTCACCGCCTTCGCCACCTTCGCCGCCGGCGGAAGCGTTCAGGTAGGCAAAGACCGCGAACGGATCGGGACCCTCGGCATGGCCGGCTTCGCCACCCTCGCCACCTTCGCCGCCTTCCTTGTGGTGGCCGGCTTCCCCGCCCTCGCCACCTTCGCCGCCTTCGCCGCCTTCCTTGTGGTGGCCGGCTTCCCCGCCCTCGCCACCTTCGCCGCCTTCACCGCCTTCCTTGTGATGGCCGGCTTCCCCGCCCTCGCCGCCTTCACCACCTTGATCGGCGTGGGCGAGCAACAGCGTATCGGGGCCTTGGGAAAACTCGGTCGGGCCCCCCGTCTCCGCCCAGCTTGCCGTGTTGGTGCCCAGCAGGACGGTCGCGCCAACGCCAACCCAGAGCTTGGTACGAGTGTTATTGGACATGCTGACTCCCTTTATTCATTGCGTTTGCCAGGGCGCTCGGCCATGTGAAGGCCGGTTGGTTACCGGTATAGAGAGTGCCGGCTGCGTAAGTTTAATGCAAACCATTCACACTTGTTTATAATTGACGATATTTTCGTCCGAGTGGAGTGCCTACCGTGATCCTATGCATCGATCAGGTCATTCCGACCGCACTGCTGCAGCGGGTGCAGACCACCCTGGCCGACACCCCCTTCCGCGACGGCCGCGAGACGGCGGGGTGGCACGCCCGCACGGTCAAGCTCAACCAGCAGGCCGATGGTCGTCAACCCGAGGTGGCCGCCCTGCGCCAGGAGATCGCCACCGAGCTGCAGCGCCATCCGCTGTTCCAGATGGCGGCCCGGCCCAAGCATATGAAGCCATTGATGTTCAGCCGCTACGAGGAAGGCATGAGCTACGGCAACCATGTCGACGATGCGGTAATGGCCACGCCCCAGGGCGCCATGCGCACGGACCTGTCCTTCACCCTCTTCCTCAACGATCCCGACAGCTACGACGGTGGGGAACTGCTCATCGACTCCACCGCCGGCGAACAGACCTACAAGTTGCCTGCCGGGGGCCTGATTCTCTATCCCTCCTCGACCCTGCACCGCGTCGAGCCGGTGACCCGTGGCGAACGGCTGGCCGCCGTGGGCTGGGCCCAGAGCCAGGTTCGTGACCCCCAGCAGCGCGAGATCCTCTTCGACCTCGATACTACCCGGCGCCAGGTGTTCGAGGAGAGCGGCAAGACCCGCACCTTCGACATGCTGTCGAAGAGCCTGGCCAACCTGCTGCGCATGTGGGCGGAGCTGTGAAGGGCGATCAGCGCCGTCGTACCTCGCGCGGCGACTGCCCGAAGTGAGCACGAAAGGCACGTGAGAAGCTCGAACTGGAGCCAAAGCCGCAGGCCAGTCCCACGGAAAGGATATCCAGGTCGGTCTCATTCTGCAGATGGTGGGCCCGGTCCAGGCAGGCGCACCTTGCCGAAGGGGCTCACCATCAACGCGAAGCACACGCCAATCAGGAACACCAGGGTAAGGATGTAATACCAACTGAAGGTGTTCTCGATCCATGACCTGGCGCCGCCGAAAACAATGCCGGCCAGGGAGGTATTGAGCGCGGAAAAGGCCACGAAGACCACGATGATCAGGGCGGAGCAGATGGTCATGCCCTTGTGCATGCCCTGGAAGAGTCCTTGTCGTTCTATCAGCGAGTCATGATCTATGTGTTGTAACCCACTGCCGGAATTATTGTTGTCGGCCATTGTGTTCACCTCCTGAGTTTTTCGCCATGGAGTTTCTGCAGCGGTATTCCGCAGCCCCACCACTCCGTTGGCGTGAAATCGTTTCTCGAGGGGAAGTCATTTGCCTCTACACAGTGGCGCAGGTCTTCGGTCAGTCATGGGCACAACGCGACAGTTAATCGACGTTTACGGACATCAATTTCAAAAACCAAGTCGTGACTGTGGCCCACATCGGAGGGCACAGAGAGTCGGGGATAATCAGGAGCTTATTCGACGGCGACAATATCTTGCTGAGGAAGGTGTAGGCCAGCGCTTGCATATAGGCCTGCTGGCGGTTGTCGGCCTCGCCGAGGCAGGTCTTGAGTTGGTTTCAGAGCTCGCTAGCTCGTCGACTTTTTCAATGATGCAAACTCTTCGGTGTCGATATCCGCCTGCTGTGCCTCACTGTAGCGCGCACCAGCCACCTGATCCGGTGTCATCATGGCGTTCAATCGAGTGACGGTTGCTGCATCCAGGCTGATGGTTTCAGCCGCCAGGTTCTCGCGCATAAGCTCGATGGGTACCTGGCGATCCAGGCGGTGAAGGTAGTACAGGTCCAGGTGGTCGGTGCGCAGGCGTTTGAGGCTCGCCTCGCACTGCCGCCGGATCGTCCCATCATAGCCATCCCGGTGGTTGGCTGGCGAGGACAAGCCCTTGATTGGGCTGGCTGATCGTCGCCACGGCTCTTGAAACGCCAGTGCAAGCAAGCTTGCGTTCCCTTTCGACTGGAGGCGAAAGGGAACACCCGCCCGGGCATCGCAAAGAACTAAATGTCACCGCCCAGGCCCAAGCGCTCCTTCACCCGACCGAAGGCCGCCAAGGCGAACTCCAGATCGTCACGTGTCAGGGCCGCCGACACTTGGGTGCGGATACGCGCCTTGCCCTTGGGAACCACGGGGTAGGAGAAGGCGATCACGTAGACGCCCTCCTCCAGCATCGCCTCGGCGAAGCGCGCGGCCAGAGCGGCATCGTGCAACATCACCGGCACGATGGGATGTTCCCCGGGGAGCAGCTCGAAACCCAGAGCCTCGAGTCCCTGGCGGAAGAAGGCAGTGTTCTCCTTGAGTCGGTCCCGCAGCTCGCTGGATTCCCCTGCCAGCTCCAGGGCCTTGAGCGCCCCGGCGACCACCGGCGGCGCCACGGTGTTGGAGAACAGGTAGGGACGCGATCGCTGGCGCAGCAGCGCGACTATTTCCCGGCGGCCACTGGTGTAGCCCCCACTGGCGCCGCCCAAGGCCTTGCCCAGCGTCCCGGTGAGGATGTCCACCCGGTCCAGGCAATTCCGGTACTCGTGGGTGCCGCGCCCGCCCTCGCCGAGGAAGCCGGTGGCATGGCAGTCGTCGACATGCACCAGGGCGTGGTAGCGCTCGGCCAGGTCACAGATCTCGTCCAGCTTGGCGATGTAGCCGTCCATGGAGAACACGCCGTCGGTGGTGATCAGCTTGAAGCGCGCGCCGGCCTTGTCGGCTGCCTGCAACTGGGCTTCCAGGTCGGTCATGTCACTATTGCGGTAGCGATAGCGTTTGGCCTTGCACAGGCGCACCCCGTCGATGATGCTGGCGTGGTTGAGCTCGTCGGAGATCACCGCATCCTCGGGGCCAAGCAGCGTCTCGAACAGGCCCCCGTTGGCATCGAAACAGGACGGGTAGAGGATGGTGTCCTCGGTGCCGAGGAACTCGCTAAGCCTCGCCTCGAGCTGCTTGTGCAGGGTCTGGGTGCCGCAGATGAAGCGCACCGAGGCCAGGCCGTAGCCCCACTCCTCCAGCCCGGCCTGGGCCGCCGCCTTGACCGCCGGGTGCTGGGCGAGCCCCAGGTAGTTGTTGGCGCAGAGGTTCAGTACCTCGCCATCCTGCGCCACGCCCACATGGGCGCCCTGGGGTGTGGCCAGCTCGCGTTCCCGCTTGAACAGGCCGGCATTCTCGATGGCCTCGAGCTCGTCACGCAGGTGTTGTTGAAAGTCGCCATACATGGTGTCGTTTCCCTCTTGCTTAATCACCCCACCGTAGGGTGGAGGATGGTCTCAGTCCCAGTTCAGGATCACCTTGCTGGCCTCCCCCGCCAACATCGCCTCGAACCCCCGCTGGAAGTCGCTGTAAGGCAGGCGATGGGTGATCACCGGCGAGATGTCCAGCCCGGATTCGACCATCACCGACATCTTGTACCAGGTCTCGTACATCTCGCGGCCATAGATGCCCTTGATGGTCAGCATGTTGAAGATCACGGTGTTCCAGTCGATGGCCAATTCCTCGGTGGGAATGCCCAGCATCGCCACCTTGCCGCCATGGCACATGTTGGCCAGCATATCCTCGAAGGCGGCGGGGCTGCCGGACATCTCCAGTCCGACGTCGAACCCCTCGGTCATGCCCAGGGATCGTTGCACCTCGGCCAGGCTCTCCTGGCCGACATTCACGGTACGTGTGGCACCCAGGGTCTCGGCCAGTGCCAGGCGCTGGGGATTGAGGTCGGTGACCACCACGTGACGCGCGCCGGCATGGCGACACACCGCGGCCGCCATGGCGCCGATGGGACCGGCACCGGTGATCAGCACGTCCTCGCCGAGCAGGTCGTACTGCAAGGCGGTGTGCACGGCGTTGCCCAGGGGGTCAAACAGTGCGGCCACGTCGAGGTCGATGCCCGGCTTGTGCTCCCACACATTGGACATGGGCAGGGAGACGTATTCGGCGAAGGCCCCGGGGCGGTTGACGCCCACGCCGCTAGTGTGGGCGCACAGGTGGCGGCGCCCCGCCAGGCAGTTGCGGCAGCGGCCGCAAACGACGTGCCCCTCCCCCGAGACGATCTGTCCGGGATGGAAGTCGTTGACGTTGGCGCCGACCTCGACGATCTCGCCGACGAACTCGTGACCCACCACCATGGGCACGGGGATGGTCTTCTGCGCCCAGCTGTCCCAGTTATAAATGTGCACGTCGGTACCGCAGATGGCCGTGCGTTTCACGCGCACCAATACATCGTTGATGCCGATCTCCGGCATGGATACCTCTTCGAGCCACAGCCCCGGTGCTGCCTCTCGCTTGACCAGTGCCTTCATCTGCGCCTCCTTGAACTTGTGATATGGCCCCTTCGCTGGTAATCCCTGCCTGGGCGTTTACCATAAAGGAAGTAATTCCAGCATAGTAGAAAATTCTCTATGCAGGAAATTTATCCACTATATTGGATTTCAACGGAGGCTCGAGTGACCCAGACACCATCGAGACAGGAGGATGGCGGCGGTCAGTTGCTCTGCGATCGCGTCATCGAGCTGCGCAAGAAACGGGGCCTGACCCTGGACCAGCTGGCGTCCGCCTGCGGAGTCAGCCGCTCGATGCTCAGCCAGATCGAACGGGGCCGTGCCAATCCCACCCTGGCAGTGACCTTGCGCATCGCCCAGGCCTTCGGGCTGAGCATCGGTGACCTGGTCGACCAGCCCTGGACCGCCTCCAGCATCGAGGTGGTACGCGGCAACGACACTACCCACCTGTTCCGCGATGATCGCGAGTGCCGCATCCGCACCCTCTCGCCGCTTCACCTCGAGAAGCATGTCGAGTTCTACGAACTGCGCATCGCCCCCCACGCCAGCCTGCGCAGTGCGCCCCATTTCGAGGGTACTCGAGAATTATTGACCATTAGCCAGGGCAGTGCCCGGATCATCGCCGGCGACAACGCATGCCACCTGGCCGCGGGGGATTCGGCGCACTATCACGCCGACCAGGAACACACCATCGAGAACGACAGCGATGACGAGCTACTGGCCTTCCTGGTGGTCACCTACGAATAGGGGGTCGCGGGAACAGTGTCTGTCTGAGGAAGGTGTAGGCCAGCGCCTGCATGTAGGCCTGCTGGCGGTTGTCGGCCGCTCCGCCATGGCCACCCTCGATGTTCTCGTAATAGAACACCTCGTGCCCCTGCTCGCTCATGCGCGCCATCATCTTGCGCGCATGGCCGGGGTGAACGCGGTCGTCGCGGGTGCTGGTCATCAGCAGCAGCGGTGGGTAGTCCGCCTCGGCGCCGAGATTGTGATAGGGCGAGTACTGGCTGAGGAATTGCCAGTCGTCGCTGTCAGGATCGCCATATTCGGCCATCCACGAGGCACCGGCCAGCAAGCGGTGGTAGCGACGCATATCGAGCAGCGGCACCTGGCAGACCACGGCGCCGAACCGTTGTGGATAAGTCACCAGCATGTTGCCCACCAGCAAACCGCCGTTGGAGCCGCCCTGGATGCCCAGATGGCTGGGCGAGGTGATGCCGCGCGCGATCAGGTCTTCGGCGACCGCGGCGAAGTCCTCGTAGGCCGTGTGGCGCTCGGCCTTGAGCGCGGCACGGTGCCAGCGCGGGCCGTATTCGCCGCCGCCACGGATATTGGCGACCACGTAGACCCCGCCCTGGCTGAGCCAGCCACGGCCGACCCCACCGCTGTAGCCGGGCGTCAGCGAGACCTCGAAGCCGCCGTAACCGTAGAGCAGGGTCGGGTTCTTGCCATCGGTTTCGAGATCCTCCCCGGCCACCATGAAGTACGGCACGCGGGTACCGTCCCGGCTGGTGGCGAAATGCTGGCTGACAGCAAGCCCCTCGGTCTCGAAGAACGCCGGCGCCGCCTTGAGCTTGTGCGGCGTCTCGCCAACCCGCCCGTAATACAGCGTGGTGGGTGTGAGATAGCCGGTGACGATCATGAAATAGTCGTCGGATTCCTCGTCGTCCACTGCACTGACGCTCACCGTACCGATCCCGGGCGCCCCGACAAGCGGCTCCTGCGCCCACTTCCCTTCTCCGGGGGTGAGCACATACAGGCGGTTCTTGACGTTATCCAGCACGTTGAGGATGAGGTGGTTCCGGGTCCAGGTGGTGGCCGCCAGCGAGGTGGTCTCGCTGGGCGCGAACAGTACCCGGAACTTCCGTTCACCGGCGATGAAGGCATCGAAGTCGGTCGCCAGCAACGCCCCGGCGGGATAGGTCTCGCCAGCGACGCTCCAGGGCTCGCGCAGTTCCAGCATCAGCCAGCGCCGATGCACCTGCTTGCGGGCCGAGTTGGGCACGTCGATCCTAAGCAGCGTGCCCTCCTCGGCACGCAGGTAGAGCTCGTTGTCGTAGAAGGCCCGCGAACGAACCACGAAGTCGCGTTCGTAGCCACGGGTATGGTCATGCACGGCACCGATGGACATGTCGTCCGGCTCGCCGCTGTAGACCGTGGCCGCCGCGCTCAGCGGCGTGCCGCGCCGCCACTCCTTGACGATGCGCGGATAGCCCGAGGCGGTCAGCGAACCCTCGCCGAAATCGGTATAGGCATAGACGGTGTTCTCGTCGATCCAGCTCAGCGCTCCCTTGGCCTCGGCGCGGAAAAAGCCATCGTCGACCCAGCGCTTGTCGACGAGATCGAACTCGCGAGTCACGTCGGCGTCGGCACCGCCCCGCGACAGCGAGATCAGGCAGTGCCGGTAGGGCTCGTCCGGGTCGCGTGGCTTGAGGCAGTGCGCGCCGTGCCAGACCCAGTTCTCCCCCTCGGTGGCATTGAGGGCATCGACATCGATCAGGGTCTCCCACTGCGGCTGTGGCTTGCGGTACTCGTCCGGCGTGGTGCGCCGCCACAGGCCACGTGGGTGATCCTTGTCCTGCCAGAAGTTGTAGTAGTGCTCGCCGCGCTTGACGACGAAGGGGATCCGGTCATCGGAATCGAGGATGGCCAGCAAGTCAGCACGCAGCGACTCGAAACCGTCGGCAGCCTCCAGTCGAGCCTGAGCCACCGCATTCTGCGCCTTGACCCATTCCAGGGCCTGCTCAGCGTCGACCTCCTCGAGCCACAGATAAGGATCGGTCGCCTCCTCTGGCGGGGTATTGTGTGACGTCTTGCCCATCTCGGCTCTCTCTTCTTCGCTACCTGATTGGATTACCTTAGACTAAGGTGCGAGGAACGAGAGACAAAACGGCAAAGGAGTGCGACGCATGGCCCCCGAAGACTTGCAGAAGCTGGTCACCCGCAAGATGCCGTTCGGCAAGTACGAAGGCCGGCTGATCGCCGACCTGCCCGGCCCCTACCTCAACTGGTTCGCCCGGGAAGGCTTCCCTCCCGGCGAGATCGGCCAGCTTCTGCAGTTGATGCACGAGATCGACCACAACGGTCTGAGCTCGCTGCTCGATCCGCTGCGCTAGGGAGGGGGATGGACAACCTTCTCGCCAGCGAGACGACACCGCGTCCCAGTCGTGGCAACAGCCTGCCAAACATCCTGGCACGCAGCCGCAGGTTTTGTCGTTCGATCGCCCGCAGGCCAGGATCTCCCGTATAGAACATGGCGCCTTCTCCCCGACTCGACGTTGTCCAGTTTGCAGTGACGGGGCGTATTCCCCTGTCCTTGCCACCTGATTATGACGATAGCCTGTTCGTTCGCGGAGATAAATTGGCAGAATTTGAAAATCGATCTTGCATAAATGCAAAGTTTGGCAGCAAGGGCTTGGGTTGAACAAAAGGCGAGCGCGTGCCATTGACGGCAGTTCACTGCCTAAAAGAAAAGCAGGCCTCTTGAGAAAGGCCTGCTTTAATTTTTGTTAATTTTGTTACTCCTGATCCGTGTCTTTATTGCCCCGAACCAGAAGACACGCACACACAGTAACTATGGCGCTTACGGCTATGACAACAGCGATAGCGGGTACCAGCATTCAAGCTCCTCCTAGCCACCGTTCCCTGTGACAATCGTCCAGTGTCGTAACATTGTGCATGTTAAATGCACCCAAAGGAAAACAAAAGAAACATTAATCTTTGTTTTATTAACAATTGGTGGTTGAGATATTAGCCAACCAGATCCTGGTCTGATTGCCGAAATACCCTCCAAAAATGAGGGTATTTCTGTCGACTCGGTGGACGGAGCCAACGAGACGCCGCCGAAGTGCCTCCCCCTCGCTCGAGGTAGCGTTTACTTATCACTGCCGTCGCCAGCGATTCTCGATGGTATCCAGTTCGGTGGGGCCATAGATTGCCTGGACGTGGCCGCCATAATGGGCCCACAACTGGTCGCCGTAATCGTAGTGCCACCACTCGCTGGGCAGGTTGGTGAAGCCTTGGGCATGCATGGCGTGATAGAGCAGGCGACGATGGTCGCGGGCGCGGCGCTGGCGTTCGTCGAGGTCATCCGACCGCTCGAGGAAATCGCTGTGCGAAGCGGGACTCGCCTCATCGAACAGCGAGCCCATCTCCAGCATCAGGCCGTCGGCGTCGCACAGCGTCACGTCCACCGCCCCGCCGGTGAGGTGCGGGCTCGGCGCCGACGGGTCGCGGCTGGGCACCGAAATGAACTCGCGGGTACGCTCGAGCAACGTTTCCTCGTCGAATTCGGGGTGGTGGGTGCGGATGGTCTCGTACAGGGTATCGAACAGGTACTGCTGCACCCGCCAGGGGCGCCAGCCATCCAGCACCACCAGGCCGGTACCCGGCGGCAGCGCGCGCGCTACCAACAGCAGGCGTCGGTAGACGCTTTCGCGCACATAGCACTCCGGCACCGCGCCGGGAATGCCGAGCCGGGCATAGGCGGGAAACACCTTGACCGGCTCGGGCGCCAGGCTCATCGGCACCAGGGGCTCGTCGCCAGGCTCGATCGGCAGGCGGCTCACGTCGTCCCAGCACGGCTCGGCGAGGTGGGGAATCGGTGTCTTGGCGGTTTCGGAAGTCTTCATGTGGGAATTCCAGATCGGGGCAAGCGTCAGGGCCTAGCCGAGCGCCGAGGGCAGCCACAGCGTCAGCCCGGGAAACAGGATCAGCAGTAGCAGCACCAGCAGTGCCATCAACACGAACGGCCAGATGGTGCGGAACAGCGCCGTGATCTCGAGCCGGCTGACGGCGGCGGCGACGAACACGCAGGCACCCATCGGCGGCGTGATCAAAGCGATGGTGATATTGAGCGTGATGATGATGCCCAGATGCACCGGGTCGATGCCTGCCATCATCGCCACCGGCGAGAAGATCGGTGTCAGCAGCATCAGCGCCGAGACCTCTTCCATGAACATCCCGGTGACGAAGGTGATGGCACTGAGCAGCAGCAGGATCATCACCGGCTGCTCGACATAGGGCGCGAGCAGCGACACGAACTGCGCCGGTACCTGGGCATAGGAGAGCAACCAGCTGATGGTCGCCGCGGCGGCCATGATCAGGAAGATCGCCGACGTCAGCCGCGTGGTAACGACGATCGCGTTCCAGAAGTCCGCCAGCCGCAATTGCCCCAGCAGCACGCCGCACAGGGCGACATAGAGCGCGGTCAGCGCCCCCGACTCGGTCGGCGTGACGAAGCCCATCACGATGCCGGCGACGATGATGAATGGCGCGATCAGCGCCGGTAGCGCCCCGATCGCCGCCATGCCCAGTTCGCCGAGTGAGGGCCACTGGCCGCGTGTCGTCATGCCCCGACGCCAGGCATACCAGGCGTTCATGGCCATGAACGCCATACCCAGGATCAGGCCCGGGATCACGCCGCCCAGGAACAGGTCGCCCACCGAGGTATTGGTCAGCGAGGCATACAGGATCATGAAGATGCTGGGCGGAATGATCGGCCCGATCAGCGAACTGCCGGCCGTCAGTCCGGCCGCGAAGGCCGTCGAATAGCCCTCCTTGCGCATCGAAGGCACCAGCAACGAGCCCAGCGCCGAGGTGTCGGCTACCGCCGAGCCATTGACCCCGGCGAAGAACACGCTCGACACCACGTTGACGTGCCCCATGCCACCGCGCAGGTGCCCCACCAACAGCCGCGCCAGTCCCATCAGCCGTTCGGTCAGGCCGCTGGCGTTCATCAGGTTGCCGGCCAGGATGAACAGCGGAATCGCCATCAGCGAGAACACGTTGATGCCGCCGAAGAACTGCTGCGGCAGCATGCGCGGCAGCATCGCCAGATCGACGAACAGGAAGCCGACCACCGCCGTGGTCAGCAAGGCCAGGAACAGCGGCAGGCCCAACAATACGTGCGCCAGGAAGACCACGAGCATGGTCAGGGTCATACGGCTTCCTCCGCCTGGGACGGGAGCGGCGCCGGTCCGTACCACAACGCCTGCCAGGCCAGCAGGCCGAAGCCGATCGGCAGCGACAGCATCGGCACGGTGCGGCTGATGCCCAGGCCCGAGGTGGTGAACATCGCCACCGACTGGGCATAGCGATAGCTGAACACGGCTCCGGCGATGACCAGGCCCAGCGTCAGCAGCCACTGGTAGAGATGGAGCAGGCGGCACAGCGGGGCGGGCAGCAAGCGCTCGATCAGGGCGACGCGCATATGGCCGCCCTCGACCCATACCGCGCCTGCCGCCAGCATCACGCTGCCGATGATCAGGAAACGCGCCAGCTCGTCCGTCCAGATCGGCGCACCGCCGGCCAGGTAGCGCATGAACACGCCATACAGGATCACGGCCAGGTTGATCAGCAGCAGCGCACTGGCGACGAACAGCGACACGGGACGGCTGACCGCCAGCACCCGCGAGCGAAGCGATGTCATATCGGCATCCCTGACTTGACGAGAAGAGCATAGCGGGAAGACCGACAGGGAGACGAGCTCCCTGCCGTTAGGCGATGGCGATCACTCGGCCAGCTGTGTCATGCCGGCATCTTCCAGCGCCATGTCGATCCAGCGCTGGTCGATGTCCTGCTCCTCGGTGAGCCACTCGAGATAGGCCGGCTGCCCGATTTCGCGGAACGCCGCCAGGTCCTCGCTGGCGGGCCGGATGACCTCCATGCCCTGCTCTGCGAGGTAGGCGATGCGCTCGTCCACTTTGGCTTCGTTGTGCTCGCGGGCCATGATAGTGGCCTCATTGACCGCCTCCAGGAACGCTTCGCGAATGTCCGCGTCCCAGCCGTCGATCATCTCGCCGTTGCCGACCAAAAACTGGTCGGAGTACTGGATGTTGGCCAGGGTCAGGTAGTCCTGCACCTCGTAGAGACTACCCAGGATGATGTACATCGGCGGGTTCATCTGGCCGTCGGCCACCCCGGTGCGCAGCGCCATGTAGACCTCGGTCCAGGGGATCGGCGTGCCCGAGGCGCCGAAGGCCTCGTAGAGCGCGACCTGGCTGGGGTCCATGGCGCGAAAGCGCAGCCCCTCGAAGTCGGCCGGCGAATGAATCGGCCTCTGGTTGTTGGTGAAGGCCAGGAAGCCGCCCTCCTCGACCACGGCCAGCAACTCGATACCGGTGCGCTCGCGCAGGGCGTTCTCGACCTCCTGCCAATACTCGCCCTCATCGAAGAAGGTGCGCGCATCCTCGAAGTCCTCGAACAGGAACGGGATGGCGCTGACGAAGATCTCCGGGACCAGCGGCGACATCCCGGCGAAGGACGCCACGTTCAGGCTGGGGGTGTTCATCGTCTGCTCCATGCGCTCCTCTTCCTCGCCCAACTGGCTGTTGGGATAGAGCTTCAGCTCGAGCTCACCATCGGTCTTCTCCTCCACCAGATCCTTGAGGTTGGTGGCGAAGACGTGCACGGCATTCTTGTCGGGGTCGGGCGCGCCGTTGTAGCTGAGGTTGACGGTAGTCGCCGCCTGGGCCGTGGCGGCCAGGGTGGCCGCACTCAGTAGGCACGCCGACACCATGGCCTTGAGCGGAGAACGAGGGATCGATGACATGGATGATTGGCTCCTTGTTGTTGATGTGCCTTTGACTCGACTCATCTACCAAAAGTAGAAGTAAACGAGCCGCTTGGCCGGGGCTTCGCACGGCACGGCTTTCAACGCCGGCAGTGGTGCCCAGGCAAGCGCCGCATGGAACGCGGTGCGGATCGGCAGCAGACAACTTGTGGCCCCCGCCGTCCTCGCCTAGGGTGAAAGTCACTCGCTTTGCACAGGGTCGCGGCGCCTCCCGCGCCTCAGCGGCGCACGACACGCCGACGACCTCGATGAGGTGCCGGTATGATGGAGTGTCCCCCTCACGAGACCGTGTCCGTCCACCTGACGCTGAACGGAGCCCCGCTCAGCATCGATGTTCCCCCCAACGCCATCCTGCTCGACGTACTGCGTGAACGGCTGCACTTGGGTGGCACCAAGAAAGGCTGCGACCACGGCCAGTGCGGCGCCTGCACCGTGCATGTCGACGGCCTGGCGATGAACGCCTGTCTGCGCCTGGCCGTGATGTGCGAAGGCCAACATGTCATCACCATCGAAGGGCTGGCCGAAGGGGGCCGCTTGCATCCGGTCCAGCAGGCCTTTCTCGACCACGACGCCTACCAGTGCGGCTACTGCACCCCGGGACAGATCATGGCCGCCGTGGCGCTGCTCGAGGATCCACGCATCGCCGACGATGATGCCGCGGTGCGCGAGGCAATGAGCGGCAACATCTGCCGCTGCGGCGCTTACAAGAACATTCTCGAGGCGATTCAGGAGGCGCGCCAACGGAAGCACGGAGAGTCGCGCGAGAAGCGACTGGGAGAGCGCCACCCATGAGGACCTTCGCCTTCACCCGCGCCAGCAGCCTCGAACAGGCGCTGACCACCCGTCGGGCCGAACCGGCCAGCGCCTTCGTGGCCGGCGGCACCACGCTGCTCGATCTGGTCAAGCTCGATGTCATGCGACCGGCTCGGGTCATCGATATCAATGCCCTGCCACTGACGTTGGTGGAACGCCTCGCCGACGATCGCCTGCGCATCGGCGCGCTGGTGACCAATACCGCGCTGGCTCACCATCCGGAAGTCACGGCGAATTACCCCCTGCTGTCACAGGCGATCCTCGCGGGTGCCTCGACCCAGGTGCGCAACATGGCCACCACCGCCGGCAATATCATGCAGCGCACGCGTTGTCCCTATTTTCGCGACGTCGCCGCGGCCTGCAACAAGCGCGAGCCGGGCAGTGGTTGCGACGCCCGGCACGGCATCAACCGCATGCATGCCGTGCTCGGCGGTAGCGACGACTGCGTGGCCGTGCACCCCTCCGACATGTGCGTGGCCCTGGCGGCCATCGGGGCCACCTTGACGCTCCACGGCCCACGCGGCGAGCGCGAAATCGATTTCGCCGACTTCCATCGGCTGCCCGGGACGTCGCCGCATCTCGAGCATGAACTCGCCGACGACGAGTTGATCGTCGCCGTGACCCTGGATCCTCCACTCGAGCCGTTGGGCGCGGCCTATATCAAGCTACGCGACCGCGCCTCCTACGAATTCGCCCTGGCCTCCGCCGGAGCCATGCTCTCGCTGGACGAGGAGATGATCGGTGAAGCGCGGCTGGCACTGGGTGGCGTCGCCACCAAGCCATGGCGCTGCCACGAAGCCGAGGCGATTCTCGAGGGCCAGCCCGCCGATAGGGCCGTGTTCGGGCAAGCGGCGGATGCCGCCCTGGCCGATGCCGAGCCGCTGTCGCACAACGCCTTCAAGATCCCGCTGGCACGCCAGGCCATCGTGCGCGCCCTGCGCGATGCCGCTCGTGCTGCCAAGGAGGGCCACCCGTGACCGATCTCACCGACCCCGCTATCGTCGGCCAGCGCACGCCGCGCGTCGACGGCGAAGACAAGCTGACCGGCCACGCCGACTATACCGGCGAGCTGCATGTCGACGGCATGCTCTACGGCTATCCGGTACCGGCGACCATCGCCCACGGTAGCCTCGAGTCGCTGGAACTGGACGCGGCACGCCACATGCCCGGTGTCGTCGATATCCTGCACCACGGCCATTTTCCTGCTCTCCACCGCTCGCCCAACAGCCTGAAGCATGGTGACCGGGTCAGCGAGGAGCGGCTACCGTTCGAGGACGAGCGCATCCATTACCATGGCCAATACGTGGCCCTGGTGGTGGCGGAAACCTTCGAGCAGGCCCGCGCCGCCGCCTACCGCGTGACCGCACGCTACCGCCACGATGACGATGCCATGCCGAGCCTGCTGCTGAGCGAGGCCGAAGGTATCCTGCTCGACGATGCCGGCTATTCCCGCGGCGATGCCGCCGCCGCATTCCAGATCGCGCCGGTGACCGTGGACGAGACCTATCGCATCGAGGCCGAGAGTCATCTACCGATGGAGATGCACGCCACGCTGGCCGAATGGCGTGACGGGGGGCAGCGCCTGGTCGTGCATGAAGCGACCCAGGGGGTGATCTATCAGCGCAATGCCTTGGCGCGGGTCTTCGCCATGCCGCAGGAGAGCATCGAGGTCATTTCCCATTACATCGGCTCGGGCTTCGGCAACAAGCTCTTCATGTGGCCGCACGCCGTCGCGACCGTGGCAGCCGCTCGCATGCTCGGCCGGCCAGTGAAAGTGGTCGTGCCGCGACAGCAGGACATGATGAATGGAGGCAACCGGCCCGCTTCGCGTCAACGCATTCGCTTGGGTGCCGAGCGCGACGGACGGCTTACCTCGATCATGCATGACAGCACGACCGAAACGGCGCGGGTCGACCGCTACGTCGATCATTGCGGCAACGCCACTCCCAGCGCCTATGCCTGCGACAACGTCACCACCACGCAACGGATTGTGGCGGTCAATCACGGCACGCCGTGCATGATGCGTGCCCCGGGCGAGACCTCCGGCCTCTATGCCCTGGAATCCGCCATCGACGAGTTGGCGATCGCACTCGCCATGGACCCGGTGGAACTGCGCTTGTTCAACTATGCCGCATCCGACCCCAAGAGCGGTCTCCCCTGGTCGAGCAAGCAACTCGACAAGTGTCTGACCCGTGCGGCCAAGCGTTTCGGCTGGAAATCGCGCGACCCGGCCATCGGCTCGATGCGCGACAACGACGAGATCATCGGCTACGGCATGGCCTCGGCGACCTGGTCGGCCGGGCGCCAACCGTGCGAGGCGCGGGTGGAACTGCGTGCCGATGGCTCGCTGTTCGTGGCCTGCGGCACCCAGGACATCGGTACCGGCACCTATACCGTGGTCGCCCAGGCGGCCGCCGAACTGAGCGGGCTGCCAGTGGAGAAGGTCGAGGTGAAACTCGGCGAAGCGAGCCTGCCCGCCGGTCCACTTTCCGGCGGCTCGATGACCACCGCGACAACGTTGCCGGCAGTGGCGGCCGCCGTGCGCGATGCCCTGCATGCCCTCAAGGAAGTCGCCACCAGGCCGGGGAGCACCTTCGATGGCGTCGCCCCGCAATCGATCCGCGTCGCAGAAGGCGCGCTGGTCACCGATGACCGACGCGCGAGCTACGCCGAAATACTCGGCCGACAACGCCTCTCCAGTGTCAACGGATCGGGGTCTGCCAAGCCCGGCAACGAAAGGAAGCAGTACGGTTTCCGCTCCTTCGGCGCGCACTTCGTCGAGGTACGCTGGGACCCGGGCATCTCCCGACTGCGCGTGGCGCGTGTGGTCAGCAGCATCGACGTGGGGCGCGCCATCAACCCCGCCACCGCCCGCAATCAGGTGGAGGGCGCCATCGTCATGGGTATCGGCATGGCACTGCTGGAACGGCTCGACTACGACCCGCGCGATGCCAGGCTGGTCAATGCCAATGTCTCCGACTATCGGGTGCCGGTGCACGCCGACATGCCCGAGATCGACGTCGAACTGCTCGACTATCCCGACTTCCGCTGCAACGAATTCGGTGCCCGTGGGATCGGCGAGATCGGCCTGACCGGCGTGGCCGCGGCGATCGCCAACGCCGTGCACCACGCCACCGGCAAGCGCATCCGCCACCTGCCGATCAACCTCGAGAAGCTGATGGATTGAAGGCCTTGCTCCGAGACGTCGACGCGCGCAACGCAAGCAATGTCAGCGAAGCCTAGCCGCCGACCATGTTCATGTAGCGCAGCGCCTGGACCTCGCCATCGGCGGTGAAAGGATGGCGTTCGGGCTTGCGGCAGGGGAAGGATCGGTCATGGCAGGACCTTGCCGTAGGCTCCTCCCGCCTGACCGGCGGCGCGCGCTGTCGATCATGTTCAGCGGGGTTTCCGTTGCGACGATCGCCGCCGCCCCGCTGGGCAGTTATTTCGGCGATATCGTCGGCTAGCGCGATGTCTTCCTGATTGGTGGATGCGGCGATGGTCGCCCTATGGGGGCTGTCATTCGGCGCCAGTGGCCTGGTGCTGCTGCTGGCAGCACTGCTGATCCTGATGGGAGTAAGGACGCGGCCGGCCGTCCCGGTCTGAGCGATACGCTGGACGGCCTCGGCTTGAATCAGCAAACACGGATTTCGAAGGCACTTTCAATTCTGAGAAAAAGGTTATAAATTACGGTAAGCGTTATTCTTTATTGGAATATAATCTTGTTCCGGAAAACCATATGAAACTCCAGTTCGAGCAGGTCACCAAGTCGTTCGGCGACCTGAACGTCATCGAAAGGTTCGACAACACCATCGTCGATGGAGAGATCGTGGCGCTCGTCGGGCCCTCCGGTTGCGGCAAGTCCACGCTGCTGCACATGGTCGCGGGCTTGCAGCACCCCACCCAGGGCACGGTCTACGCAGAGGAACAGGCGATCAGCCAGCCGGCGCCGGAGCGCACCCTGGTGTTCCAGGAACATGCGCTCTACCCCTGGATGACCCTGAAGGAAAACGTCGCCCTGGCGTTGGAATTTCAGGACCACCCGGCGGTCGAGTCGCGCCGGCAGGCCAGCCAGTGGCTGGAACGCGTCAAGCTGGGTGGCTTCGAGGATTACTACCCGCACCAGGTCTCAGGCGGCATGCGGCAGCGCTGCGCCCTCGCCCGTGCCTTCATCGCACGGCCCAAGGTGATGCTGCTCGACGAGCCGTTCGGCGCCCTGGACGCGCTGACGCGCATGACCCTGCAAAGCGTGCTCAAGGAGCTCATCGAGGCAGAGCGCCCCACCGTGGTGCTGGTCACCCATGACGTGGACGAGGCCCTTTACCTGGCCGACCGGGTGCTGGTCTTCAGCGACCGGCCGGCGCGGGTGCTGCGCGAGTTCGAACTGGGTCACATTCCCAAGACCCATGATCTGTTGGCCTTCGCCGACATCCGACGAGAAGTCTTGACCCTGCTGGGGATCGATACCGACGTCCCCGCGACCGAGCAACACCTCGCGAAAGGAGAAACCGCATGAGCCGATGGTTGATCGCCCCCCTGCTGGCCCTGGTACTGGCCAGCCCTGTCATGGCCGCCGAGAGCTTCCGTGTCGGCTATGTGCGTGTCATGGATGATGCCCAGGCCATGCTGGCCTACGAGGCGGGGCTTTACGAAAAGTATGGCCTGGAGGCAGAGCTCATCGAGTTCAGCTCGGGCACCGACCTGATCAAGGGCATCGTCGGCGGTCAGTTGGATATCGGCGTCCTGGGCTTTTCCAACGCTTTTACCTGGGCGGCACGCGGTGCCGATCTGAAGATCGTCGGTGGCGCCCAGCGCGGTTACCATTCGCTGCTGGTGCACGAGGACTCCGGCATCGAGACCGTCGCCGACCTGCGCGGCAAGAGCCTGGCCTCCCAGAAGCAGGGCAGTACCGCCGACATCGTGCTCAAGGGGGTAATGCTCGAAGACGCCGGCCTGACGTCCGATGACCTGAACATCATGGGCGTGGCACCCTCGGTGGCAGTCCAGTCACTGGTCGGAGGCCGTGTGGATGCGGCCTTCCTTTTCGAGCCCTACGATCGCCTCGCCCAACTGCAGGCACCGGTCGAGCAGATCTTCGAGATCGGCGAAGTCTGGCCCTTCCCCTGCATGGTGGTGATCACCTCGGGGGAGACGCTCGAGAACCGCAGGGAGGTGCTGTGGGCCGCCATGGACGCGCAGCGCGAGGCCATCGAGATGCTGGAGAACGAGCCCGCCAAGGCGGCTCCCTACATTACCAGCTACTTCATCAAGGGGCCGATCGTGGAGACCCGCGATCAGGGTGACATTCGCAGCGAAACCGTGATCGAGCAGGCCATCCAGACCAACGACTTCAGCGCCAAGCTGACCGAAGCGGATATCGAGCGCATGAAGGAGCTCGCGGACATCATGCAGGCCCAGGGCATTCTGCCCGGTGACGAGCCCTTCGATGTGGATGCCTTGCTGGACCTGTCCTGGCAAGAAGAGCGTAGGCTTTAAGCAATGACGAACACCCCATCAAACGGCGTTGCCAACAAACGCGCCTATGTGGTGGCCATCGCCGTTATCCTGTTCTTCTGGCAGGTGGCGGCCTGGTTCCTGCCGAGTTTCCTGATGCCGGACGTCCACGTGGCCGTGATACGCCTGTGGCAGGAACTCGGTAGCGGCGAATTCTATCAGGGCCTGGGCAACAGCATGGGACGGCTGGGGGCCGGTTACGGCGCCGCCTTGCTGGCTGGCGTCGTGCTCGGCCTGGTGGGCGGCACACTGAACGCGGTGCGCAGTCCCCTCAAGGCCGCCATCATCATCCTGCAGTCCATCCCCTCCATTGCCTGGGTGCCGCTGTTTCTGATCCTGATGGGCTTCGGCAATATGCCCATCATCGTGGTGGTCGCCGTGGGTGCCTTCTTCCCCACGGCGCTGAGCGTGATGAACGCCACCGAGAGCGTGGAAAAGGTCCACATCGCCGCGGCACGCGTGATGGGCGCCTCGCGACTGCAGATGCTCAAGCGGATCTATTTCCCCGCCGTCACACCGGAACTGATCACCGGTGCCCAGCTGGCCTTCGGGAACGCCTGGCGAGCCCTGATCTCGGCAGAGATGATCGTTGGTTTCAGTGCCGGGCTGGGCAAGTCCCTGGCCTATTCCGGCGAGATCGCCGATATGACCGGGGTGATGACCAACATCCTGGTCATCGCGGTGCTGGCGGCCATCATCGACCAGGTCATTCTGGAGCGCATCAAGTACCGGCTGCTACGTTACCAATATCTGTAAACACGGCTCGGGATGCGGCCAATGAGCGAGCACCTGGATTACCGGCTGTTCTATTCGCCGGACAGCGCCAACCTCGTGGTCCGCATGGTGCTGGAAGAGGTCGGCGCCACTTACCAGGAGGTGCGGGTCGACCGTGCCCGCGGCGGCCTCGACGATCCGGCGTTTCGGGCCCTGAATCCGCAAGGGCTGCTGCCGGTGCTGGTGGACGAGAGCCAAGGGATGACCCTGTTCGAGACGGGGGCCATCCTGCTGCATCTGAGCGAGCGGCACGACAGCCTCCGGATCAGCCATCCAGCGCCAAGAGGCGAGTTCCTCGCCTGGCTGTTCTACCTTTCCAACACCCTGCATGCCGACCTGCGGGTGCGTTTCTACACCTGGCGCTATGCCGAGGGCGAAGATATCCCGCGCCTCAGAGATAGGCTGGGTCGCCGGATTCAGCAGCATCTAGCGATGCTCGAGGGGCTTGCCGGCCACGGCCAGGGGGCCGGGTTGCTGCCGAGCGGCCCCAGCGTGCTCGATCCTTATCTGGCCTGCCTGATTCGCTGGATGCAGCTCTATCCTCTCGACAGCCCCTTGCGCGATATCCCCTGGAACGAGCTTCCCAGTCTCACACGCCTGGTGACGCATTTGGAAGGCAGAGCGGCCATCCGACGCGCCGCATCAGCCGAGGGCATCGAGGGACGCCTGTTTCTCGCTCCCGACTATCCTCACGGTGACCCGAACCAGCTCGTGGGACGCCCTCCCGGCTGAGCAACACGGCCAAGCACACCTCTAACCGCATTTCGACCAGCCGCACCCCGCATAGCAGGTCGGGCAGCCGTCCATCATGATCAGCTCGCCGCGGCATTCCGGGCAGTGCCCGACCACCACCGGGCCGGCGCTATTTTCCTGCGCCTGCCGTTCCTGGCGAGCGACCTCCTCGGGCTCGGGCGGCTGCCAGGGGTGGCCGTGGGCCATGCGATGGGCGTAGCGGTTGACCAACTCGTCGACCGGCACCTGGTTGCCGTCGATATCGACGAAGCCACGCCGATAGAGGATCTGCTGGATCGACCAGGCGATCGCCGCGACCTCGGAATCGTGGAACATCGGCTTGCCCCAGCGGTTGGTCCCGCAGCGCACCAGGCCCTTGTCCCACGTCACCTTGCGCAGGTCGGCCAGCGCCTGGGTGACGTAGCCGCCGCGCGCCGCCAGCGACAGGCTGCGCATGGTGGCGGTGATCCACTGGTGCTCGCTGGACAACTGACCGGAGGGGAAGAAGAACTCCACCGGGCGCTCGATCACCACCCGCTTGCCGTTCAGCACGCCTTCCACCGGCATGAAGGCCACCAGCACGTAAACCTTCCTGCGACCTTCGGCGCCGACGTAGGCGATCTTCTCCGAGACTGCCTCCAGGGTGCCTTCCGGGCGTGAGGGAATGCGCACCGTGAGCGGGTTCTCATCCGACAGCGGCGCCTCCTCCTGCGTCGGCTTCTTGACGCTCAGGGAGACGATCTTCGAGTTGATTTCGACGGCCATCAGCGGGCTCCTGCAGAGAGTTGGGGGTCGACACCGGGGCAGCTCGCGCGGCTCTTACCACTTGCCATAGGTGCCCTCCTTCAGGGCCTCGTAGAGGTTGGCGGCGGTATGCTCCTCGCCGTCGTAGATCACCTTCTCGTCACCCTTGAGCTCCAGGGTCTCGCCGTTCTCCAGCTCGAACACATAGGTGGTGCTCTTGAGGTCATGCTCACGCACCAGCACTCCCTGGAAGGCCTCGGGATTGAAGCGGAAGGTGGTGCAGCCCTTGAGCTTCTCGGCATAGGCCTGGAGGTAGAGATCCTTGAATTGCTCGTAGGGGAAGGCCGTCGGCACGTTGACGGTCTTGGAGATCGAGGAGTCGATCCAGGCCTGCGCCGCCGCCTGCACCGCCACGTGCTGCTCCGGGGTCACCGCGTCGGCGGTGACGAAGTAGTCCGGCAGATCGCTTTCCACCGCGTCGGCCGCCACGAAGTGGCGATAGGCCGCCAGCTCGAAGGACACCACCTCGACCTGCGCCTTGGACTTCTTGCCCGACTGGATGACGTTGCGGAAATAGCGATGCGAGAACGACGGCTCGATGCCGTTGGAGGCATTGTTGCCCAGCGACAGGCTGATGGTGCCGGTGGGGGCGATCGACGAATGGTGGGTGAAGCGCGCGCCGTGCTCGGCCAGCGCCGCAGCAAGCTCGGGCTCCGCCTCGGCGATCTTCTGCATGTAACGGCTGTAGCGGGCGTGGAGGATGCGTCCGGGCACCTTGTCGCCGGCTTCATAGCCATCATGGGCCAGCTCCGGGCGCTCGCGCAGCATCCTGGGCGTGATCTCGAAGTCCTCGGCGAGTATCGGCGCCATCCCTTTCTCGCGGGAAAGCTCCAACGCCTGACGCCAGCCCTCGATGGCCAGCACCTTGCTCACCTCGTCGGTGAAGGCCAGCGACTCCTCCGAGCCGTAGGGGATCTTGAGCATGGTCAGGGTCGAGCCCAGCCCCAGGAAACCCATGCCGTGGCGACGCTTGGCCTCGAGTTCGCGCCGCTGGCCCGGCAGCGGCAGGCCGGCGATCTCCACCACGTTGTCGAGCATGCGCGTGAAGATCGCCACCACCTTGCGATAACGCTCCCAGTCGAAGCGCGGCTTGTCGCCGAACGGCTCGATCACGAAGCGGGTCAGGTTCACCGAACCGAGCAGGCAGGCTCCTTCCGGCGGTAACGGTTGCTCCCCGCATTGCCCCGTCACCAACCCATTGAAAATGACGGTATTTTTATCGAACTGGGTAGTATCGAAGACCGGCTCGCGGCCGACATGAGTGATGGACGCCACGCGGGCTACGAAGGGTTGCGTCTTGCGCAACACCTTGTCACTCGCCCACTCCCGATACTTGTGATTCTTGTAATCGAGCAGAAAGCCAACCTCCTGCATGAACCGCTCGCGCGACTCACCATCGATGATCAGCTCGTGATCCGCCTGACAATCGTATTCGCGAGTGCCGCCCCTGCCGTCGGGCAGGGTGCGCATGCCCGCCTCGCGACGCTGGTGAATACGGCTGAACACACCGAAGTTAGACAGCAGGGCCTGCACATCCTTCAGCAGACTCTCTTGACTGGAAGCCAGGCGAATGGAACAGCTCTGGCTCTTGCCCGATACATTGACGGTGCCATCCGACTGGAAAAGGCCGCGCAGATAACCTTTGACGCAATCTTCATTGCCACGCCACACCACCTCCGGTACCGAGAGCTTGGTCTTGCGGGTAAAACCGTAATGCTCCAGCAAGCGTGCGAGGATGATCGAGCGAACAAAGACATGCCGACGCTCAGGCACCGCCACCGGCGACACTCGATATACCCGCGAGGACTTGGCTGCACTGGCAATCAGATCATTGATGTGATCAGAAACGGCCTGGGCCAACGGCCGATCCTGACCCCAAAAGTTGACGATGACCGCTTCCTGATCCTTGCCTCGGTGAGTGAAATGACCGTCACCGGCAATCAAACCCAACAGGGTTCCCAGCTTTTCATTACCTTGGTCACCGAACTGCCCCTTGCCGGACTGCACCCAGAGTCGATCGCCTACTTCGAGGTCCTTCAGGGGAATCTTGCCGCGATCAGTATAAAAATCGTGCCACGCTGTGGCTTTGATTGCGTAGCCCTCCTGCGTCACCACCCGATAGACATCCGCGTCGCCGGCGGTCATGAAGGCGGGCACGGCCGAGCGGGTTTCGACGCCCTTGTCGCCACTCTCGAGGGCCCGCTTGTCCGTCGTTACCTGAAGATCGCTGCCCAGTCGATACAACTCACCGATAGGTACCTGGCCGAACTGGGTATGCAGTCGCGTATCCGCCGTCACACACGGATTGGTCGCCCGGATCTCCTCGCAGAACCAGTTGTTGTTCAGCCGATTGACCTGGTCGATCAGGACGAAGCCCGGCTCGGCGTAGTCGTAGGTGGCGCTCATGATGGTGTCCCACAACTCGCGCGCCTTGACGGTGCGCACGATGCGGCAGGCCACGCGGCCCTGGTCGTCGACGGTGTAACCGTCCTCGATCACCGGCCAGTCGCGGTAGATGAGGTCTTCGGGCTTCACGTCATCCTTCTCGCCGGGATGCAGCGGGAAGGCCAAGTGCCAGTCGGCGTCCTGCTTCACCGCCTCCATGAACTCGTCGGCGATCAGCAGGCTGAGGTTGAACTGACGCAGGCGGCCGGGTTCGCGCTTGGCCTCGATGAACGCCTCCACGTCGGGGTGGCCGACATCGAAGGTGGCCATCTGGGCGCCGCGGCGACCGCCCGCCGAGGCCACCGTGAAGCACATCTTGTCGTAGATATCCATGAACGCCAGCGGCCCGTTGGTGCCGGCCCCGGCCCCGAATACATAGGCCCCCTTATGGCGTAGGGTGGAGAATTCGTAGCCGATCCCGGCACCGCTCTTCAGCGTCATGCCGGCGTCCACTACCGCGTCGAGGATCTCCTGCATCGAATCGCGGATGGTTCGCGACACCGTGCAGTTGATCAGGCTCACCGACGGCTTGTAGTCGTCGGCGCCAGCGTTGGAGAGGATCCGCCCGGCCGGAATGGCGCCGTTCTCCAGCGCCCAGCGAAACTTCGGCAGCCAGGCTTCGGCCTGGTCGCCCTCGACCGCGGCCAGGGCTCGGGCCACGCGTTCGAAGGTCGCCGGGATGTCCTTGTCCACCGCACGCTGATGACGGTCCTTGAGGCGATACTTGGCATCCCAGATATCGCGCGAGGGCGCCTGCAGCGGCACCTCGTTGGACGTCTTGGCGGCCTTGGTGGAAGTGCTCATGTAGGAGTCTCCGGAATCGACGATGACCAGTACCCTGAATAGCGGCTCATGCTAGGCCGGAACCGGCCCTCGGAGACATGACCCATATCAAGGAACGGGCATTTCGTATCAAACGCTCAGCTACCATATATATGGAATCATAGAACATAAAACACAACATATGCCAAAACACGGCACTGCGGCAGACGAGTCCCGCGCCTTCTGTCCGAAGGCTCTTGTCTTCGATGCCAAGGCCTTGGGGATGGTTCCTCTGGGGTGAGCGTGTTCTAAAATCGGTCCAAGGCCACCTATAGTGTCCGTCAGGACCACCCGCCAACGGTCCTCTCGACCGGGGCGGTTTCACACGGGAGGTCACGCATGACGCAGCCCAGGACGATCCAGTGCAAGCGCGCCTATGACGAGCCGGAAGACGCCGATGGATACCGCGTGCTGGTCGATGGCGTCTGGCCGCGCGGCCGGCGCAAGGAGGCGCTCAAGCTCGACGAATGGCGCAAGGAGCTCGCCCCCTCCAAGAGGCTGCGCCAGTGGTTCAAGCACGACCCCGAGCGCTGGGAGGAATTCATCGATCGCTACCACCGCGAACTCGAGAAGCAGCAGCGGGCCATCGACGAGATGCTGGCAGAATGCGACGGCCGCACCTTGACCCTGGTGTTCGGCGCCAAGGAGACGGAATACAACAATGCCATGGCGCTGAAGGAATACCTTCAGCGCCGATGACGCTCCAGTGGCTCAGACCGTACGCCCATTTCCACGGCGGAATGTCGCGAAAACATCTATGCAGGTCGTTCTATTAGCAGGCTATTTTTGGCAAGATAGGCCGCTTTTGACTCGATCAAGCGGCCAATGGTCAGAACGTATCTCAACAAGATGAAGGGAGCGCCCGCCGAGCGAACGCCACCCTGCTGGCGTGATGCCCTGTGGTCATGGATCGGTGCCTTTCTGGGCATGGCGGGGGTGGGCTGGCTAAGTGAACTCACCTTGCCATCGCATTCCCTGCTGATGATCGGTTCCTTCGGGGCGACCTCGGTGCTGTTGTACGCCGCGCCGGAGAGCCCGTTGGCCCAGCCGCGCAACGTGCTAGGCGGCAATGTGCTATCGGCACTGGTGGGCGTACTCAGTTGGCAGTGGCTGGGGGATACCTGGCTGGCGGCGGCGGTGGCCGTATCGACGGCCATCCTGGTCATGCAGCTGACCCATACCCTGCACCCCCCCGGCGGAGCGACCGCACTGATCGCCGTGATCGGCTCGAACGACTTGCATTCCCTGAGTTGGAGTTACGCCCTGATGCCGGTCGCCACCGCCTGCGTCCTGATGCTGTCGGTCGCCATACTCGTCAACAACCTGGCTCGACACCGCCGTTATCCCCAGCACTGGTGGTGACACTGCAGCGCCGCGACCTCACCACCCCGTCGCGGCCACCCAGGGACCGACCCTGAGGCCTCCTCACCGTCATCAGCGAAAGTGCGGCATGACCTCGCGAATGAACAGCTCGAGCGAACGCTTCTTGTCCTCGAAAGGCAGGGTGTTATCGGTCCAGAAGCTGTATTCGGTGATCCCCAGGGCCTCGTAGCCCTTGAGCCGCTCGACCAGCTCCGACGGCGTGCCGATCATCATGTTGCGATGCAAGCCATCGAGCGAGAACTCGGGGTTGTCGGCCACCGACGCCTGCGACACGGGCTCGAAGAAACCGTCGATCGCTTGCTGGTCATTCTTGAACCAGGCCAGGAAGTGGCGATAGAAGCGGTTGATCGCCTCGGCCCCCTTTCGCCAGCCTTGCGGATCGCTCTCTTCATGCACATAGGTATGACGCAGCAACATCAGCTCGGGGCGGGGCACCTCGGGATGCTTGGCACAGGCGGTATCGAACTTGTGCGCCAGATCGGCCACTTCCTCGTCGCCTTTCATCAACGCCGTGACCATCACGTTGCAGCCGTTCTTGACCGCGAAATCATGGGAGTTGGGATCGCGAGCGGCGATCCACATCGGCGGCAACGGCGACTGCACCGGCTTGGGCACGCTGGTGGTGGCAGGGAAGCGATAGACATCGCCGCTGTATGCATGGTCGCCCTGCCACAGCCCACGGATCGCCGGCACCATCTCGCGCAACGACTGGCCGCCATCCGCCGCCGACATGCCATCGGTGAGGCGATCGAACTCGTACTGGTAGGCGCCACGCGCGATACCGAACTCGAGGCGACCGCCACTGATCAGGTCGAGCATGGCCGCTTCGCCCGCCAGGCGGATCGGGTTCCAGAAGGGGGCAACGAAGGTACCGGCGCCCAGGCGGATGCGCTCGGTCTTGGCCGCCAGGTACGCCAGTTGCGCGATCGGGCTCGGCGACGAGGTGAATTGCATGCCGTGATGCTCGCCGATCCAGGCGGTACGGAATCCCCCGGCTTCGGCAATCCTCACCAATTCGCAGAGCTCCTCGAACAGCTGCCGATGGCTTTCTTGCTCGGAGTAGCGTTCCATGTGCAGGAATAGCGAAAACTGCATCTCTCGATTCTCCTAATGAAGGGCGTTACGACGTTTCGGCTAGCTTGGCGGCTATCGTGGCATCGCGACCTTCCTCGCTCAGTGCCTTGATCATGCAGTAGGCCATGATCAGCAGCGCCAGGGAAAAGGGTAGTGCCGCCGCGATGGCCGCCGTTTGCAGCGCTTCCAGGCCACCGGCCAACAGCAACACGGCCGAGGTGGCACCCAGGCCCAAGCCCCAGATCACCCGATAGAGCTGAGGTGGATGAGGGTTGCCCTTGGCCAGGATGGTGCAGATGACCAGGGTGCCCGAGTCGGCAGACGTCACGAACCAGGTAATGATCATCAGTGTCGCCATCGCGATCATGAACGTGGTGGCCCAGGGCACATCCAACGCGGCGATGGTCTGGAACAGCACCTTGGTCACATCGTCGTTCGCCACCGTGGCCAGATCGACGCCGCCGACCAGCTGCAGGTGCAAGGCGGTACCGCCGAAGATCACGATCCACACCATCGCACCCAGCGTCGCGGCCAGCATGCCGCCGAACAGCACTTCCCGGATGGTGCGACCGCGTGAAATGCGTGCGATGAACATCCCGACATAGGGACCCCAGGACAGCCACCAGCCCCAGTAGAAGAGGGTCCACCAGCCCTGCCACTGGCTCTCGGGATCGGGGCTGGTCCAGAAGCCCATGCCGACGAGGTGGGTCAGATAATCGCCCACGCTGGTGGTAAAGATGGTCAACAGGAAGATGGTGGGGCCGGCCAGGATGAAGAACGCGAACAGGATCATGCTGAGATAGATGTTCCATTCGCTAAGCAGCCGAATGCCCTTCTTCAGCCCGGACACCGCCGAGAGGGTCGCTACCACGGTGACACCCAGTACCAGCAGGACCTGATTGGCACTGGTGATTTCCATGCCGAACAGGCTGTTGAGGCCGGCGTTCATCTGCGACACCCCGAGCCCCAGGGTGGTGGCGGTGCCGAACAAGGTGGCGAAGATCGCCAGCAGATCGATGCCATGGCCGATCGGTCCGTGGATGCGCTCACCCAGCAGAGGGTAGAACGCCGAACGGATGGTCAGCGGCAACCCCCGGCGATAGGCGAAGTAGGCCAGGATGGTGCCGACCAGGATATAGATCGCCCAACCATGCAAGCCCCAGTGGAAGATGGTGATACGCAAGGCCGTCTGCGCCGCTTCCATGGTATGGGGTTCCACGCCGGCCATGGCGATGAAGGGATTGCCTTGCAGGTGACTCAATGGCTCGGCGATGCTCCAGAACAGCAGCCCGGTCCCCACCGCCGCGCTGAAGAGCATGGCGAACCAGGTGAAGTTGGAAAACTCGGGGCGCTCATTGTCGCGGCCCAGACGCAACTTGCCATAGGGGCTGACGATGATACCGATCACGACGATCAGCACCACGTTGACCGTGAGAATGTAATACCAGCCGAGTTCCTGTTCGATGAACTGCTTCACGCCTTGGTAAATGCTGTTGGCCAGCACCGGTTGCAGTACGGAGAAGAGGACGAAAGCGACCACCATCGCTATCGAAGCGATCGCCATGGTCCTGTCCACGCCGGCAAACAAGCCGTGCCTTGAAGTCGCCTGTCGAGAGTCTTGCATGGGGAAGCTCTCCCTGGATGTCTCTTGTCATTATCACAATGGCGCCTGGAGCGCCGCACGAATCCAAAGGTGTATCGAGCCATGGGTACCGCGCTTCCCTACCGGAGGAAGCAGTGGCTCGCCTCGCAGTTTGGTATACCATATTACGACATGCAAAGACTTTTTCTCTGCCGCCATCCAGACCGTCCTGAAGAATCTGATAAAAACTCATTTAAAACAATATGATAAAACAAGATAATGATCTTTCGCAGGCTTCAGACGAATGCCTGATGAGCGATTGTTTCTTGCCGTCCTCAATGCAGTGTATTACGGTATACCAAAACCGACGATGCCTGTGGCCGTATGTCTTCCGGCGTAGGCCGAATCAATGGAGACGATGATGAGCTTTGAAATCCGCAAGATCGCGACCTACCGCGAGACGACCTACCGCGAGGGTGGCAAGCCAGGGGAGCGCCCCGTGACCATGCTCGGCGTGGCGGCGGTGATCGCGAACCCCTGGCATGGCCGCGGCTTCGTCGAGGACCTGGCGCCGGAAATCCGCCACGGCTGCTCGGCCCTCGGCAAGCAGATCGTCGAGATGATCCTGAAGGAGATCGATGGCGATGCCATCGAGGCATATGGCAAGGCCGCGGTGGTCGGCGCCGACGGAGAGATCGAGCATGCCTCGGCGGTCATTCATACCCTGCGCTTCGGCAATCACTATCGCGATGCCGTAGGCGCCAAGAGCTACCTGAGCTTTACCAACAAGCGCGGCGGGCCGGGCACCTCGATTCAGATCCCGATGATGCACAAGCACGACGAGGGCTTTCGCTCGCACTACGTCACACTGGAGATGCGTATCGAGGATGCGCCTCGCCATGACGAGATCGTCGTGGCCTTGGGCGCCGCCGACGGTGGCCGCCTGCATCCGCGCATCGGCAACCGCTATCAGGACCTGCAGGAACTGGCCGCCGAGGCCGAACAGGCCGCTATCAACGACTAGGGCCCAGGAGGCAGCATGGAACTCACCGAAGCGCGCAAGGCCCCCGACGGGACGCGCTACTGGCGTCAAGGACAGGGCGCGCCGGTGATACTCATCCACGGCGTGGGCCTCGACGCCACCATGTGGCAACCACAAGTCGATGCCCTGGCCGAATACCATGCGGTCATCGCCTACGACATGCTGGGACATGGCGACAGCGCCCTGCCCCAAGTCAATGCCGGGCTGGATGACTATGCGGACCAGTTGGCAGCGCTGCTGGATCACCTGGGACTCGAGCGGGTGGCCGTGGTGGGTTTCTCGATGGGCGGGTTGGTGGCACGTGCCTTCGCCCTGCGCTATCCGGAACGCCTGGCGGCGATGGTGGTACTGTCCAGCGTCTTCGAACGCGATGCGAATCAGCGCGCCGGGGTGCAGCAGCGCCTGGCCCAGACTCGCGAGCAGGGACCCGCCGCCAACGTCGGCGAGGCCTTGAAGCGCTGGTTCAGCCCGGCGTTCCGCCATGCTCACCCGGGGCGGATTGCCAAGGTCCACGAAATCGTCAGCAACAATCATCCGCAAGGGTATTACCGCAGCTACGCCCTGTTCGGTACCCAGGACGACTTCGGCGCCGAGCGCCTGCAGACGATCCGTGTGCCGGTGCTGGTCGCCACCGGCGAGCTGGATCCGGGCTCCACGCCGCGCATGGCCCGAGCGCTGGCCGAGCGCCTGCCCAATGCCGAAGTGCAGATCCTGCCCGGCCAGCGGCATATGGTGCCCATGGAAGCCCATGAAACCGTCAACGCCATGCTGCTGCGTTTTCTCGCCACGGTCGTTACCCGCGACTCGTTCAAGGAGGCACTCTGATGAGCCTGGATACACTACGCATGTATATCGGTGGAGAGTGGGTTGCCGCCCGTTCTGGCGCCACCTTCGATAGCTACGATCCATCCACCGGCAAGGCCTGGTGCCGCTTGCCGGATGCCGACGCCCGGGATGTCGATGCTGCCGTGCAAGCCGCCCAGCGCGCCTTCGAAGCTCCCGCCTGGGCCGGGCTCACGGCCACCGCACGCGGCAAGCTGCTGCACCGGCTCGGCGAGCTGATCGCCGAGCACGGTGAAGAACTTGCCCAGTTGGAAAGTCGCGACAACGGCAAGTTGATTCGCGAGACGCGCGGCCAGGTCGGCTACCTTCCCGAGTTCTTCCACTACAACGCCGGGCTGGCGGACAAGGTCGTCGGTGAAACCCTGCCGCTGGACAAAGCGGACATGTTCGGCGCCACCGTGCGTGTCCCGCTCGGCGTGGTGGCCGCCATCGTTCCGTGGAACAGCCCGCTATACCTGACCGCCATCAAGCTCGCTCCCGCATTGGCCGCCGGCAACACCATGATCATCAAGCCCTCGGAGCACGCCTCCGCCAGCCTGATCATGCTGATGCGCCTGGTCGAGCAAGCCGGTTTCCCCGCGGGGGTGGTCAACCTGGTCACCGGCTTCGGCCCGACCACCGGTGCGGCACTCACCGGTCATCCGTTGGTGCGCAAGATCGCCTTCACCGGCGGTGCCGGAGCCGCTCGCCACGTGGTACGCAACAGCGCCGAGAACTTCGCCAGGCTGTCGCTGGAACTGGGTGGCAAGTCGCCCAACATCCTGTTCGAGGATGCCGACCTGGACAGCGCCATCAATGGCGTGGTGGCCGGCGTGTTCGCCGCGTCCGGGCAGAGCTGCGTCGCCGGCTCTCGCCTGCTGGTCCAGCGCGGCATCTACGACGTCGTCGTCGAGCGGCTCTGCGAGCGTGCGCGGACCATCCGCATCGGCGACCCCGCCGATGGCGAGACCGAAATGGGCCCCATGGCAACACAGGCCCAATTGGAGACCGTCGAGCGCATGGTCGCGCAGGCGCAAGCCGACGGCGCGCGGCTGTTGTATGGCGGCGAGCGGCCGGCCATCGAGCGCGGTTGGTACTACACCCCGACGATCCTGGCCTGCGACTCGCATGACATGCCGATCGTGCAGGAGGAGGTCTTCGGCCCGGTGGTGGCGGTGATTCCCTTCGACGATGAGGCCGAGGCACTGCGGCTGGCCAACGACACCGACTATGGGCTTGCCGCCGGTATCTGGACCCGGGATCTCGGGCGCGCCCATCGCCTTGGCCGCGATATTCGTGCCGGCATCCTGTGGGTCAATACCTATCGTGCGGTCTCGGCCATGGCGCCGATCGGCGGCTTCGGCGCCAGCGGCTACGGCCGCGAGGGCGGCATCGACGCGGTGCGCGACTACACCGACCTCAAGACGCTGTGGATCAACTTGTCCACGCAATCCATGCCCGACCCTTTCATCATGCGTTGAGAGGATGTTCACAAACTACTGCGCTCGGCCATGCTGTGTTGAAATCAGCCTCAAAATGCTCATTTACACACTCGTAAACTCCGCTTTTTCGGCTGATTTCGCCTTGCCTTGCCGTCGCTCGTCACTTTTGTAAACACCCTCTGAGTGCGGAGCGAGTCATGATCGATACCCAACGCTACAAGCAAGTCCTCGGGGCGTTCCCGACCGGCGTCACCGTCATCACGACCCTCGATGAGGACGACCGCCTCGTCGGTTTCACCGCCAGCGCCTTCTCGGCGGTGTCGATGGACCCGCCGCTGGTGCTGGTCTGCCCTAGCCTGCGTTCGGACTCCTATCCGGTGATCCAGCGCAGTGGCCGCTTCGCGGTGCATATCCTCGGCCACGACCAGCAGTCCATCGCCTACCGCTTCGCCGGCAAGGGGCGCGACAAGATCGAAGGGATCGCCTGGCAACGCTCCGCGCACGGCAACGCCATCCTCGAGGGCGCCACGGCCTACCTGGAGTGCCGGCTGTGGCAAGATTACCCGGGGGGCGACCACGCCATCGTGGTGGGAGAAGTGCAGGGACTGTGGGTCGGCGGTGACAAGATCGACCCCTTGCTGTATTGCCGTGGCAAGATGGACAAGCTACCCGAGGCCTTCCGTTTGACGGCGGCCACGGCCTGAACCAAGGACAGAGGACATTCCCATGTCACAAGAACGTTTCGAGCGGGGCCTGGACAAGCGTCGTCGTGTCCTCGGCGCCGAATACGTCGACCAGTCGATCCGCAATGCCGACGACTTCACGCGCCCGCTCCAGCAGTTGGTCACCGAGTACTGCTGGGGTGAGGTGTGGCAACGCGATGGGCTCAGTGATCGCGAGCGCAGCATGATAAACTTGGCCATGATCACTGCCCTGAATCGCCCTCACGAACTACGGCTACACATCCGTGGGGCGATCAACAACGGTCTCAGCGTCGAGGAGATACGTGAGATCCTGCTGCAAACGGCAGTCTATTGCGGCGTCCCGGCGGCCATCGACGCTTTCCGTAACGCCCGTGAGGTGCTGACCGAGATGGGCGAGCTATAGGCTGGGTCACGTTGCGAGACACCACCACGGACCAGGGAGATGTAACGATGCAAAGAAAGCCGCTGGACGATAGCCTCAGGGTGACCCGTAACCAGCCCACCCTGCGTGAGATGGTGCTCGACAAGCTGCGCCAGGCGATCATGAGCTTCCAGTTGCTGCCAGGCGATCGCCTGGTGGAACGCGATCTGTGCGAGCGGCTGGGCGTCAGCCGGACCTCGGTGCGTGAGGCCTTGCGTCACCTCGAAGCCGAGGGGCTGGTGGAGTCCACCAGCAGCCGAGGGCCGCGGGTCGCGGTCATTACCCTGGAAGACGCGCGTGACATCTACGAGCTGCGCTGCGTGCTGGAAAGCATGGTCGTGCAACTGTTTACCCAGAAGGCGAATCGCCGTCAGATGGCGGAACTGGACCGGGTATGGGAGATCCTCAAGGAAACCCTGCGCAGCGGCGATACCCATGAGATCGTCGAAGCGGTCAGTGACTTCTATGGCGTGCTCTACGATGGCGCCGGCAACCGCATCGCCGGACAGTTCCTCGGTCAGTTACAAGCGCGAGTCAGCTACCTGCGCGCGACCTCGGTGTCCCAGCAGGAACGTTACCTCGACAGCTTCCGTGAGATGGCACGCATCGTCGAGGCCATCAAGGCTCGGGACCCGGCCGCGGCCCATGAAGCGTGCGTAGAGCACATCCAGGCGGCCGCGAAGGTCGCCTTGGCAGCCCTGGCAGCCCAGAATGGCCAATCGCCAGAACCGATCACACCGCCACTGCGGGTCGAGACCAGCCTGTAGCGAGGCGTCCATGCACCACTACTGCTGTCGTTGCGGCCATCATCCCCTCGACCACGGCATCCCCGACGGCGATACGCATGAGCGCCAGTACTGCGGCGCCTGTGGTCATGTCTACTACGACAATCCGCGAGTGATCGCCGGCGCCATCATCGAACGCGAAGGGCGCTTGCTGTTATGTCAGCGCGGCATTCCACCGCGTGTGGGCACCTGGACCCTGCCGGCAGGCTTCATGGAGCGTGGAGAAAGCGTCGAGGAGGCCGCCCAGCGAGAAGTCCGCGAGGAGACCGGCATCCACGCCGAGATGCTCACCCCCTACTCGATTTTCAGCGTTCCACCCACCAACGAGCTCTATATCATCTATCGCGCACGGCTGCTGGAGTGGAACGACCCGCCCGGCCACGAGACACTGGCCGTAAAGTGGTTTCGCGCCGAAGACATTCCCTGGGATGCGATCTTCTACCCCGCCATTCGTCAGATCCTCGAGCGCTATATCGACGAACATGCCGGCGGCACCTACGGCATCTATACCGGCAGCATGGAATACGGCACCATACACTTCATGCGTTAGGGAAGCACTGAATAAAGGTCTGCGCAGCTCAATCACTGCGTTACGCGGTGCTCGCAAGCCTCACATATACCCCATATGCTCCGGTTGCTGCGCTCCGGGCGCCTTGTGCTTGAAACTGCTCGCCTATTTATTCAGCACTTCCCTGGGGCCGAGGGTGGGGAGACGATCTCCACTACCTCCAGCTCGAAACCCGCCAAGCCCTTGTAGTTCAAGGGTGCCCCCATGAGCCGCAGCTTGCCGACGCCAAGATCGGTGAGCATCTGCGAGCCGGTTCCGGTGTTGGTATAACGTCGCTGGGGGTTGCCGCTGGCCGGCTTGTTGAGGCGCGTAGCCCGCGACAGCAGGCTCTGGGACGACTCATGGCTTGCGAGTATCACCACCACTCCATGGTTTTCTGCCGCCACGGCCTCCAGCGACGACCATAGCGACCATGCCTTGGGGCCCTGGTACTCGGCCCCCACCAGGTCGCGCAGCGGATCCATGGCATGGACCCGTACTAGCGTCGGCCTGTCGACGTCCATTTCCCCCATGGTCAGCGCCAGGTGCGCCTCGCCGCTGATGGTGTCTTCGTAGGTATGTAGCGTGAACTCACCATGCACGGTCTGGAGTGGCTCCTGGCCCGTAGGCACCACCGTCTTCTCGGTGGCCAAACGGTACTGGATCAGGTCGGCGATGGTGCCGATACGCAGTCCATGGCGGCGAGCGAAGGCCTCCAGTTCGGGGCGACGCGCCATGCTGCCGTCGTCGTTCATGATCTCGACGATCACGGCCGCCGGCTCGAGCCCGGCCAAGCGGGCCAGATCGCACCCCGCCTCGGTGTGGCCGGCGCGGCTCAAGACCCCGCCGTCGCGTGCGCGCAACGGAAAGACATGCCCAGGCTGCACCAGGTCTCGTGGATGGGCGTCCGGTGCCACCGCCGCCTTTACCGTGGTCGCACGATCCGCCGCGGAAATGCCGGTGGTCACGCCCTCGCGCGCCTCGATGGACACCGTGAACGCTGTGGCGAAGCCGGCGCCGTTGTGCTCGACCATCGGCGCCAGACCCAACTGCTCGCAGCGCGGACCGCTCAGCGTCAAGCAGATCAGGCCACGGGCATGGGTGGCCATGAAGTTGATCGCCTCGGGCGTGACGAAATCGGCGGCCATGACGAGATCACCCTCATTCTCGCGATCCTCATCATCGAGCAGAATGACCATTCGCCCACGGCGAATATCGCCGATGATGTCTTCGATTCGATCGAATGCCATAACGCTCCCGGTCCCCTTGGTAGGTAACAGCCATAGGATGTGGCGTCATTTTGGCATACCATAATACAAACAGCCACCACCAGCCGGAGACCGCCATGCGCAAGGGCTACTGGATCGCCAATATCACCGTGACCGACCCGCACGCTTATGCCGATTATCAGGCACTGGCCCCAGAGGCATTCGCCCGCTTCGGTGCCCAATTTCTGGCCCGAGGCGGTAAGCGGATCGCTCTGGAGGGCCGTGAAACTCCCCAGCGAAGCGTCATCATAGAGTTCCCCAGCTACCAACAGGCCCTCGATTGCTACCACTCGGAGGCGTATCAGCGAGCCAAGGCGGCGCGCTGCCGTGCCGCGGAGGTGGACATTGTCGTCGTGGAAGGTTCTTGAACGCTACGCTTAAGGAAAAGGGCCCACGATTTCTCGCGGGCCCTTGATGTTTGACGCGAATTTTCCGAACTGCTTGCCGCTTCTTGCCATCAGCGCATCAGTGGCACGTTCATGGTGATGTGGCGTAGCAGCCTTTTCGAAACGCTACCTCACGGCATCCGGCGCCGCCCGGAAGTGCTCCCGGGCGTGGTGATACAGAATCCCGGCATACCCGTTGCGCTGCATGATCTTGAGGATCTTCGCGGGATCGCCATGATCAAGAGCCTTGTGCAGTTTCGCCCGCTGCTCGGCATCGAGGGCTTCGTACCAGTAGTATGGCTCGCCTTGCGCGTCGCCCTCCTCGGCCTTGCGCACCAGGTCCATTTCGATGCGCCCGCCATGTTGGTACAGGATATCGTAGCCTTCCTGCAGGTGTGCCGTCGGTACATCGCACGGCTTTTCAAGAACTTCCAGCACGTTGTAATAGTAATAGCTAAGCGGCTGCATCTTGGCTCCTCCAGCGGTATGCCGTTGTTCATCCTTCCATGCCTGTTTTCCTATTTCCATGTTGCCTGAGGCATGGCGACCAGCTCAATTGAAAATCGATCAACCATCCGAACAGCCTCGCCTACCCGTGCCGCCTGTCCACTCGGTTCCGGGCGCGCAGGAACGAACGCTGCCTCGCGACTCGATCTCGAACCGGCCCCGCACCAGCCATGCCACGGATGGCCTGCAGGTATCCACGCGACAAGCCATAGAAAAGGGCCTGCGGATAACCGCAGGCCCTTGAATTCGTTGGCGCGCCCAGCAGGATTCGAACCTGCGACCTACGCCTTCGGAGGGCGTCACTCTATCCAGCTGAGCTATGGGCGCGCATCGGCACTTGGTATGGTGCCTTGAGGCGTCACAATCCTACCCGCCAGCTCCACGCCTGTCCAGCCTCCCCGCTGGTATCCAGGCTTCTACGCCGAATGGGTGAGGGATGGCATTTTCCTGGCTATCCGGTTGCCGCTATACTGTCGCCTTTTGCGCTGGTGCGTCGAATAGATTCCGATTACAGGACCGTGAAGAGGTGGCGAGAGTGAAATTCAGCAATCTGATCGTGGGGTGCCTGGCCACCCTGGGCCTGGCAATGGGCGTCGCTCACGCCCAGTCCGAAGGCGACCGTGAGGCCATCGCCAAGCGCCTGGAGCCGGTTGGCGAGCTGTGCCTGAAGGGCGAGGACTGCGGTACCTCCGCCACCGCTTCCGCTGGTGCGGCCGCCGGCGGCAATGGCGGTAGCATCTCGGGCAGCGATATCTACAGCAATGTGTGCGCCGCCTGCCACGAGAGCGGTGCCGCCGGCGCCCCGGTGCGCGGCAATGCGGACGCCTGGGCCTCGCGCCTCGATCAGGGCGTCGAGACGCTCTATGACCACGCCATCAACGGCTTCAACGCCATGCCGGCCAAGGGCGGCAACCCGAACCTGTCCGACGACGAGGTCAAGGCCGCCGTCAATCATCTGGTCGAGCCGGTCTATGACGGCGAGCTGCCGCAAGTCGGTGGAGGCGGTGGAGAAGCCGCGGCTGAAGAGGGCAATGGCGGTGGTGCACAGACCGCCGACGCCGGGGGCGAGAATATCGACGGCGCCGCTATCTACGGCAACGTGTGCATGGCATGCCACGACACCGGCGCCGCCGGCGCTCCCAAGAAAGGCGACGCCGAAGCCTGGGCCCCGCGCCTGGATAAAGGTGTCGAGACCCTGTATGACCATGCCATCAACGGCGTTGGCGCCATGCCTCCCAAGGGTGGCAACCCGAACCTGTCGGATGCCGAGGTCAAGGCTGCGGTCGATCACCTGGTGAACTCGGTTCAGTAGCGGCCGGTCATGACGAAGAAAGGGGGGCGCCTGATGCGCCCCCTTTTTCATGCCCTAGCCCCGCCTCGGGCAGTCAGCCCAGCAACGAACGAATCCCCGCCAGCGCATCCTGGCCCCGGGCTTGTTTCTTATCCGGGTCTTCCCTGTCGGCCCGCCCCTCCCATTCCAGGTCGTCGGCGGGCAGTTCGTCGAGGAAGCGGCTCGGCGTGCAGTCCAGCAATTCGCCATAGGCCTTGCGCTGGCGAGCCAGGGTCAAGGTCAGGGTGCGCCGCGCCCGGGTGATGCCCACGTAGGCCAGGCGGCGCTCCTCCTCCACCGTGCCGGCCTCGATGGCGTTGCGGTGCGGCAGCAGCTCCTCTTCCAGCCCCAGCAGGTAGACATGCGGGAACTCCAGCCCCTTGGAGGCATGCATGGTCAGCAGTTGCACCCGGTCGGAGTCGTCTTCTTCCGCCTGCTGCTCGAGGATGTCGCGCAGCACCAGGCGCGAGATGGCGGCCTCCACGCCGTCGGTCTCGGTATCCTCGCTGGCGGTGCTCTCTTCGGCTCTCTCTTCCGGGTCATGCTGCATCGACTTCTCGAGCTGGTCGATCAGTATCCACACGTTGGCCATGCGCCGCTCGGCGATGGTCGGCGCGCTGGCGTTCTGGTACAGCCAGGCCTCGTAGTCCATGTCGCGCAGCATGTCGCGGATGGCGGCCAGGGCGTCACCCTGGTCCATGCGCCGCCTGACGCCGTCGATGAAGTGGGTGAAGCGCGACAGGCGCTCCACCGCCCGCGTCGGCAGCACCTGCTCCAGGCCCAGTTCGTGGCAGCCCGCGAATAGCGAGATGCCGCGCTCGGTGGCGTAGTTGGCGAGCTTCTCCAGGGTGCCGGGGCCGATCTCGCGGCGCGGCACGTTGACGATGCGCAGGAAGGCGTTGTCGTCGGCCGGGTTGATCAGCAGCCGCAGGTAGGCCATGGCGTCCTTGATCTCGCCGCGCGAGAAGAAGGAGGTGCCGCCGGAGAGCTTGTAGGGAATCTGGTAGTGCTGGAGTTTGAGTTCCAGCAGCCGGGCCTGGAAGTTGCCGCGGTAGAGCACCGCGAAGTCGCGCCACTCGGCGCGTTCCTTGATGCGCCGGGTGAGGATCTCGCTGGCCACGCGTTCGGCCTCGGCCTCCTCGTGGCGATTGACCACCACGCGAATCGCCTCGCCCGGGCCCATCTCCGACCACAGGGTCTTGTCGTAGACGTGGGGGTTGTTGGCGATCAGGGTATTGGCGGCGCGCAGGATGGTGCCGGTGGAGCGGTAGTTCTGCTCGAGCTTGATCACCCGGAGGCGCGGGAAGTCCTCACCGAGGGTCACCAGGTTCTCGGGACGCGCCCCGCGCCAGGCGTAAATCGACTGGTCGTCGTCGCCGACCACGGTGAAGGTCTTGCGCTCGTCCATCAGCAGCTTGACCAGCAGGTACTGCGAGACGTTGGTGTCCTGGTATTCGTCCACCAGCATGTAGTGGATGCGTTTGCGCCACCGAGAGAGAGCCTCCGGGTCGCGCTGCAGCAAGACCACCGGCAGCAGGATCAGGTCGTCGAAGTCGACGGCGTTGTAGGCCTTGAGGTGCCGTCCGTAGGCTTCGTAGACCCGCGCCGCGTACTGCTCGTCGTCATCGGCGGCGTGCGACAGCGCATCGCCCGGCAGCACCAGGTCGTTCTTCCATTGCGAGATCTGGTGCTGCACGGCGTTGATCTGCTCGGCATCGACCTGGGCATCCTTGTTCATCAGGTCGCGCAGCAGCGCCTTGGCGTCGTCCGGGTCGAACAGCGAGAACCCCGGCTTGTAGCCGAGTGCCTTGAGCTCGCCGCGGATGATGTTGAGCCCCAGGGTGTGAAAGGTCGAGACCGTCAGGCCATGGCCTTCCTTGCCCTTGAGCATCTGGCCGACGCGCTCCTTCATCTCGCGGGCGGCCTTGTTGGTGAAGGTCACCGCGGCAATGCGACGCGCGCTCATGCCGCACTCCTGCACCAGGTAGGCGATCTTGGTGGTGATCACGCTGGTCTTGCCCGAGCCGGCCCCGGCCAGTACCAGGCAGGGGCCGTCGATATAGCGCACCGCTTCCTGCTGGCGGGGGTTGAGCTTGGTCAGGCGCTGCTGGATCGACATCGATCACTCCTTGGGGGCGGCAATATCGATGTCCGCGGCGCCCTGGAACCCGAGCTGACGCCAGGCCTCGAAGATGATCACCGCGCAGGCGTTGGACAGGTTCAGGCTGCGGCTGTCGGGCAGCATGGGAATGCGCAGACGCTGCGCCTCGGGCAGGGCATCGAGCATCGCCTGGGGCAGGCCGCGGGTCTCGGGGCCGAACACCAGCGCATCGCCGGGGCGGTAGCGGGGTTCATGGTAGCCGGTGCGGCCGCGGGTCGAGATCGCGAAGACCCGCACCGGCGCCACGCTGGCGACGAACGCCGGCCAGTCGCGATGCACCTGCACCCGCGCCCATTCATGGTAATCCAGCCCGGCCCGCTTGAGGCGCCGGTCGTCGAGCACAAAGCCCAGCGGTTCGATCAGGTGCAGGCGAAAGCCGGTATTGGCGCACAGCCGGATCAGGTTGCCGGTATTGGGCGGGATTTCGGGTTCGTAGAGCACCACGTCGAGCATGGCCGACGCTCAGCGCGTGACGCCATGGCGCGACCGATAGTCGCGGATGGCTGCGGCATGACGCCGCATGTCGTCGCCGGCCTGTTCTTCGAGGTAGGCTAGGAGCATGTCCAGCGTGACGATGCTGACCACCGGAATGCCATAGCGATGCTCGACTTCCTGGATGGCACTCAGCTCGCCGTTGCCGCGCTCCTGACGGTCGAGCGCGATCACCACCCCGGCGGCCTCGGCGCCGGCGGCCTCGATCAGGCCCATGACCTCGCGGATGGCCGTGCCGGCGGTGATCACGTCGTCGATGATCAGGATGCGACCGGCCAGGTCGGCACCGACGATATTGCCGCCCTCGCCGTGATCCTTGACTTCCTTGCGATTGAAGGCGAAGGGCAGGTCGCGGCCGTGATGTTCGGCCAGCGCCACGGCGGTGCTGGCGGCCAGCGGAATGCCCTTGTAGGCCGGGCCGAACAGCACGTCGGCAGCCAGGCCGCTGGCCACGATGGCCTGGGCATAACAGCGCCCGAGCCGGGCCAGCGCGGCGCCGCTCTTGAACAGGCCGGCGTTGAAGAAGTAGGGGCTGATCCGACCGGACTTGAGGGTGAACTCGCCGAAACGCAGTACCCCTTGGTCGATGGCGAATTCGATGAACTCGCGTTGGTATGGCTGCATGCTGTCCGCCCCACGACTGTCCACCACAAGTCTCCCTATCATGATTATAAGCTCAGGCCATTTACCAAAACGTCGAAACGTCGGGTATCATACACGCGCGACGGAAAAGGGACCACGTAATGAAAATCGCCAGCATCAATGTCAACGGCATCCGCGAAGCGGTTGGTCGAGGTTTTCTCGACTGGTTAGGCAATCAGGACGCCGACGTCGTCTGTGTGCAGAACCTCAAGGCCAAGAGCTTCGAACTGGATGACAGCATCCTCTACCCGGAAGGCTACGAGGGCTATTTCCTCGACGCCGAACAGGACGGTTTCTCCGGTGTGGGGCTGTACTGCCGCAAGATCCCCAAGGCTATCATGTATGGCCTGGGTTTCGAGCAGTGCGACCATGAAGGACGCTTCCTGCAGGCCGATTACGAGCGCTTCAGCATCGCCAGCTTCCTGATGCCCGACGGCAGCGACCCCGCCGCCAAGCAGGCCTTCATGGCCCAGTATCAGGAATACCTGTCGAAGATGGCCAGGAAGCGCCGCGAGTACATCATCTGCGGCACCTGGCATGTCGCCCACAAGACCATCGACCTGGCCAACTGGGCGGATAACCAGACCACGCCGGGCTTCAAGCCGGAAGAGCGCGCCTGGATGGATCAGGTATTCGGCCCCACCGGCTTCATCGACACCTTCCGCGAGATCAATCGCGATGCCGGTGAGTACACCTGGTGGCCGGCGCTGGACCAGGATCAGCCGCGATCGCGCCAGGAGGGCTGGCGACTCGACTACCAGGTGGTGGGCCCCAACTTCCGCCGCCATGTGGTCGACGCCTGGATCGACTACGACGCGACCTTCTCGGAATTCGCCCCGCTGATCGTCGAATACGATCTCACCCTCTAAGCGCCCTCGCCGTTCCCCGTCCCCATGACGCCGGCCCCGTGGCCGGCGTCATGCGTTGGCGAGACGGCCTAGCCGCGAATGCCCAAGGCCTCGCGTTGGTGCTCGAACAGCCCCCGCCCGGCGTTCTCCGCCAGATCGAGCATGGCGTCGAGCTCGGCCCGGGTGAATTCTCCCGCCTCGGCGGTGCCCTGGACCTCGATCAGGCCGCCGCCCTCGGTCATCACCACGTTCATGTCGGTATCGGCGCCGCTGTCCTCGGGATAGTCGAGATCGACCACCGGCGTACCGCGGAAGATCCCCACCGACACCGAGCTGACCAGCTGCTTGAAGGGATCCTGCTGGATCAGCTTCTTGCGTTGCAGGTAACGGATGGCGTCGACCAGCGCCACGCAGCCGCCGGTGATCGAGGCGGTGCGGGTGCCGCCGTCGGCCTGGATCACGTCACAGTCGACGGTGATGGTGAATTCGCCGAGGCGCTTCAGATTGACCGCCGCGCGCAGCGAACGGCCGATCAGGCGCTGGATCTCCAGGGTGCGGCCGCCCTGCTTGCCGCGGGCCGCCTCGCGGCCGCCACGGGTGTGGGTGGCGCGCGGCAGCATGCCGTATTCGGCCGTGACCCAGCCCTGGTTCTTGCCGCGCAACCAGCGCGGCACCCCGGCCTCGACGCTGGCGTTGCACAGCACCTTGGTGTCGCCGAACTCGACCAGTACCGAGCCTTCGGCATGGCGGGTGTAGTCACGGGTCAGGGTGATCTCGCGGGGTTGGTCGGGCTGTCGTCCACTGGGGCGCATAGGCGTTCTCAATGACTCTCTTGCATTCGGTTGACTAGGCTTTGTCCGAAAACTGCCTGCGCTCGACCATACGGCGTTAAAAATCAGCTCGTGCGCGAGTCCGATCAAAGTGCTCATTTACACCCACGTAAACTCTGCTTTTTCGCTAATTTTTGCCTTGTCTGGCCATCGCTCGGCGACTTTTCGTACAAACCCTAACGTTCGCCGGAGCGAATCGTCCGGCATGGAGCGCCATTCTACACGCTTGGGCGAGGGAATCGGTTACACTATTGAGTTCTCGATACTTCATGGCCAAGCCACTGCGTACCAGGAGTCAGCATGGTTCACAGCATGACCGCTTTCGCCCGCCATAGCCGGGAAGCCGACTGGGGCAGCCTGCACCTCGAGCTGCGCTCGGTGAATCAGCGCTATCTCGACCTGCATTTCCGCCTGCCCGAGACGCTGCGCGACCTGGAACCCGCCTATCGCGACGCCTTGCGCGGCCGCCTGGCACGCGGCAAGGTGGAGTGCACCCTGCGCTTCGAGCCCTCCGCTGTCGGCGAGAACCTGGCGGTCAACCGCGAACGACTCGCCGAGCTGGCCCGCGCCGTGGTGGAGGTGCGCAGCGAACTGCCCGGTGTGGCGATGCCCGACGCCCTGTCAATGCTCGAACACCCGGGCATTCTCTACGCCCAGGGTCTCGACCTGGAGGCCGTCAAGGCCGCCGCGCTGGAGCTCTTCGACGCCGCCCTGGACGACCTGGTCGCCGGCCGCGCCCGCGAGGGCGAACAACTCGCGGCCTTGATCCAAAGTCGCCTGAACGGGGTGCGCGAGCAGGTCGCCGCCGTGCGCGCCCAACTGCCGGGAATCCTCGAGCGCCAACGCGCCCAGCTCCTCGATCGCCTCGAGGTGGTACGCGCCGAGCTCGACCCCCAACGCCTGGAAGCCGAACTCACGCTATTGGCGCAGAAGGCCGACGTCGACGAGGAGCTCGACCGCCTGGAAACCCACGTCACCGAGGTAGAGCGTCAGCTCAAGCAGAAAGGCCCGGTCGGCCGGCGGCTCGACTTCCTGATGCAGGAACTCAACCGCGAGGCCAATACCCTGTCGTCCAAGGCCGTGGTTGCCGAGTCCACCCGCTGCGCAGTGGAGCTCAAGGTGCTGATCGAGCAGATGCGCGAGCAGATCCAAAACATCGAGTGATGTTCTGCGGTGCTCGAGGTAGTTGTTTGACCCAGGATAATTAATGACTCGTTTGTGAAATAGCTCTGGCTGCATCCTCTGCCACTGCTTCATGGCATCAGTCGGTGTCTGATGATGCAGCACTTTCTGGATGAGGTGTCCTTGAGAAGCCGGTTGCCAGATCCAACCAGCAAGACCGCTATGCCGGATAACACCGCACTTCCCATAAAGGCCGCGTCGACTCCGATATGATCAAGCAGCGCACCACCGAGCGCTGCGCCGAGCAGAATGGAAGCCTGTATGGCAGCAACGATCAGACTGCCAGCCGCTTCGGGCGCGTCGCCCACATTCTGGGAAAGCCAGGCCATCCAGCCGATCGACATGGCGGTATTCATGATGCCCCAAATGGCCAGCAGCGCCGCTGTCGTAACTACCAATTGTCCGAACCCGATGAGGCCGAGCGTCACCACCGCCATTGTCAGCGGCACCATTTGTAGCAACCGAATGACGTGGTCATTGGCATACCTGCCACCGGCCCACGTACCGATAAAGCCGCTACAGCCGAGTACGAGAAAGAGCTGGGACAGTGTCACCACATCGGCACCGGTGACCGTTTCGAGGAAGGGGCGCAGGTAGGCGAACATCGAGAAGGCACCGGCGAAGGTTAAAATCACAGCGGTGATTCCCCGGGCAAAATAGGGGCGCTTTAACACCGCAAGAAGTGAGCGAAACGATTGCCGATCATCTGCCGGCAATGATGGCAGGACCAGCAATTGCCACACGAGGTTCAGTGCCACGATCGGAACCAGAATCCAGAAGACACCTCGCCAGCCGATTATCCCGCCGAGGTAACTGCCAATCGGAGCGGCAAACGCTGCCGCCACGGCCTGCCCCGTATACATGACGGCGAGGGCTCTGGATACGCTCTCTTTGGGCACCAGCCTCATAATCACCGCCGTCCCGAGAGCCCAGAATCCTCCTATACAGATTCCCAGCAGCGCGCGAGCCAGCATCAGCACGATGAAGGTGGGGGCTGCTGCAATGAGACCCAGCGAGAGCAGCATCAACCCCGTCATGGTGACCAGTGCCCATTTGCGATCAATGCGTCCCGCCAGAGTTGTCATTAGGAGGCTCGCGGTCACCGCGAAAAAACCACTGATGGAAATTGCCTGGCCTGTCTGGCCTTCGGTAGCGCCAAGGCTGTCGGCGATGGGGGTCAACAGGCTTACCGGCATGAATTCGGAGGCAATCAACATGGCGACACACAGGGACATGGAAAACACCGCCCCCCAGGCGCCAGCTTGCTGCGGGATATCCATTGTCGAATTCTTGCTGGTCATAGTCCCCTCTCTGGGCGGTTGGCACGAGGACGGCAAGCTTAAGTCCAGGCGCGCGCCTGCAACAATCATGTTCGACTCATAGAAACAATGAATTCTGCGCATGGATAAAGTGCTAAACCCCCTTCTTGGGCGGGGTAAACTGAAAGAACATGCTACAGAGGTCATGAATGATGCGGGAGGAACTAGGCGATCTAGTGGTGTTCATGGCGGTCGCGGAGGAACGCAGTTTTACACGGGCATCCGTACGTTTGGGGTTATCCCAATCCGCTGTCAGTCACACGGTTCGGCGACTGGAGGAATCCATAGGGCTCAAGTTGTTGAACCGAACATCAAGGCGAGTATCCACCACCGATGCTGGTGAGAAGCTGCTGGATGCGTTACGCCCCAGCTTTGGGCAGATCAATGCCCGCATCGAGGAAATTCGCATGCTGGGTGATGCACCCCGGGGCCTGGTGCGGCTGACGGCGAGCAAGGCTGCCGCCCGTGCGGTTTTGTGGCCTAAAATCTCCCAGATCGTGCGTGACTATCCGGAAATTCAGATCGAATTGAATCTGGAAAGCCGGCTGACAGATTTGGCCGAGGATCGATTTGATGCCGGCGTGCGGCTCCGTGAATTCGTCAGTCCCGACATGATCGCGGTGAAAATTGGTCCACTGATTCGAATGGTTGCCGTAGCAGCGCCAGAGTATTTCCGAAAGCACGGCGTTCCAAAACACCCTTCCGACCTGGATGACCATGCCTGTCTTTCACTGCGCTTTAGCTCGCATGCGCCAGCGTATGACTGGGAGTTTGAGAAAGAGGGAGAGGCCATCGTCAAGAAGGTTTCCGGGCCGCTGATCTTCAGTGAGAGCGATCTGTGCATTGATGCGGCCAAGGAAGGGCATGGAATTGCCTTTGTGACCGAGTCCGAGGTCATCGACGACATCGAGGATGGCAAGCTGCGCCGGGTGCTTGCCGACTGGTGCCCGCCCTTCGACGGGTACCATTTGTGTTACTCGGGTCGTCGTCAGATCAGTTCTGCCTTCCGCTTGGTCATTGACCGGTTGCGTTACCGGGACTGACGGGGGTGTGCCTTCGGTTCGTTCGCCGATCGATGAATTCGGTGCATAGGTCCATGCCGTTCCAGGGTATGGATTTGCTTGATGCGCAAACTAGACTCTGACGGGATTTGAACGTGTTTTGCCGAGAAAACCTGGCGCGAGGCGACTATAACGGGAGAGAACCAATGGTGACCCTTACCATCAACGGCGAGGAACACAAGCTGGACGTGCCAGACGACATGCCCCTGTTGTGGGCATTGAGAGACATCGTAAAGCTTACCGGTACCAAGTTTGGCTGTGGCATGTCCCTGTGTGGCGCTTGTACCGTGCATGTTGATGGTCAGGCTACACGCTCCTGCGTAACCCCCGTGTCGCGCGTCGAAGGCAGGTCCGTGACAACCATCGAAGCGATGGAAACGGATCCGATAGGCCGGCGGGTGCAAGAGGCCTGGCTGGATTTGGGCGTTGCGCAGTGCGGTTACTGTCAGGGTGGACAGATCATGAACGCTACCGGCCTTCTCAAGCAGAATGCCAATCCTAGTGATCAACAGATTGACGATGCCATGAGCGGCAACCTTTGCCGTTGCGGCACTTACACTCGGATTCGCCAGGCTATTCATCGCGCAGCGGAAGCAGGGGAGCAGCAGGCATGAACCGGTCTTCCGACAATCTGATTCTGGAGAACGTCAGCCGCCGCAGCTTCCTGAAGGGATTGGCCGCCGGCAGTGCTCTGGTCCTCGCGGCCAAATGGGACCTGGCGTTGGCGCAACAGGAAAAACCATACGGCGCCGACGCCATGCCCGGTGGCTGGGTGGACGATCCGAACGTGTTCATCCGAATCGACGAGGATGGCACGGTCACCATCGTCAACCATCGAGCCGAGATGGGGCAGGGCATTCGTACCAGTCTCGTGATGGTGGCGGCCGATGAGCTGGGCGCGGATTGGCAACGGGTTCGTGTTGAGCAGGCGCCGGGCAACCACGACAAATACGGGAATCAGAATACCGACGGCTCACGCAGCATGCGTCACTGGTTCGATCCCATGCGCCGTGCAGCAGCGGCAGCGCGGACCATGCTGGAACAGGCCGCGGCCCAGCGCTGGGCTGTGCCCGTGGATGAGTGCCAGGCCGGGGTGCACGTCGTGGTGCATGAGCCCACTGGTCGGGAACTTGCGTTTGGCGAGCTCGCGCGGACTGCCCGGGAGCTGCCAGTGCCTGAGCGCTCAACGCTCAGGCTGAAGCCGAGGGAAGCCTGGCGGTATCTGGGCAAGGAAACCGGGCCTCACCGGAATGTAACTGGCGACAAGGTACAGCGCCCGTTGGCGATCGATAGTCAGGATATCGTGACCGGCCAGGCAGTGTACGGTGCGGACGTTGGATTCGACGACATGTTGTACGCCGTCATCGCCCGGCCACCCGTGTACGGTGCTGAAGTCGCGAGCGTAGACCAGGCCGAGGCCAGGAAAGTGCCCGGTGTTGTCGATGTACGGCAAATCGATGGCACTCGCCAACCCGGCGGGTTCGAGCCGTTGGGGGGCGTCGCAGTACTGGCCGAAAATACCTGGGCAGCCATCCAGGGACGCAACGCGCTCAAGATCGAGTGGGACAATGGCCCCGCCGGCGACAATGCCAGCTACGACACCAGGGCCTTCACCGAAGAACTGATGCAGCGTGCCGAATCGCCCGGGCAAGTCATTCGCTCCGAGGGGGATATCGAATCGGCCCTGGGCAATGCCGAGACCAGGGTCCAGGCAAGCTATTACATGCCGCATATGGCACAGGCCCCTATGGAACCGCCCGTTGCCATCGCCCGGATGTCCGATGGGCGTGCGGAAGTCTGGGCGCCGCTGCAGAATCCGCAGGCGGCTCGCGACGGCGTTGCCCAACGTCTGGGACTGGAACCCGATGCGGTGACGGTGAACGTCACCCTGCTTGGTGGCGGTTTCGGCCGCAAATCCAAACCGGATTTCGTGGTTGAGGCGGCGGAACTGGCAAAAGCCTATAAGGGCCGCGCGGTTCGTGTGCAATGGACCCGCGAGGATGACCTGCACCACGCCTATTTCCATGCCCTCTCCGTTGACCGCCTGGAGGCGGGCCTCGACGCCGACGGCAAGGCCCTGGGCTGGCGACACAGAACCCTGTCGCCAAGTATCGGCTCACTGTTTGCCGAGGACCCCAGGCATAAAGGCAATTTCGAGCTGGGCATGGGGTTCAATACCCTTCCGTTCAATATTCCGGCGATTCAGCTTGAGAATCCGCCCGCATCCGCCCACGTGCGCATTGGCTGGTTCCGGGCCGTCTACAATCTGTCGCACGCCTTTGCCATTCAAAGCTTCGTGGCGGAGATGGCGGAAGCAGCGGGACGAGATCACAGGGATTACCTGCTGGAACTGTTGGGGCCGGCTCGCGAGATCAATCCCCAAGCCGTTGGCGACGACTGGAATTATGGGGAAAATCCCGATCTCTACCCGATCGATGTCGGCCGCCTGCGCGGTGTTGTCGAGAAAGCAACGGCTGAAGCCGGCTGGGGCAAGCAACGGCCGGCAGGACGAGGCATGGGCCTGGCTGTCCACCATAGTTTCGCCTCGTACGCGGCCGTGGTGTTTGACGTTGAGGTACAGGATGACAGCAGCCTGATCATCCATAGCGCGGATATCGCCTTCGACTGCGGACCGCAGGTTAACCCTGAGCGTATACGTTCCCAAATGGAGGGGGCTTGCGTGATGGGGATTGGTATTGCGCTACAGAGTGAAATCACCTTGGCGGAAGGCCGCGTCCAGCAGGATAACTTTCACCAGTATGAGTTTGCCCGCATGCGTCATGCGCCCCGAGCGATACGGGTACACCTGATCAACGACAACCCGGACATCGCACCCGGCGGGGTGGGGGAGCCTGGGCTTCCGCCAGTCGCTCCGGCACTTTGCAACGCCATCCACGCCGCAACAGGAAAACGCATCCGGCGTCTCCCTGTGGGTAACCAGTTGAGTTGAGGCCTGTACAAAGTCGATCCATGAATTCTGTGCATGGCTCCTTGTACCTAAACCCCCTATATCAAAGCCAGCCCGCTTCCTAGAATGGCAACCATCATTTCACGACAATGATGGTTCTCCACACGATGAATCTAATCCATAGACCAATCTGGATGCTAGGCAGCGGGCTTCTTATCGTCGCCTACCTGGGATTTGCAGGTATTGCTTGGGCAGGGAGTGAATCAGTGCAAGCACAGAACGAGAGCACACAAGGCAACGTTGAGATTGTCCTGAATGTTGAGGGCCAGGACATAGTGGTGGCACTGGAAGATTCTGCCACCACACGGGACTTCCTGTCGCAGCTTCCCCTTACACTGACCTTCGAAGATCACCACGGGACAGAAAAAATCAGTTACCTGCCTCAAAGGTTGTCTACGGAAGGGGCGCCCGAGGGATACGACCCCCAGGTCGGTACCCTTGCCTACTATGCGCCATGGGGGAATCTGGCCCTTTACTACAAGGACTTCGTTTACTCCAGGTCGTTGATTAACCTCGGCTCCATTACGTCAGGGCTGGAAGTACTCAGCCAATTCCCAACATTTACGGCAACCATCACCCTGGCTGATTAGAACCATTCAAACCGTATTCGACGGTCTTTCCTTGCCCCTTCCTCAATCTATCAATCGAACCAGGCAATCCATTTATGAGAAAGCTTTTCGTTTTATTCAGTCTGATTTTCAGTTCATTCAATGCAATGGGGGCCGATATGTCTCATGGTGCCGATAATTTTTATGAGAGTGATCAAGTGACGGTGGAAAAGGTCACCTTCAAGAATCAATACCAGATGGAAGTGGTGGGTAACCTTTTCATTCCCAAGGACTTCGATAGGGCAGACAAGCATCCTGCTATCGTTGTTGGACATCCCATGGGAGCGGTAAAGGAACAAAGCGCGAACCTGTACGCCACCAAGATGGCTGAGCGAGGATTCGTGACCCTGTCCCTCGATCTCTCTTTCTGGGGTGAGAGCGAAGGCCAGCCGCGAAACGCCGTCTCACCGGACCTCTACGCCGAAGACTTCAGCGCGGCAGTGGATTTCCTCGGAACCCGACCATTCGTTGACCGTGAGCGTATTGGCGCACTCGGCATCTGCGGCAGCGGCAGCTTCGTGATCAGCGCCGCGAAAATAGACCCGCGCATGAAGGCAATCGCCACGGTCAGCATGTACGACATGGGAGCCGCAAACCGGCACGCGCTGAACAAATCACAGACCCTTGAGCAAAGGAAACGGATCATCGCCGCGGCCGCGGAGCAGCGTTACGTGGAGTTCACCGGTGGTGAGACCCAGTATACCAGCGGCACCGTGCATGAACTGGACGAGAATACCCATCCCATCCAGCGCGAGTTCTACGATTTCTACCGTACTTCACGGGGTGAATACACACCTGAGAGTTCTTCACCGCAGTTGACCACTCATCCGACGCTGACCAGCAATGTCAAATTCATGAATTTCTATCCGTTCGAGGACATCGCGACGATCTCGCCGCGTCCGATGCTGTTCATCGCGGGTGAGAATGCGCATTCCATCGAATTCAGCGAAGACGCCTACCGGCTGGCTGCCGAGCCAAAGGAACTGGTGATTGTCCCGGATGCAGGCCACGTGGATCTGTATGATCGTGTCGATCTGATCCCATTTGATAAACTGGAAGCGTTTTTTCAAAGTCACTTGAAGCTGTAACGTTCTGCCGCAGCTGGCCGGGGGTGTCGCTCGTTGATATCCCGATTTTCTGCCTCCCCGTCAGAGATCCTTCAATCCCTCATTTTGGATTCATCCCAAAATGAGGGATCATTATGAGTGCATGACTACCACGGGTCAGGTGTACTCATCCTGATACCTCAACGTGCCAACGCCACGCCCATAGCGGTGTTGCGCTCAGAACCTGCATCCGCCCAATAAGAACCGCACGATTTGAGCGTGAGGACCGAAGCCCACCTAGGGTAGCTGTTCCAAAAGGCCAAAGTTGGAGAACGACGAGGCCGTAGGGAGTACAATGAGGAGCGATTGGCGACCAGGGCGAGTCGATATCTCAGTTCATTGATATACAAAGAAGAACCTCAAGGATCTGGATGCGGATTGAACATCGAGTGACGCGGTGGCTGGTGGCGATCGCCGCCTGCCTCGTACTGATTCCTTTGCAGAGTTGGGGACAGGAGTCACCCTCCGCCAGGGGAGACAGGGGTGACACCATCGTCGTCGGCGGGGATCACTACCACCCGCCTTACGAGTTTCTCGACGAGGATGGCCAGCCTGCTGGCTACAACGTGGAGCTGACCCGGGCCATCGCCGAGGTCATGGGAATCGACGTGCGAATCGAGCTGGCCACCTGGGGCGACATGCGCGAGCGGCTGGAGAACGGCGAGATCGATGCACTCCAGGGCATGTCCTACTCCGACGAGCGCGCCGAGCAATTCGATTTCGCGCCGTCTCATGCCATCGTGCATCAATCGATTTTCGCCCGACGTGGCGACCCGGTGGTGGACGTGGAAGGCTTGCGGGACAAGGAAGTGATCGTCCAGCGCGGCGACATCATGCACGATTACCTGATCGAGCATGACGTGGGCGCCAAACTGATCACCGTGGATACCCACGCCGATGCGCTTCGGGCGCTGGCTTCCGGCCAACACGACTACGCCCTGGTGGCCAATCTGCCGGCGCTCTACCTGAGCCGGGAGCTGGGGCTGACCAATCTCGTGCCGGTGGCAAAGCCCTTTTCCCTGCGCTACGGCTACGCGGTGAAGAAAGGGAACTCGAACCTGCTCGCCCAGTTCAGCGAAGGGCTGGCCATCCTGAAGAACACCGGGCGCCACCAGGCGATCTACGACAAGTGGCTCGGCCCCCTGGAGGGCACGCACGGCATCCCCTGGAAGAAAGTCGGCCAGGTCGGCGCGGCGGCCTCCGCGGCCCTGCTGCTAATTCTCGGCGGTATCGTGGTCTGGAACCGGATGCTCAAGCGGCAAGTCGCCAGCCGCACCGAGGAACTGCGCCAGCATCAGCAGCAGCTGATCCAGGCCGACAAGATGACCTCGCTGGGCATTCTGGTGTCCGGCGTGGCGCATGAGATCAACAACCCCAGCAGCCTGCTGCTGCTGAACCTGCCGGTACTGCGCGACGCCTATGCCGATTCCCGGGAAATTCTCGAAGCGCACTACCGCACGCACGGCGATTTCACGCTCGGCGGTCTGGCATATTCGCGGATGCGTGAAGAGATCCCTCTCATGCTCGACGAGATGCTGGAAGGCACCCAGCGTATCAAGCGCATCGTCGGCGATCTCAAGGACTTCGCGCGCCAGGGCAGCGCCGACCTGGGCGAAACCCTGGACCTCAACCAGGTAGTGATCACCGCCGTACGTCTGGTCGACAACTCGATCCGCAAGGCCACCTATCGCTTCGAGACGCACTACGCCACGGACCTACCGCCGCTCAAGGGCAACGCCCAGCGTATCGAACAGGTGGTGATCAATCTGGTGCTGAATGCCTGCCAGGCCCTGGACAGCACGGAACAGGGCATCTTCCTGGCGACCCGCCATGATCGTGTGAAGCGTTGTGTGGTACTGGAAATCCGCGATCAGGGCAGGGGCATCGATCCCGAATCGCTGACCCTGCTGACGGATCCCTTTTTCACCACCCGGCGTGAATGCGGCGGCACCGGGCTGGGCCTGTCGGTATCCTCCGGAATCGTTCGCGAACACCATGGCACCCTGGAGTTCGACTCCAGGCTCGGTGAAGGCACGACCGTTACCCTGGCCTTGCCGGCATCAGCGGAAACGACGCCCTCGCGCCCGGCGCCGAGCTGAAGCAACGCACGCTCGCAGTACGACCAATCACGCAATCCTGGACGGTAGGTGGAAAGCGCTCGATGACGATGAACCTGTACCCCTCATTCGGCCTGCTGCTCGTCGACGACGAGCCCTCTTTCCTGCGCAGCCTGAGCATTGCGCTGGAGCGCTCCGGCGGCATCACCCATATCCACCGCTGCCAGGAGAGCCGCGAGGTGATGGGGATCCTGGCGCGCGAGAACATCGGCCTGGTGACCCTCGACCTCACCATGCCGCACCTCTCCGGCGAGCGGCTGCTGAAACGCATCGTCGAGGAGCACCCGGATATCGGCGTCATCGTGATCAGCGGCCTGAACCAGGTGGAAACCGCCGTGAACTGCATCAAGCTCGGTGCCTTCGACTATTTCGTCAAGACCGATGAGGAGGGTCGGTTGATCGAAGGGGTCAAGCGGGCCATCCACCTGCAGGAGCTGCGGCGCGAGAACCAGGAGCTGCGCAAGCGCTTCCTCAACGACACCCTGGAACATCCCGAGGCGTTCGCGCATATCGTCACCGGCGACAAGGGCATGCGCTCGGTCTTCCAGTATCTGGAGTCGGTGGCGCCGACCAACCAGCCGATCCTGGTGAGTGGGGAAAGCGGTGTGGGCAAGGAGCTGATCGCTCGCGCGGCCCACACCCTGAGTGGTCGACAGGGCCCGCTGGTGTGCGTCAATGTGGCGGGGCTGGATGACAACGTCTTCGCCGATACGCTGTTCGGCCACCAGCGCGGGGCCTTCACCGGCGCCGAACAGGCGCGTGCCGGCATGATCGAACAGGCGGCGGACGGCACCCTCTTTCTCGACGAGATCGGCGACCTCAGCATGGCCTCCCAGGTAAAGCTGCTGCGCCTGCTGCAGGAAGGCGAGTACTACCCGCTCGGCAGCGACCGGCCCAAGCGCATGCGGGCCCGGGTCGTGGTCGCCACCCACCAGGACTTGGGCGAGAAGCAGAGGGCGGGGGAATTCCGCAAGGATCTCTACTACCGGCTGCGCACCCACCAGGTCCATATCCCGCCGTTGCGGCAGCGCAAATCGGACATTCCGCTGCTGCTCGAGCATTTCCTGAGCGAAGCGGCCGAGGAGCTCGGCAAGGACAAACCGACTTATCCCCCCGAACTGACGGTACTGCTAGCCAACTACGGCTTTCCCGGCAATGTGCGCGAGCTGCGCGCCATGGCCTTCGATGCCATCAGCGTCCACAAGGCCAGGACGCTGTCCATGGATGTCTTCAAGCGCACCATCCATCAGACAAACCAGGACGCCGGCACGGACCTCGCCGTCGAGCGCACCGTGTTCGCGGCCGATGAATCCCTGCCGACGCTGCATGAAGTAACCGACCTGCTGGTGCATGAAGCGATGCGGCGTGCCGAGGGCAACCAGTCCATCGCCTCGCGCCTACTGGGCATCTCGCAGCCGGCGCTGAGCAAGCGGTTGAAGAAGATGCGCACGTCCTAGGAAAACCCTGATCGCCAACCCCCTATAACCAAAGCGATATTTATAACATTGGTTATAATCGGCGATATCTCATTGTATTCCCAGTAATTTCCATGCCGCCCCTCAATGATCGTCAGGCATTGGTTATACCCCTTTGTTGTGCGCCGACTACCAATCCACTTCATGAATTATATACAAAACAATAAGTTAACTTCATCAACGTAACTGGCATGCTCTTTGCGTTATATGGGATCGGCTCGCACATCGCGAGCCCGGTATCGACAAACGCAAGTCAAGAGGTTCGACTCATCATGCCAAAAACAACAATGGCGGTAGCCATCCCACGGGTTGCTTCGCTTTCCCTGTCTGCAACGGCCACGGATGGAGATTCATGATGCTGGATTTGATCAACGATCTCCTCTGGGGCAAGGTGCTGATCGCACTGCTGATCGCGGTTGGCATCGGCTTTACTCTGGCCTCCCGCTTCGTCCAGTTTCGTTATTTTGGCCGCATGTTCCGAATCCTGAGCGCCAGCCAGGCGTTCAAGCGGGACAAGCACGGCCACCTGAGCTCTTTCCAGGCCTTGCTGCTGTCCGTCGCCGGGCGTGTCGGTGGCGGCAATATCGCCGGGGTGGCGGTGGCGATCACCCTCGGCGGTCCGGGCGCCATCTTCTGGATGTGGGTGGTCGGCCTGATGGGCATGGCCACCAGCTATCTCGAATGCACCCTCGCCCAGGCCTACAAGACAGCGGAACCCAACGGCACCTATCGCGGCGGCCCGGCGTACTACATCTCCCGCGGGCTGGGCAGCAACTGGAAGTGGCTCGCAAGCCTCTATTCGGTGCTGCTGCTGGTCACCTTCGGGTTCGGCTTCACCGCCCTGCAATCCTATGCCGTCGCCACCTCGGTGGATGATGCCTTCGGCATCCCGGTCCTCTACACCGGTATCGGCATGGCAATTGTCGTCGGCCTGATCATCTTCGGTGGCGTCAAGCGGATCGCCCGGGTGGCGGAAGTTCTGGTGCCCGTGATGGCGGTCAGTTATCTGCTGGTTGCCATCGTGGTGCTGGCCCTGAACGTCACCCGGATCCCCGAGGCGATCATGCTGATCGTCCACAGCGCCTTCGGTCTCGAGCAGGCGGTCGGCGGCGGTATCGGGGCGGCCATCCTGATGGGGGTCAAGCGTGGCCTGTTCTCCAATGAGGCGGGCCTGGGCAGCGCCCCGAACGTGGCCGCGGTCGCCTACGTGCCGCACCCGGCCAACCAGGGCATCGTGCAGGCGTTCTCGGTGTTCATCGACACCCTGATCATCTGTTCGGCCACGGCCTTCATCATCCTGCTTAGCGGCGCCTACGACCCAGCCTCCGGGATCGAGATCGGCGGCGTGGCGCTGACCCAAGCCTCGCTGGCCGATCATGTGGGCGAATGGGGGCGTAGCTTCGTCAGCGTCGCGCTGCTGCTGTTTGGCTTCAGCACCATCCTCTACAACTACTATCTCGGCGAAAACAGCATCAACTTCTTGAGCGAGCAGAACAAGACGTTGTTCAACGTCTTCCGGATCGCCATCATCGGCCTGTGTAGCTGGGGAGCGATCACCGATCTGGGTACCGTGTTTGCCTTCGCCGACGTGACCATGGGCTTCCTGGCGCTGGCCAACCTGATTGCCCTGATCATGCTGATCAAGCCGGGGCTGCGTTTCATGCGTGACTTCGACGACCAGATCAAGGCGGGTATCAAACAGCCGATTTTCGACGCCAGCAAGTTTGCCGACCTGGACATCGATGCGGCCGCCTGGGATATCGAGCCCGAGGACTTGCAGCGGGTACAACAGGCTCAAGTGGCCACACCTCCCTCCAGCTAAGCGGACAGGTAGCATCCGCGATTCGTCCGGCCCGGAGCGACATGGTCGCTCCGGGCCGGCTTCCCCTCATCCCTTGCAAGTTATGCAAGGACGCCTGAAAACCTGGTACCTGAACTCATGGTGAAGATGCGGGATTGGGTAGAAGAGATAAACGAGCGGGCCAGAACCAAGCTCGGAATCGGACGCGTCGCCGACTACATCCCGGCGCTGGCGGAACGGGATGCCAACAAATTCGGCATCGCCATCTGTACCAATGAAGGAGAGATATACGCGGCAGGCGATGCACTCGAACCGTTCTCGATACAAAGTATCTCGAAAGTGTTCCTGCTGACCCTGTCGCTACGAGTTTATGGAAACGCGTTATGGGAGCGGGTCGGACTCAATCCATCGGGCATGCCGTTCAATTCCCTGACGCAGCTCGAGGCGGAACGAGGCAAGCCTCGAAACCCCTTCATCAATGCCGGCGCCATCGTGGTTGCCGACCGCCTGGTCAGCGCCTTCGCCACGCCGTCGAAGCATCTCCAGGATGTCGCCAGGAAATTGTCCGGCAACGAGTCGATCCTGATCGACAGGCGTGTCCTGGAGTCGGAATGGCAGCATCGCTCACGCAACGCCGCCATGGCCTACCTGATGAAGGCTTTCGACAATATCGACAATGACGTCGATCATGTCCTGCATTCCTATTTTTCCTGCTGTTCATTGAGCATGAGCTGCATCGACCTCGCCATTGCCCTGAATTATCTGGCGGCAGACGGTCATGCACACGCCACGGGCGAGCCGTTCATCGCGCCGGACCTGGCGCGCCGGATCAATTCGATCATGGTTACCTCCGGCATGTATGACGCCGCGGGCGACTTCGCCTACCGTGTGGGGTTACCCGCCAAGAGCGGTGTCGGTGGCGGCATCGTCGCCATCGTGCCGGGCAAATTCTCGGTGTGTGCCTGGTCGCCGGCACTCGACGAAAACGGCAACTCGGTGGCCGCCCAGTATGCCCTGGAACTGCTCGCGAGTGAGATGGACGCGCGGCTCGGGCGTTAGCACTGCCCGAGCAAACCGCCGTGGCCGTTCGTTGCCCGGTTACACCGAGGACGCCAGGGTGCGCCGCCGCAATAGCACCAGTGCCACGGCCGAGAGTAGCGCCACGAAGCCAGCGAACCCCACGCCGGTGGCCGCCAGGCCGATGACCCGTGCCACCAGCCCGATGCCGACCACGGGAATCGACAGCGCCACGTAGGCCACGACGAAGAACGCCGACGTCACCGCGCCACGCTGGTCGACTGGACTCGCCGCAGCGACCGCCCCCAGCCCGGCACGGAAGGCGATGCCTTGCCCCAGCCCGACGACGGCCGCCCCGGCCAGGAAGATCCCCAGCGAGGGTACGCCGATGCCGGTGCCGATCAGGCCTGCCCCCACGATCACCACGCTACAACCCAGCGGTAGACGCCTGTGCTCGGCAAAACGCCCCTGTAGGCGCTGCCCCAGGGTCGAGGCGAAGAAGACCCCGCCGGCGACGACGCCGATCAGCGCCAGGTGGGAGTAACCCAGCACCTGCCCCATGAAGGCCGGCGCGGTGGCGGTGAAGAAGCCCAGCACCGCGAAGCCGGCAAACCCGGCAGTGGCTGCGGGGAGAAACACCTCGCGTACCTCGGGTGGCACCTTCAGACGCTGGAGAGACAAGCGTGGATGGGCGGGGCGTACGACCGTCTCCGGGGCCAACCACACGGCGACCATGGCCAGCGCGAGCAAGCCCAGATGAACGGCATAGGCGAGATGCAGCGGCCAGGGGGCATATTGTCCCAGCAGCCCGGCGGTCACTGGCCCCAGGCCCAGACCGCCCATGTTGGCGGCGGTGGCGACGAAGGTGGCGGGTCGCTTCCAGGCCGGCGGTGCCAGTTCGATCACCGCCACGGTCGCCGTGCCGGTGAAGATCCCGGCGGAAATGCCCGAGAGGAGACGCCCGGCGAGTAACGATGTCAGGCCATCGCTGTGATAGAACACCACATCGCTGGACGCGGCAGCGACCAGCCCCAGGAACAGCAGTGGGCGACGACCGACCTGATCCGACCAGCGTCCGGTGACGATCAGTGCCGCGATCACCCCCACTGCGTAGACAGCGAAGATCACCGTGATCATCAACTGGGAAAAGCCGAACCGCTGCTGATAGAGCGGATACAGCGGTGTCGGCAGGGTCGTACCCAGCATGATCACCAGGAAGGCGAAGGCGACACCGAGGAAGAGCAGACGCGAGGTGAGCGCACGGGGAGGCGACGAGACAGTGGGCATAGCCATCCTTGTCCGGAGGAATCCGACTGCGACAGTGTAGAAGCAGCTAAACAATGTGCGATAATACGCGTTTCTCTCGAAGCGGCTCAATCGGACACACCACCATGTCCCAAGGTACCTCTCGCAGTACCCTCGCCTACGGTACTCTGTTCATCGTTTCCGCGCCTTCCGGCGCCGGCAAGACCAGCCTGGTCCGTGCGCTGCTCGGGCGTCTCGGCGACCTCCAGGTTTCGGTATCGCATACCACCCGCCCCCAGCGGCCGGGCGAAGTCGACGGCGTCAACTACCACTTCGTCGGGGTGGCGGCTTTCGAGTCGATGATCGAACGCGGCGACTTCTTCGAATACGCCCGGGTGTTCGACAACTACTACGGCACCTCGCGCCCGGCGGTACAGGCGCTACTGGCCGCCGGACAGGATGTGATCCTGGAGATCGACTGGCAGGGCGCCCGCCAGGTGCGCGCCCAGGTACCGGAGGCGGAGTCGATCTTCATCCTGCCGCCCTCGCGGGAGGCCCTGCGCCAACGGCTATCGAACCGCGGCACCGACGACGCCGCCGTGATCGAACGGCGCATGCGCGATGCCATCAGCGAGATGTCGCACTTCGATGAATACCGGCATGTGATCATCAACGACGACTTCGACACCGCCCTGGCCGATCTGGAGAGCCTGATCCGCGCCAACCGTTCGCAACTGGCGCGAATCAAGGAGCGCCACGCCCCATTGCTGGAAGCGCTCTTGTCACATGGTAAAGGGGTCGAGTAGACTCATTAGTTCCCTCCAAAGATTTCAACCACGTGCGTTTGACGCATCAACCGCAATATCAGGATACCGCTCATGGCGCGAGTCACCGTTGAAGATTGTCTGGAAAATGTCGAAAATCGGTTCAAGCTGGTGATGATCTCCACCCAGCGCGCCCGCCAGTTGGCCCGCGGCTCTCGCGATGCACTGCTGCCGTGGGAGAACGACAAGTGCACTGTCATGGCCCTGCGTGAGATCGCCGCCGGCAAGATCGACGAGAATGTGCTCGACGAACCCATCGAAGCCCCGGTGCGCATACGCCGTGAGCCCGAGATGGGAGAGGAGTGACATTCGTCATTTTGGTATAGGCGCGTAGCATGTTTACCATCGATGACCTGGCCGACCGCCTTGGCGGCTACCTTCCCCCGGACGAGATCCAGCAGGTCAAGCGCGCCTTCTACTACGCCGAGCAGGCCCACGATGGCCAGCGCCGTCGCTCCGGCGAACCCTATGTGACCCACCCCCTGGCGGTGGCCAATATCCTCGCCAACATGCACATGGACCATCAGAGCCTGATGGCCGCCATGCTGCATGACGTCATCGAAGACACCGGCGTGTCGAAGGACGCCCTGGCGTTGCAATTCGGCGAACCGGTCGCGGAGCTGGTCGATGGCGTCTCCAAGCTGACCCAGATCACCTTCGAGGACAAGGCGGTCGCCCAGGCGGAGAATTTCCAGAAGATGGTCCTGGCGATGTCCAAGGATATCCGCGTGATCATCGTCAAGCTCGCCGACCGCCTGCACAACATGCGCACCCTGGGTGCCCTGCGCCCGGAGAAGAAACGGCGCATCGCCCGCGAGACGCTGGAGATCTACGCGCGCATCGCCAGCCGGCTGGGCATCAACACCATCCGCGTCGAACTCGAGGACCTGTCCTTCCAGGCCCTGCATCCGATGCGCGCCGAACGCATCAAGCGTGCCGTCAGCAAGGCCCGTGGCCATCGTCGCTCGACCATTCGCCAGTTGCAGAACAGCCTCCAGAAGTGCCTCGACGATGACGGCCTGCCGGGCACGGTGATCGGCCGCCAGAAGCACCTGCTGTCGATCTATCGCAAGATGCGCGACCAGCGCAAGTCGTTCGCCGAGATCATGGACGTCTTCGGCTTCCGCATTCTCACCGACGACGTCGACAGCTGCTATCGCATCCTGGGGGCGGTGCACAACCTCTACAAGCCAGTCCCGGGGCGCTTCAAGGACTATATCGCCATTCCCAAGGCCAACGGCTACCAGAGCCTGCACACCACCTTGTTCGGCAGCGGTGGCATGCCCATCGAGGTGCAGATCCGCACCCGCGAGATGGAGGCCATGGCCAACAACGGCATCGCCGCCCATTGGCTGTACAAGGCCGGCCAGACCGCACGCCCCATCGCCGCCGGCAGCCATGCCCGGGCGCGTGAGTGGGTACGCGGCCTGCTCGAGATGCAGCGCCATGCCGGCAACCCGCTGGAGTTCATCGAACACGTCAAGAACGACCTGTTCCCCGACGATATCTACGTGTTCACCCCCAAAGGCGACATCATGGAGCTGCCCCAGGGCGCCACGGTGATCGACTTCGCCTACAGCGTGCATACCGATATCGGCAACAGCTGCATCGCCTGTCGTATCGACCGCCACCTGGCACCGTTGTCGAGCCGCCTGGAAAGCGGCCAGACACTGGAGATCATCACCGCCCCCGGCGCGCGCCCCAATACCACCTGGCTGTCGTTCGTGGTCACCGCCAAGGCCCGCTCGGCGATCCGCCACGCCTTGAAGCATCAACAACATACCGAGTCGGTGCAGCTTGGCCGCCGACTGCTCAACAAGGCCCTGGCCGACTTCGATACCAGCCTCGAGGAACTGCCCAAGGGGCACCTGCGCAAGCTGCTCGACGAGATGGGGCTCAAGCACGAGGACGATCTGCTGGAGTCCATCGGCCTCGGCACGCGACTGGCCTACGCCATCGCTCGCCGGCTGATCGACGCCCTGCCCGACAGCAGCGGCCCGGCAGAGCGCCCGCGCGCTTCGTCGCAGGGCGGCCCCATCGTGATCAGCGGCTCCGAAGGCATGGTCATCAACTTCGCACGTTGCTGTCACCCACTGCCGGGCGACCCGGTGATCGGCCACTTGTCGGCAGGCAAGGGAATCGTCGTCCACCGTACCGAGTGCCGCAATCTCGGCGAACGCAAGAACAACCCGGAAAACCTCTTCGCCCTGGAATGGTCGCAACACATCCAGGATGATTTCCCGGTCGCGCTGCGCATCCAGATGGAGAGCCGTCGGGGGCTGGTCGCCGAGCTGGCCAGCCTGGTCACCGACGCCAATGCCAATATCGAGCGTATCGGCATCGAGGAGCGCGACGCCCGGTTGTCGATCGTCAACCTGACGATCGCCGTACGCGATCGCGTGCACCTGGCACGCATCATCAAACGGATCCGCAACCTGCCCCACGTGGGCAGGATCAGCCGCGTCAGAAACTGAACCATGCGATCGCCCCGCCACCCGGTAGAGGTGGCGGGGCGATCGTTTTTCATTACAAACATTGCGTCCCACATCGCAAGGAGTCATACCATGAGCAACAAGGCCGTCATCAACACCGACAAGGCACCCGCCGCCATCGGCCCCTACTCCCAGGCCATCAAGGCCGGCAATACCGTCTACCTGTCCGGGCAGATCCCGCTCGACCCAGCGACCATGGAGCTGGTCTCCGACGACTTCGAGGCTCAGGCACGCCAGGTCTTCACCAACCTGAGCGCGGTCTGCGAGGAAGCCGCCGGTTCGCTGCAGGATATCGTCAAGATCAACCTCTACCTGGTCGATCTAGATAACTTCGCCATCGTCAACCGGGTGATGGAGGAGTTCTTCGCCGCACCCTATCCGGCACGTGCCGCGGTCGGCGTCAAGGCACTGCCCAAAGGCAGCCAGGTGGAGGCCGAGGCGGTGATGGTACTCGGAGACTAGAAAGCGGGAATGGGACATGATGCGGTTGTTCTTCGGCCTATGGCCCGATGAGGCACTGCGTCACCAGCTGGCCACGCTGGCGCGACAGGTGCAGGGTACTTGCGGCGGGCGCTGCCCGCGCGAAGAGGCTATGCATCTGACCCTGGCGTTTCTCGGCGATGTCTCCCCGGCGCAGGCCTCGCGGCTGATCACGCTGACCCAGCACTTCGACTGCCCGGCCGGTGAGTGGACGCTGGATCACTTCGGCCACTTCCGGCGCAGCGGCATCCTGTGGCTGGGCAGTCAGTCGCCGGCGCCGGGGCTGGAAACCCTGTACCGGAATCTCTGGAAGGCGCTGGTCGTGCGTGGATTCACACCGCCGAAGCGTCCCTTCCTGCCGCATGTCACGTTGCTGCGCAAGGTTCGCCGGCCGAACATGGCGACACTGCCCGACATTCACGTCGACTGGCGTTATAATCAGCTAAAACTGATACATTCCGTCGCTGATGGTCCGGTCCGCCGCTATGTCTCCCTGGCCCACACGACGACCGGTTGAGGAGTCACCATGACAAGAAAGCTCCGGGCCGTCAGGCTCTCATTGCTGGTCGCGGCGCTGCTGGCCACATCTCCCGCCTATGCCGATCTTTCTGTGGCAGGCGGCATCACCAGCGAAAGCACCGCGGCACTGAAGGTCGAGCTCGACCGCGAATTCAGCCTCGAGAGCTGGCACCCACGTCTCAGCCTGCGCCTCGCGACCGGCCTGCTACTGCTTTCCAGCGACACTGAGCACGGCAACGCTGCCTGGCTGCTCACCCCGGCCTTTCGTTACACCTTCGCCGGTGAGAGCGGCACCTTCCTCGAAGCGGGAATCGGTGCCAGCGTGTTTCTCGAGACCCGGGTCGAATCGCGCGAACTCTCGACCTCCTTCCAGTTCGAGGACCGTCTGGCGCTGGGCATGCCACTGGCCCGAGGCGAAATCATGGCCAGCGTGACACACTACTCCAATGCCCGCATCGCACGGCCCAACGATGGCTTCGAGGTCTTTGCCTTGAGCTACCGTCGCCCTTGGTAGGGAGGGTTCAGGCTTTCTCCTGGTGCAGAAAGCCCCCTTGTTCGAGCACCTGGGCATAGCCTTCGCGATAGCTGGGAAAACGGAACAGATAGCCGGATTCACGCAGGCGGGTGTTGTCGCAACGCTTGCTGGAACGACGCCGCAGCGGTGACTGGATGGTCTCGGTGGTTTCCACCTTGAGCTTGCCGGCCAGCCAGGCCATGACCTCGTGCAGCGGAGCGGGCTCGCAATCGGTGGCCAGATACAGCTCACCGATGCCCTCACCGCCGAGCGTCAGGTCGATCAGATGGGCCAGCACGCCGGCACAGTCGTCACGATGAATGCGATTGGTATACATCGGCGGTGCGGCAGGAGCGATACGGCCCTCGCTGACCTGCCGAATCAAGCGATCACGCCCCGGACCATAGATGCCGGAGAAGCGCACCACGGTGCCGGGCAACTCGTGTTCGAACAGGACTTGCTCGGCCGCGTGCATCAACTGCCCGGAAAAGCCGTGCGGGTTGATGGGACTGGTCTCGTCGACGAGCTCACCGTCCTGCTGGGCATAGACGCTGGTCGAGGAGACGAAGAAGATGCGTTTGGGTGGGTTATCGCGACGGCCATATTCATTCAGCACGGCCTTGAGGCCCGTGGGGTAAGCGGCCTGGTAGGCGCTTTCCTCGAAGTGGTCGGCGCTTACCACATAGACGACGATATCGGCATCGGGCAACGCCGCCGGCGTACCTTCGGCATTGATATCCAATGCCAGCGCCTCGATGCCGCTGCCCTCGAGTGCCCGCGCATTGCGACGCACGCCCAGCACCCGCTGGCCAGCGTCGCGCAACTGCCGGCCCAGGGTCATGCCGATATCGCCACAGCCTATAATCAGAGTCGTCGTCTTCACCTTTCCTTCGCCCCTTGATAAAAAGTCCCTATTGGAAACTATCCGTCCATTTGCTTCGAGAGGATGCCGCGAAGGCACCACCATGACTCTAACAGAACTTAGGTACATCGTAACCTTGGCCCAGGAACGTCATTTCGGTCGCGCCGCCGAGCGTTGCTTCGTCTCCCAGCCCACCCTGTCGGTCGCCGTCAAGAAGCTCGAGGAAGAGCTCGGCGTGGCATTGTTCGAGCGCTCCAAGTCCACGGTGCAGGTCACGCCGCTGGGCGAGCAGATCGTCGAACAGGCCCAGCGCGTGCTGGAGCAAAGCAGCGTCATCAGGGAGCTGGCCAACGCCGGCAAGGATCAGCTCGCCAGCCCCTTGCGCATCGGCGCCATCTACACCATCGGCCCCTACCTGTTTCCGCACCTGGTCCCGGAACTGGCCCGCTCGGCATCACAGATGCCGTTGTACATCGAAGAGGGATTCACCGCCAACCTGCGTCGCAAGCTGCGCAGCGGAGAACTGGATGCGATCATCGTCGCCCTGCCCTTTACCGAAACCGACGTGCTGACCAAACCCCTGTACGACGAGCCCTTCGAGGTGCTGATGCCGGCGGGCCACCCGTGGACGGCCAAGGCCACCATCGACAAGGAAGACTTGCTCACCGAACGCTTGCTGCTACTCGGCGAGGGGCACTGTTTCCGCGACCAGATCCTCGAGGCCTGCCCAGCGATCAGCGCCCAACTCAACAGCCCCAGCAATACCCTGACTGCCGAGGGCGGATCGCTGGAAACCATTCGCCACATGGTCGCCTCCAAGCTCGGCGTGACGGTGCTGCCGCATTCAGCCATCGGCACCGGGCATTATGAAGCCGGGGTGCTGGAAAGCCGCCCGTTCACGCCCGAGGCGCCGGCGCGCACCGTGGCCATCGCCTGGCGGGCCAGTTTCCCGCGGCCCAAGGCCATCGATGCCCTGACCGAGGCCATCGGCCGCTGCCGTCGTCTGCAGCAGCTCGAGCCGGCATGAGCGACCTGGCGCAATCCGTCACGGCGCTGTCCGGCATCGGCGAGGCACTGGCCGCCAAGCTGGCGCGGCTGCGCATCGAGAGCGTCGCCGACCTGCTCTTCCATCTGCCGCTGCGCTATCAGGATCGCACGCGCATCACGCCCATCGCCACCCTGCGCGCCGGGCACGAGGCGGTGGTCGAAGGCGAGGTGGCCGCCAGCGATGTGGTGCGGGGGCGGCGACGCAGTCTGCTGGTGCGCCTCAAGGATGGCTCGGGCATCCTCAGCCTGCGCTTCTTCCATTTCTCCCCCGCCCAGCAACAGCAGTTCCACCCGGGCGTCCGCGTGCGTTGCTTCGGCGAGGCCCGCGCGGGTGCCACCGGGCTCGAGATCTATCACCCGGAATATCGGCTGCTCAAGGCCGACGACACCCCGGTGGAAGATCACCTGACCCCCATCTACCCCACCACCGAGGGTCTCAATCAGGCCCGCCTGCGAGGGCTGATCGGCCAGGCCCTGAAAGTGCTCGACGCAGCGCCCGCCTCGCTGCCCGACTGGATTCCCGAGACTCTGCGCGAGAGGTTTCGCCTGCCCGAGCTGCATGACTCACTGCGCTACCTGCACGAGCCACCACCGGACGCCGATCTCGCCCGCCTGGCCGATGGCCGGCATCCCACCCAGCGCCGCCTGGCCCTGGAAGAGCTGCTGGCCCACCAACTCAGCCTGCGGCAGGTGCGTCTGCGCATCCAGTCCGATGGTGCCCCCACGCTGACCTCGGGGCGCGGCCTGCAGACTCGCTTCGTCACCCAACTGCCGTTCGCCCTGACCGGGGCCCAGCGCCGGGTGTTCGACGAGATCGCCCATGACCTGGAGCGGCCACTGCCGATGCTGCGACTGGTCCAGGGCGACGTCGGCTCGGGCAAGACGGTGGTGGCGGCGATGGCCGCGCTGCAGGCGATCGCCAACGGCTGCCAGGCGGCGATGATGGCGCCCACCGAGATCCTCGCCGAACAGCATTTCCGCACCTTTCGCGACTGGCTTGCGCCCCTCGGCATCGACGTCGCCTGGCTGGCCGGCAAGCTCAAGGGCAAGGCGCGGCTCGACACCAAGGCGGCGATCCTCGACGGCCGCGCGCAGATGGTGGTCGGCACCCATGCGCTGTTCCAGGGCGACGTGCACTTCCAGCGCCTGGGCCTGGCGATCGTCGACGAACAGCACCGCTTCGGCGTCCACCAGCGCCTGGCCCTGCGCGAGAAGGGCGAGGCCGGCGGCCTGACGCCTCACCAGCTGGTGATGACCGCCACGCCGATTCCGCGCACCCTGGCGATGAGCGCCTACGCCGATCTCGATGTCTCGGTGATCGACGAACTGCCGCCCGGCCGCACCCCGGTGCAGACCGTCGCCGTGCCCGACGAACGCCGCCCCGAGGTCGTCACCCGCATCCGCCAGGCATGCGCCGCGGGGCGCCAGGCCTATTGGGTATGCACCCTGATCGAGGAGTCCGAGGCACTGCAGTGCCAGGCCGCGGAAGCGACCCGCGACAGCCTTGTCGAGGCGTTGCCGGAGTTGACCATCGGGCTGGTGCATGGGCGCATGAAGGCCACCGAGAAAACCGAGGTGATGGCCGCCTTCAAGGCCGGTGAGCTGGACCTGCTGGTCGCCACCACGGTGATCGAAGTCGGCGTCGACGTGCCCAACGCCAGCCTGATGATCATCGAGAATCCCGAACGCCTGGGCCTGTCGCAGTTGCACCAGCTACGCGGCCGTGTCGGGCGCGGCTCCACCGAGAGCTTCTGCGTACTGCTCTATCACCCGCCCCTGTCTGCCCACTCCCGCGAGCGGCTGGCGGTGATGCGCGAAACCAACGACGGCTTTCGCATCGCCGAGAAGGACCTGGAGCTGCGCGGCCCCGGCGAAGTGCTGGGGACCCGCCAGACCGGCCTGGCCCAGATGAAGATCGCCGACCTGGAACGCGACCGCGACCTGCTCGAACAGGTCAGCCCTCTTGCCAAGGCCTTGCTGGAGGAGGCCCCGGCCGCCAGCACGCCGCTGATCCGCCGCTGGCTGGGCGAAGAAGCGGGAAGGTATGGGCAGGTGTAGGATTACCGGCAACGAGCGGCGAGCTTCGGGCAGCGAGCTGGCAGAGGCTTGTAGCCCGTAGCCCGTAGCCCGTAGCCCGTAGCCCGTAGCCCGTAGCCCGTAGCCCGTAGCCCGTAGCCCGTAGCCCGTAGCCCGTAGCCCGTAGCCCGTAGCCCGTAGCTCAAAGATACTTTAGCAACTTCTGCAGTTTCTGCAGATCGCCGGAATCGCCGACCAGGCGTACGTTACCGGCCATCATGCCGTCGAGGAAGGCCCGCTGGGTGGGTCTTCTGAGTACCTTGACGGCGGTGGCTTCATCGTCGAAGCGTAGTTCGAGGTCGAGATCCACCGGCAGGCCAGGGCCGGTCTCGATGCCCTTGGGTGACATGCGGTAATGGCGGGCGATGGATAGGTCTTCGGTGGCGATGCCCCAGTCGAGGCCGCGAATCTCGGCAAGCGCATCGCGAAAACGTGGCTTGCGACGCTGGGCACGCTTGAGCATCAAGCCGAGTAACCACAGCATCAATCGAAGCTTCATGGCGGTCCTTGCGAAAGAAGGAAAACGGGAATGCTCGCCGGCTGCTGAATGACAGCCGGCGGGGCCTGGCGCAGGGTTCCCCCTCTCGATGCTCCAACACCAGGCAGCCTCGAAAGGCTCCGAAGCCGGCGCTACTTGGTCACTGCTTCCTTGAGTGCCTTGCCTGGCTTGAAAGCCACCGTCTTGCTGGCCGGAATGGTCAAGGGTTGGCCAGTTTGCGGGTTCTTGCCGGTACGAGCGGCACGCTCGCGCACGGTGAAGGAGCCGAAACCGATCAGGGATACGTCCTGCCCCTTGGCCACACTGCCGGTAATCTCGTCGAGAATGACATTGAGTACCTGCCCGGCCTTGTCCTTGGAAAGATCGGCACGCTCGGCAATCGCCGAGGCGAGTTCTGGTTTGCGCATAAAAAACCCTCCTGATTTGGCATAAGCAAGGCGGCCTGGCCGCCGTCATTATTGTTCATTGAGAAGCGACACCCGTTGCGATGCATTGTCGTTCCCTGCGAGAACGACTGCCGCCCCCTGCGAGAACGACTGCACCATAACGTCACTAGACTAGCAACGCCGGGGCCGCTCGCGCCAGTTCGACTTTCCGCCTGACGCAGGCGCCTGTCAACGCAAATCCAATCAAACGTCCGTCTTCGTCCTCGGCCAAGGCTGTCAAGTCGGGGCTCTCCCCTTCGATATGCCAACGCGCCGGCGCCTGTCTCGGCGGCAGGGAGACCACCGGACATACCGGGGTCTTGACCAGCACCGGCCAGGGACCATAGCTGACTCGCGTCGGGGTGCCGGAGAGGGTGGCCGCCAGGGCCTTGGCACAGGCCTGCAACGGCTGTACGTACATGGCATTGATACCGTCCACACAGGCCACGTCGCCCAGAGCATGGACTCCCGGGGCCGACGTGCGCAGATAGCGGTCGGTATGGATACCCGCATCACTGACCTCGAGCCCCGCTTCGGCGGCAAGCTGGATACGCGGCTTGAGGCCGGTGGCGACCAGCACCAGGTCCGCTTCCAGGGTATCGCCATCGCTCAATGTCATACTTACATTAGCTCCGCCCTCTTCGAGAGTGGCCAGGGTGCGCCCCATCCGCAGCTCGATACCGCTATCGCGCATGGCATCGCCCAGCGCCTTGCCCAGTGGCTCGGGCAGCAGACGCGCCAAGGGCGTGGTTTCCGGAGCGATCAGGCAGACCCGATGACCGCCATCGGCGAGATCGTTGGCGAACTCGCAACCCACCAGTCCGGCGCCGACGATGGCTACCCGGCCGGGCCGGCCGAGACGACTCAGGGCATGATGGAAGACGCGGTAATCATCGAGATCGTTGATGGTGAAGACCCGCCCGCTGACACTCTCGGCAATCGCCATCGGCGGCTGCGGCACCGCCCCGGTGGCGATCACCAACTCGCCGTAGGGCAGCGCTTCGCGATCCAGCCACAGCGTGTTGGCCTCGACATCGATGGCCGTGACCCGCGTATGGGTACGCACCACCGCCTCCAGTTGATCCGCCACCTCCAACGCCGAGCGTTGCGCCAGGCGTTCGGGGGGCAGGCCCTTGGCGAACCCGGTAGACAGCAGGGGCTTGGAGTAGTCATCGCCACTGTCCGCCGTAATCAGCGTGATCGCTCGCTCGGGATCCCGGGCACGCAGTTGTCGGGCCAGGCCGAGGCCAGCCATGCCGGTACCGAGAATGGTCAGAGGTTCGCTCATGAAGCTCCTGGCAAGCCAATATCATCGAGCCCACATGTTACACTACGCGCCCCGTTCCTGACCCGGAGACGCGAGGTGCGCGATCGCCTGACAATCGTTGCGAGCAGATGCCCTCATTGGCATCCCGCCGCTGCCAGTCGCCCGGCCATGAGTCCCGCCTGGTGGGATTGGGTTGCCTCCAGCGATTCGCTGACGGCGCGCCTGATCGCGGCCGCAGGAAGCCGTGACTTCCGCGTCTGCTTGCTCGACCAGCGCATCGGCCGCCCCCGGCGTGACGAGGCCCAGGCCCTGGGTCTGCCGTTGGGCCGGCATGCCTGGCTGCGCGAAGTGGCGCTTAGTGTGGCCGAACGCCCTTGGGTGGTAGCGCGTTCGGTGGCCCCCCTGGCGCAACTGCGCGGCCAGCGCCTGGACCGCCTGGGGGAGCGCTCCCTGGGGAGCTGGCTGTTTCGTCAACCCGACCTCGAACGCAGTTCCATCGAAACCACCCACCAGCCGGCCCCCTTCTATCCAGCCCCTGGCCCCTGGGGACGACGCTCGGTGTTCCGCCACGGGCGCTTCGCGGTGCTGGTTCAGGAATTCTTCCTCGACACCATGGCGGATGATTTGCGCCTGCCGCCGCGCTAGGATATCGGCCAATCGTCCTGGAGGTTGCGATGGAACAGACTTTGCCCCCCCGCGGCATCAGACGCCTGCCCGATTTCCTGCACCTGATGCGGCTCGACCGCCCGATCGGCACCTGGCTACTGATGTGGCCCACACTGTGGGCGCTGTGGATCGCTGCCGAGGGCCTGCCAAGCCGTGACGTGCTGTTGATCTTCGTTGCCGGAGTGTATCTGATGCGGGCCGCCGGCTGTGTGGTCAACGACTATGCCGATCGCCATTTCGATGGCCACGTCAAGCGCACCCGCGACCGGCCACTGGCCACCGGCCGCATCCGCGAGCGGGAAGCCAAGGTATTGTTCGGCGTGCTGGTGGCCAGCGCCTTCGTGCTGGTGTGTTTCACCAACCTGTTCACGGTGATGCTGTCCTTCGTGGGCGTGGCCCTCGCCTTCATCTATCCCTTCATGAAGCGCTATACCCACTTGCCGCAGCTCTTTCTCGGCGCTGCCTTTTCATGGGCGATCCCCATGGCCTTCGGTGCGGTACGTCAGGAACTGCCGGTGGAGGCCTGGCTGCTATTCGCCGCCAATGTCGCCTGGACGGTGGCCTACGACACCCAGTACGCCATGGTCGACCGCGACGACGACCTCGAGATCGGCATCAAGTCCACCGCGGTGCTGTTCGGGCGCGCCGACAAGCTGATGATCGGCCTGCTGCAACTCGCGACACTGGGACTGCTGGGCTGGCTCGGGATTCGCCTGGCATTGGGCGGTTTCTACTGGCTGGGGCTAGCGGCCATGGCGGCGATTTTCGTCTACCAGCATTGGCTGATCCACGACCGTTCCCGCGAACACTGCTTCCGCGCCTTTCTCAACAACCACTGGGCGGGCCTGGTGGTCTTCGCCGGCCTGGTCCTGGCGCTGTGGCCGCCCGCGAGCGGGTGAGCGGGGCTACATCAGGCTCGGCCAAGAGCGGCTGTCATGGTATTGTCATATCAGCATGTTGCAATCGTCATCACTCCGTCATTGCCTTCATGAGGCCTGCCAATGACCGCCAAGACCGTTCTGATCGTCGATGACGAAGCCTCGATCCGCGAGATGATTGCCGTGGCCCTGGAAATGGCCGACTACCGGGTACTGGAAGCCGACAGCGCCCAGACAGCGCATGCCATGGTGGTCGATCACCAACCCGACCTGCTGCTGCTCGACTGGATGATGCCCGGCACCAGCGGCATCGAACTGGCGCGGCGCCTCAAGCGTGAGGAGACCACCGCCGAGCTGCCCATCATCCTGCTCACCGCCAAGAGCGAAGAGGACAACAAGATCCTGGGGCTCGAAGCGGGGGCCGACGACTACATCACCAAACCCTTCTCGCCGCGCGAGCTGGTGGCACGTCTCAAGGCGGTGCTGCGGCGCACCACCCCCAAGGGGGTCGAGGAAGCCGTGGAGGTCGAGGGCCTGATACTGGACCCGGCCAGCCATCGCGTCAGTGCCCACGGCAGCGCCGTGGATATCGGCCCTACCGAATATCGTCTGCTGCAGTTCTTCATGACCCACCAGGAACGCGCCTATACTCGCAGTCAACTGCTCGATCAAGTGTGGGGCGGTAATGTCTATGTCGAGGAGCGGACCGTGGACGTGCATATCCGTCGCCTGCGCAAGGCGTTGGGCGACACCCATCAGCATCTGATCCAGACGGTGCGCGGCACCGGCTATCGGTTCTCCGCCAAGGGCTGACGTGCATCTCTGGACCCGCGAACTGTGGCGGCTAGCCGCCTTGGCCATCGCCGGTCTGGCAGCGGGCTGGGTGATCGGCGTGCCCGGGCTGGGATTGGCCGCCGGGCTGGGTATCTACCTGGCGATGCACCTGTACCAGTTGCGTGCCCTGTATCGCTGGCTGACCCGCCACCCGCATGACGAACCACCGGCTGGCAGCGGCGTGTGGGGGGAGCTGTTCGATCGCCTCTACAAGTACCAGAAGGGCCAGCGCCTCACCCAACAACGCCTGCGTTCCACTCTGCGGCGTATCCAGGAATCGTCAGAGGCGATGAATGACAGCGTGGTCATGCTCGACCGGCGCGGCGACCTCGAGTGGTGGAACAGCGCCGCCGAGCGCATGCTGGGCCTGGTGGCCGCTCACGACCGCGGCCAGCACATCACCAACCTATTGCGCGATCCGCGCTTCATCGACTACTTCAATGCTCGTGACTACCGCGAACCGCTGACCCTGCCATCCCCGATCGACGAGCGCCGGGTGCTGCAGTTCCAGATCACCCTCTACGGCGACGACGAGCGTTTGCTGATGGCCCGCGACATCACCCGGCTGCACCGCCTGGAACAGATGCGCCGCGACTTCGTGGCCAATGTCTCGCATGAGCTGCGCACGCCGCTGACGGTGCTCAGCGGCTATCTGGAGACCTACTCGGATTACGCCGACCAGTTGCCGGCCCGCTTCGCGCGTGGCCTGGCCCAGATGCAGGAACAGACCACGCGCATGCAGAACCTGGTCAACGACCTGCTGCTGCTGTCGCGCCTGGAGATCGACCAGCGCACCGACGATGCGACCCCGGTACGGGTCAGCGAGCTGCTCGAGGCGATTCGCCGCGATGGCGAGTCGCTCTCCGGCGGGCGTCACATCCTGAGTGTCGAACTCGACGACGACCGCCAGTTGCTGGGCAGCGAACAGGAATTGCGCAGTGCCGTTTCCAACCTGGTGTTCAATGCCGTGCGCTATACCGCCGAGGGCTGCCATATCGTGTTGCGTTGGCGCGCCTACGGCGCCGGTGCCTGTCTCGAGGTGGAGGACGACGGCGACGGTATCGACCCGGTGCATATCCCGCGCCTGACCGAACGCTTCTACCGTGTCGACAAGGGCCGCAGCACCGCCACCGGCGGGACCGGCCTGGGGCTGGCCATCGTCAAGCACGTGCTGCTGCGCCATGATGCGAGCCTCGAGATCGACTCCCATCCCGGCAGCGGTGCCTTGTTCCGCTGCGTCTTCCCCAAGACGCGCCTGATCGCCACCAACAACGATCGCAGCGAAGTTCAGCGCGCCTGAACCACCCCCATGGCGGGATCGCGGTAGTGCCGGTCCCACATCAACACCGCGCCGGCCACGGCGCCGGGCAGCAGGAACAGGTTGGCCAGCGGAATCCAGGTGATCAGGGTGACCCAGCCGCCATAGGTGAGGGTCGGCCACCAGCGCGCGCGCAGCCGGCGCTTCATGTCGGCGAAGCCGACCTTGTTGTTGTCCATCGGATAGTCGAGATAGGTAATGGACATCATCCAGGCCGAGAAGGCGGCCCACAGCAATGGGGCGATGAGGTTGATGCCCGGGATCCAGCTCACCACGAGCAGCAGTGCCAGCCGCGGCAGAATATAGGCCAGCTTGACCATTTCGCGGCCCAGTGCGTCGATGCCGGTCTTGAGCAGTCCCCGATCGTCGGCGGGCGGCCTGCCGGTCACGCGGGTTTCCACCTTGGCGGCCAGAAAGCCGTAGAAAGGGGCGGCGATCATATGGGTCACCAGGGTGAAGGTGAAGAATACCACCAGCACCAGGGCGATCACGAACAGCGGCCAGATCAGCCATTCCAACCATCCCAGCCAGGCCGGGACCATGGCCATCCAGGCATCCAGCCAGCCACCGAAGCTGGCCAGCACATAGTGCAGCATGGCGGCATAGACCAGCAGATTGATCAGCACCGGCGCGAACACGTAGCGCCGCAGACCCGGCGAGAACACCAGTCGCGTACCCCGCGTGAGTGCGGTCAGGGCATTCAGCATCGCAAGCGAACTCCGAACAGGAAACGACGAGACCGTCGCCAGCGAAGGGCGACGGTCGTCAGTATCGCATCGCGTGGCGGAAAATACTCAGCGCTTGCGCTTCAAGGCGTCCTCGTCGAGGTCATCGGGATCGATGTGGCGGATATCCAACCCCTTGACCAGATAGATCACGTATTCGGCGAGGTTGTCGGCATGATCGCCGATCCGCTCCAGCGCGCGCAGGATCCACATCACGCTCAACACCGATGTGATCGAGCGCGGATCCTCCATCATGAAGGTCACCAGCGAGCGCATGGCGCTGGTGTATTCGCTGTCCACCGCATCGTCTTCATGGACCACGGCCAGGGCCAGGTCGATGTCGAAACGAGCGAAGGCGGTGAGCGCATCGCGCACCATCTTGCGCACGTGCTCGCTGATATGGCGCACCTCGACGAAGCCCTTGGTGCCGTTGCCATTTTCCGTCAGGGCCAGGGCATTGCGCGCGATCTTGCTGGCTTCGTCGCCGATCCGCTCGAGATCCGAGGTGGCACGGATCACCGCCAGCACCAAGCGCAGATCGGACGCCGCCGGCTGGCGGCGCGCCAGCACCCGGGTGCATTCGTCATCGATCTTGATCTGCAGATCGTTGACGGCCTTGTCGTTGTCGCGCACGCGTTCGGCCAGGCGGCTGTCGCCGTCGAGCAAGGCGGCGACGGCCTCCTGAACCTGGCGCTCCACCAGGCCGCCCATGGTCATCAGGTGCGTCTTGAGTTCCTCGAGCTCATGGTTGAACTGCTTGGAAATATGCTGGCTGTGCGTTTCGCTGGTGATATCCAAGGGTCTCTCTCCTGTGGCCTGCCGGGGCACTCTCAGCCCATCCGGCCGGTAATGTAGTTTTCGGTACGCGCCAGGCGCGGATTGGTGAACAGGGTGTCGGTGGCCGCATACTCGATCAGCTCGCCGCCATGCAGGAAGGCGGTGTAGTCCGAGACCCGCGCCGCCTGCTGCATGTTGTGGGTAACCAGCACCAGGGTCAGCCGTGACTTCAGGCTACGGATCAGTTCCTCGATCTTGAGCGTCGAGATCGGATCCAGAGCCGAGGCCGGCTCGTCGAGCAGCAGCACCTCGGGTTGCACCGCCAGGGTTCGGGCAATCACCAGGCGTTGCTGCTGCCCACCGGACAGCGACCAGGCGGAATCGTATAGCCGGTCCTTGACCTCGTCCCACAGCGCCGCCGACTGCAGTGCCCATTCGACCACTTCGTCGCGCTGACGCTTCTTCATCGCCACCTGCAGGCGCAGGCCGAAGGCCACGTTCTCGTAGATCGACATGGGAAAGGGATTGGGAGTCTGGAAGACCATGCCGACCCGCCGCCGGAGTTCCGCGACCACCACCTCGGGGGCATGGATCTCCTGCCCCTCGAGGCGGATATGCCCCTGACGCTGCACGTCCTCGTTGAGGTCATGCAGACGATTGAGGGCGCGCAACAGCGTCGACTTGCCACAGCCCGAAGGCCCGATGAAGGCCGTCACTCGCTGACGCGGAATGCGTAAGGTCAGATTGCTGAGCGCCGGAGTATCGCCATAGGCCAGCGACAGCCCCTCGAGTTCGAAGCAGCTGGCGGCCGAGGGGATCTCGGTCACCGCGCCGGCGGCGACAGGTGCCGGGGGCATTTTTTCGGTAACGGGGTCGAGAGACGACAACGGCGAGCCTCCTAGCGTTGCAGCGCGCCATGACGCGCCTTGACATGATGCCGCAGAAAGATTGCAGTCAGGTTAAGCACCAGGATCACCAGGACCAGCAACAGCGCCGTGGCATAGACCAGCGGCAATGCTGCCTCGACATCGCCGCTGAAGAAGCCGACATCGAAGATGTGGTACCCCAGGTGCATGAACTTCCTTTCAAGATGGAGGAACGGGAAGGTACCGTCCACCGGCACCTGCGGGGCCAGCTTGGCCACCCCCACCAGCATCAGCGGCGCCACCTCGCCGGCGGCACGCGCGATGGCCAGGATCACCCCGGTCAGCATGGCCGGCACCGCCATGGGCAGCACCACCCGCCTCAAGGTCTCGGCGCGCGTCGCACCCAGCGCCAGGGCACCCTCGCGTTGATGGTCGGGAATCCTGGCCAGGCCCTCCTCGGTGGCGACGATCACCACCGGCAGGGTCAGCAGTGCCAGCGTCAGCGACGCCCACAGCAGACCGCCGGTACCGAAGGTCGGCGACGGCAGCGTATCGCTGAAGAACCACTCGTCGAGCGTCCCGCCGATGCCATACACGAAGACCCCCAGACCGAACACGCCGTAGACGATCGACGGCACCCCGGCCAGGTTGCGCACCGCGATACGCACCAGTTTCGTCACCCGTCCCTGCGGAGCGATCTCGTTGAGGTACACCGCCGCCAGCACCCCGAAGGGCGTGACCACCACCGACATCAGCAACACCATCAGCACGGTGCCGAAGATCGCCGGCCATACGCCGCCCGCGGTATTGGCGGCCCGCGGGCCCTCGCTGAGGAAGCGCCACACCTCCTGCCCCCAGACCATGGACTTCTCCACCACCGACATGGCATTGGGGCGGCGTATTTCGTATACGGCATCGAGGGGCTGGATCAGGCGATGACCGTCGACGCTCTCCAGCACCAGGCTGTCGCGGGCCATGGCCTCCTGCAATGCCAGTACCTGGGCATTGGCCTCGGCCAGTTCGCTGGCCAGGGCCGCCATCCGTTCGGCATCGCGATCGTCCTGGCGGCGCCGGTTGGCCAGGCGGTTGGTCAGGGGATCGACCAGCGTCTCGCGCAGGACATCCCGATCCTTTCGCAGGCGCAGGGTACGCGCCAGGCGTTGCTGCACCGTCGGCCACAGTTCGCTATCGGCGATCGCGAGATCGCGGCCCGCCTCCTGCAGGCCCACCACCCGGCCGAGGAAATCGCTCCACTGGCTGCGCTCGACGACCACCAGCTCGGCCGGGACATCCGGGGTGGCGATACGCTCGGTCGCGACCCAACGCCAGACGTCGCCCTCCAGCTCGCGGTTACCGGTATGGTAGAGCCGCTCCGACGAGGCCGCCCGGTCGGGCGATAACCGCTCCTCACGCACCAGACGACCGGCGAAGCGCTGTCCGTCATCGAGCGTGACCAGGGCGATGTCGGCCGGCCAGAAATGCGCCAGGCCACGCCCGGCCAGTACCGCCAGCAGGATCACCACCATCAGCAGCGACAGGGCGACGCTGCCCGCCGCCAACCATGGCCAGGGCCCCTCGCCGCGCGGCAAGCGTCGGCGGCGTCCCCATCCCTTCATGGCCGGCCTCCCAGGCGCCGATAGCGATGCTTGAGCCGGGCACGTACCACCTCGGCCACGGTGTTGACACAGAAGGTGAAGACGAACAGCAGCAAGGCGCTGAGCAGCAACAGCCGGTAGTGCGTGCTGCCGAGCACGGCCTCTGGCAATTCAATGGCGATATTGGCGGCCATCGAGCGCATGCCCTCCAACGGACTCAGGGTCATCACCCCCGTATTGCCGGTCGCCATCAGCACGATCATGGTCTCCCCCACGGCACGTCCGGCGCCGATCATCACGGCCGAGAAGATGCCGGGACTGGCCGCCGGCAGCAGCACCTTCCACAGCGTCTGCCAGCGCGTCGCCCCGAGTGCCTGAGCGCCTTCCCCGAGGGTGGCCGGCACCCCGGACAGGGCATCCTCGGTCAGGGCGTAGATGGTCGGAATCACCGCGAAGCCCATGGCCAGGCCGACGATCATGGCGTTGCGCTGGACATAATCGAGTCCCAGGGTGCGTTCCAGCCACAGGCGCAGATCGCCGGCGAAGAGTACGCTTTCCAGCATCGGCGACAACCACATGGCCAAGGCGATCAACGCCGCCAGCCAGGGCATCAGCCACAGCCCCGCCCAGCCCAGTGGCAGCCTCGCCTGCAGCGCGGGGGCAAGACGCGACCACACCCAGCCGCCGCCGAGCAGGCCCAGCGGCAACACCAGCAGCAGGGCGAAGGCGCCGGCCAGATGACGTTCGATGTAGGGGGCCAACGCCAGCCCGGCGATGAAGCCGATCACCACTCCCGGCATGGCCTCCATCATTTCGATGGCCGGCTTGATGCGATGTCGCAACGGACGCGACATGAAACACGCCGAGTGAATCGCAGCCCCCAACGCCAGGGGAATGGCGAACAGCAAGGCATAGGCGGCGGCCTTGAGCGTCCCCCAGGCCAGCGGCGCCAGGCCGAACTTGGGCTCGTCCGCGGGGCTGGTGACACTGGACTGCCAGCGGTGCTCGGGAGCGCCGTGGCCTTCGTAATGCTGGGGCCGCCATAGGGTATGCCAACTGATCTCGGCATGCCTGGCATCGATGGTCAATCGCTCGACTCCTGCCTCGCCCACCCAGACGAGCCTGCCTTCGGCATCGAACCCGGCGGGCTCGCCCTGGGGGGCCTGTCCCGTCCAGCGCTGGCCGGCAAGGGCCTGGTAGAGCGTCAGGTCCCCGGCGGTGTCGAGGGCCAGGAACAGGCGTCGTTCCGGCAGCGGCATCAGGGTGCGGATCGGTGCCGGGCCCTTCTCGCGGTAGGCCGTGGTGGGTACCGGCAGGGCACCGTCGGGGCCCATCACCCAGCGCCTGACGCCACCGCCGTCGTCGCCGACGATCAGCGCCTGGCCACCGACCAGGGCGGCCAGCGCGCTGATGCGCCGCCCCTCCTCGACCGCCGTGACCCGGCCCAGCAGCTGCGGCTCGTGCCCCGCCAGCGAGAACACCTCGAGTTCATCCTGGTTGGCCAGCCACAGATACTCGTCGCCAATGGCCAGCACCGGCGTCGCCTGGCGGGCGATCCGCGCGGCGAGTTCGCCGCCAAGCGGCAGCTCGGCGATCGCCTGCCGTCCGGGACGCCACCAGGTACGCTGCCAGTCGACGACTCGCCCCCTCTCCTGCTCGGCCTGTGGCGCCTGACTGACCTTGGCCGGAGCGAACAGTGGCATCACCTCCACCGCCAGAAACACCCCGATCGCCAGCACGGCCCCGATCACGCCGATACCGCAGGCGCTGATCAGCCATGTGGCCAGGCGATCACGCACCCACCGCTTACGCCGGCGCCGTTGCGCCGTGAGGATGAAGGAATCGATCATGGACGGCGGATATCGGAAAACATGCGAATTGACCGTACGGACAACGAGGATCTGCCACAAAAGTAAGGCAACTGTGTGACAGCCAGATGACAGCGTTTCATGGGGGCGGCGGCAACGGTTCCAGGGCCAGGGACTCGCGACTGGCCGCGATCATCTCATCCGGCAGAGGCACGAATCCCAGTTCGCGGACGGTTTCCTGCCCGGCTGGCGACAGCACCAGGTCGATAAAGGCCGCTTCCGGTTGGGGAAGCCGCTCCCCAGGCGGCAGATTCACATACAGATACAGGGTGCGAGACAAGGGGTAAGCGCCGCTCAGCGTTGCCTCGATGCTCGGCGCCACCGCCCGCCCCTCGCCGTCACGCAGGGCCACGGCCCGCACCGACGACGTCAGATAGCCCATCCCGGCGTAACCGATGCCTCCCGGGCTCTGTGCCACCGCCGCGACCACCGCCGAGGAGCCCGGGTATTCGTTGACGTCGAGCCGGAAGTCTCCCCCGCACAGCGCGATGCGCTTGAAGATGCCGTAGGTGCCGGAAGCCGAATTGCGACTGTGGCGCACGATCGGCTCGGCCCTGCCCCCCAGGGTATCCCACCGCTCGAGGGGGGCGGTGGCACCACAGCGCCGGGTATCGGAAAAGATGGCGTCCACCTGCGCCAGGCTCAACGCTTCGAGCGGGTTGTGGCGATGCACGAACACCGCCAGGGCATCCATGGCCACCGGTATCCGGGTCGGCGCATGCCCCTGGCGAACGGTGAAGTCGTGCCGTTCGGCCTCGGACATGGGGCGCGACATGGGACCCAGCCGCGTGGTCCCGGCCGCCAGCGCCGGCGGTGCCGTTGCCGAGCCACTGGCCTGGAGCTGCAGGCGGACCCCGGGATGGCGGTCCTCGAGTTGCTCGCCCCAGCGCAGCATCAGACCGGCGAGGGTCTCGGAGCCGATGGAATTGAGGGTTCCCGCGACCGGCCGCTCGGCGCCGGACGCCAGCCCGGCGGCCGTCAACCACAGCAGGATGACCGCTACCATCCTGAGGATCATGAATGCCTCCCTTGGCCGATGTCGGGTGGGATGAGTTGTCGCAGAAGGTGGTGATCACCCGGCACTGGCGTATAAGATGCTATTCGATACCGCGCTGCGGGGGCATGCCACTCGCCGCGCATCGTGTGCCTTCCGACAACAACAAGCCCATACATGACACCATGACCAATCTCGATGATGTTCCCGCACCGCAGGGCCAGTTGACGCTGAAAGTGCTGGCGTCCCGCCAGGATACCAATTTCTACGGCGATATCCCCGCCGGCTGGCTGATCGGCCACATGGATCAGGCCGTCGAGTTGGCCGCCGGTCGCGAGGCGCATGGGCGTACCGCCACCGTGGCCATCGAAGCCATGGATTTCCTGTGCCCGGTACGGGTGGGTTCCGTGGTCAATATCTATACCGCGGTACGCGAGATCGGGCGCAGCTCGATCAATATCGATGTCCAGGTGTGGATTCGCCCGCCCCATGAGCGCGACCCCGACGAACTCTACAAGGTCACCGAGGCGCGCTTCGTTATGGTCGCGCTCGACGACAACGGGCGCATTCGTGCCGTTCCCGACGGGGACCGCACCGCCTGAATCCGTCGCCAGCGCCATGACCGCCCATGACGCGGCAGCGAGCGGGGAGCCTTCGGTCAGGCGCTGATCGCGTCGCGTGTCTTGAGATAGGCGAACTCGCCGACGTCGGTGAACGAACGTACCAGTGTCTGGAACTCGCGGTAGGACTCGTAGATCTTGCGCGAATCGGGGTCGTTGTCGACCTGGCTCTGCAGCACCTGCTGAGAAGACTCGTACAGTGCCTGCATCACGTCCGCGGGGAAGCTGCGCAGCTGCACGTTGTGCTCGTCGACCAACGTCTTCAGCGCCTGCGCATTGCGATAGGTGAATTCGTCGATCATCGCCAGGTTGGCGCTGCGCGCGGCTTCACTGACCACGGCCTTGAGATCGTCGGGCAGCGCGTTCCACGCGTCCAGGTTGACGGTGCCTTCGAGAATCGCGCTAGGTTCATTCCATGCCGACGTGTAGTAGTAGTCGGCTACCTGGTGCAGGCCGAACGCCAGGTCGTTGTAGGGGCCCACCCAGTCGGCGGCATCGAGCACGCCGGTCTGCATCGAGGTGAAGATCTCCGAGCCCGGCATGTTGACCGTGGTGACGCCGATGCCTTTCATGGCCTCGCCGGCGAGCCCCGGCAAGCGGAGCTTCAAGCCCTGCATGTCGTCCAGCGAATGGATTTCCTTCTTGAACCAGCCGGCCATCTGGGTGCCGGTGTTGCCCACCGCCAGCGGCTTCAGGTTGTGCTTGGCGTAGAGTTCGTCCCACAGCTCCATGCCGCCACCGTTGTACAGCCAGGAGTTGGTCTCGGCGGTGTTCATGCCGAACGGCACGGCGGTGAAGAACTGCGCCGCGGCGACCTTGCCACGCCAGTAATAGGCGGCGGAATGGCCCATCTCGGCGGTCCCGGCGGCCACCGCGTCGAAGACCTCCAGTGCCGGCACCAGCTCACCGGCGCCATGCACCTGCACCCGCATGCGGCCCCCGGACAGGGTTTCGATGCGTTTGGCGAAGTCATTGGCCCCGGTACCCAGGGCGGGGAAGTTCTTCGGCCAGGAAGTGACCATGTTCCAGGTGACGGTCTCCTGGGCGTTGGCCGTGGAAACAAAGGGCGCGGCGACGGCACCGGCCGCACCGGCGCCCAGTGCGGTCAGGAATTGACGGCGTTGCATGGCGAGTGAGACTCCCGAATGCGTTGTTGTGATTTCCTGCGAAGGACCGGGCCGGCAGGAAAAGTGTCCGCCTCGGAGTATGCGTCAGGGGTGATTTGTCCGGCAAGCGTCGCCGCCAACGTTCCTGACGTTGACGTCAACTAGCACCTATAGCGGCGTCAGCTTGGCAAAGCCCAGCACCAGCCACTTGTCGCCTTCGCCCTCGAAGCTGACTTGCACCCGGGCCCGCTCGCCTTCCCCCTCGGCATTGAGGATCACCCCTTCCCCGAACAGCGGGTGACTGACCCGCTGGCCCAGCGACAACGATGGCAGATCGCCGCCGCCGTTGACCGACGTCTGGCGCGACAGTCCGGTCCCCGGTCGGGTGGCGGTCACCGGCCGCGAGATCTGACCGCGCAGGCGCACTTCCTCGAGCAACTCCTCGGGCAACTCGCGCAGGAAGCGCGACGGCCGCTGAAAGGTCTCCTTGCCATGCAGTCGCCGCAGCTCGGCATAGGTGAGGTACAGCTTGCGCATAGCGCGGGTCACGCCCACGTAGCACAGGCGCCGTTCCTCTTCGAGACGCCCGGGCTCCTCCAGCGACATCTTGTGCGGGAACAGGCCCTCTTCCACACCGGCGATGAAGACCACCGGAAATTCCAGCCCCTTGGCCGAATGCAGGGTCATCAATTGCACGCCGTCTTCGAATTCATCGGCCTCGTGATCGCCGGCGTTCAGGGCCGCCTCGGCCAGGAACGGCTCCAGCGCCGCGGCGCCCTCGCCGACCTCGGGAGGATCCAGGGCATCGCCCAGGGTGAAGGCACGCGCGGCATTGACCAGTTCCTCGAGGTTCTCGACCCTGGCCTGGCCCTTTTCCCCCTTTTCGCTGCGGTGGTGCTCGATCAATCCCGAGACCTGATTCACGTGGCCGATGATCTCATGTAGCGACATGCCGGCGGTGTCGTTGTCGAGGCGCTCGATCAGGTCGGAGAAAGCCTGGACGGCGTTGCCGGCACGCCCCTTGAGGGTGGCGTCTGCCAGACAGTCATGCAGCGCCTGCCATAGCGAAACATTGGCGCGGCGGGCGTGCTCGCGCAGGATCTCCACCGTCCGCGTGCCGATGCCCCGTGCCGGTACGTTGATCACCCGCTCCAGCGAGGCGTCGTCCTCGCGATTGAGCAGCAGCCGCAGGTAGGCCAGGGCATTCTTGATCTCCAGGCGCTCGTAGAAACGCTGGCCGCCGTAGATGCGATAGGGTACGCCCTGACGGATCAGGGTCTCCTCGAGCACCCGCGACTGCGCATTGGAGCGGTAGAGAATGGCGATCTCGCGGCGTGTGAAGCCTTCGTCGACCTTCTCCTGGATGGTATCGACGATGAAGCGCGCTTCGTCGAGATCATTGAAGCCGGCATACACCGAGATCGGTTCGCCGCGCTCGCCGTCGGTCCACAATTCCTTGCCCATGCGACCGGCATTGTGGGTGATCAGCGCATTGGCGGCGTCGAGAATGGCGCTGGTGGAGCGATAGTTCTGCTCCAGGCGCACGGTTCGGGTATCACGGAATTCCTGCTCGAAACGACGGATATTCTCGACCCGAGCACCGCGCCAACCGTAGATCGACTGGTCATCGTCGCCGACCACCGTCATCCCGGCCTGGTCGCCGGTGAGCAGCTTCAGCCAGGCATACTGCAGGGTGTTGGTATCCTGGAACTCGTCGACCAGCACATGGGCGAAGCGCTCGCGATAATGGGTCAGCAGCGCCGGGTTGTCGCGCAGCAGTTCGAGACTCCTGAGCAGCAACTCGCCGAAGTCGACCAGTCCGCCTCGCTCGCAGGTCAGCTGGTAGCGCTCGTAGAGCTCGACCATCTGCGTCATGTAGGTGTCGCCATGGGCATCTACCTGATGCGGACGCAGGCCCTCTTCCTTGCAGCCGGAGATGAAGTACTGCACCTGGCGCGGTGGGAAGCGCTCGTCGTCGATCCGATGATCCTTGAGCAGGCGCTTGATCAGGCGCAACTGGTCGTCGCTGTCGATGATCTGGAAATGCTGCGGCAGACGGGCGTCCTGCCAGTGGGTACGCAGCAGGCGGTGGGCAATGGAGTGGAAGGTGCCTACCCACATGTTGCGTAACGACAGGCCCAACAGCGCCTCCAGACGGGTGCGCATCTCGCGGGCGGCCTTGTTGGTGAAGGTCACGGCGAGGATGGCATAGGGCGACAGCCCCTCGGTCTGCAGCAGCCAGGCGATGCGATGCACCAGTACCCGGGTCTTGCCGGAACCGGCCCCTGCCAGTACCAGCATGTTGCCTTGGGGGGCGCTGACCGCCTCGCGCTGCGCGGGGTTGAGATGATCGAGAATCGCCGTGACGTCGTCCATAGCAGGCAGGCACTAGAGGTAGAAAAATGGACGATTAGCTTAACATATCGGCCCCGCCAGCGGGGCTGGCAACACGCTCCGAGCTGCGAGCAATAAGCGCCACGATGGAGAACTTTCCGCGCAGTGCTTATATCCGTAGCCCGTAGCCCGTAGCCCGTAGCCCGTAGCCCGTAGCCCGTAGCCCGTAGCTACAAGTCTATGTCTTGCCCTCCGGCTCCGGAAAACGCAACGGATTGAGGCTCTTCTTCACCGCCTTCAACTGCTCGGCAAGCTTGGGGCCACGGGTCTTGGCCACCCCTACCGCCAGCACGTCGATCAGCACCAGATGCGCGATGCGCGAGCTCATCGGGGTATAGATCTCGGTATCCTCATGCACATCGATGTACAGCGGCAAGGTGACCTCTTCGGCCAGCGGCGAATCGCTGGGACACAGGCCGATCACCGTGGCACCGGCCTCACGAGCCAGGCGCACGCTGGCCACCAGGGCCCGGGTACGGCCGGTCTGGGAGATCGCCACCACCACATCGCCCTGCTTCAGCGTCACCGCCGACATGTTCTGCATGTGCGGGTCGGAGTAGGCGGAGGTGGAAATCTGCAGGCGGAAGAACTTGTGCTGGGCGTCGAAGGCCACGGCCCCCGAGGCACCGAAGCCGTAGAACTCGACCCGGTTGGCCATGGCCAGCGCGTTGACGGCCTTGCCCAGGGCATCGTTGTCGAGACGGTCACGCACCGACAGCAGGGTCCCCACGGTGGAGTCGAAGATGCTGTGGGAGAACTCGGCGACGCTGTCGCTATCGTTCATCGAGAACTGGGCAAACTGGCTGCCGCTGGCCAGCATCTGGGCGAGCCGGAGCTTGAAGTCCTGGAAACCATTGCAGCCCAATGCCCGGCAGAAGCGTACCACGGTGGGTTCGCTGACCTTGGCTTCGGTGGCCAGGTCGACGATGCGCATATGAATGACTTCGTCGGGATTCCGCAGCACGAAGCGCGCCACCTTCTGTTCGGAGCGACGAAAGTGCTCCATGCGGCCTCTTAACTCATCGAATAGGGCACGGCTCACGGCTCGCTCCTTGACGGCATGTCTCTTGCGCTATCGCGCGGCTCTTCGTCACATATTTTGCAATTGGTTGCATAACGCACACTTCTTCAATGGCCGATGCTTCGGCCCGATCCGAGGCAATCGATGCGCACAGTATGCCCCACTTGGCCGGTCGATTGTCACATCTTGAGTGAGATAAGCGTTGTCACCCACGTCGTCATCATTCTGTCAAGTGGGTTATAGTAAGTAGTGACGTGTCGTAACAACTGCAGGAACCCGATACGTTCACCGTAAGCCAGGAGAGTCGATCATGCGTAATGTCGAACAGGTGTCCTCCGTCAAGAACGAACTTCTCGACATCTTCATGAGCATGGAAGTGGCCGAACACAAGCAACGCCAGAAGAGTGCTGCCGTGCGTTATCTGAGGGCCCGGCGCGGCATCGAGCTACACAACGAATTCAAGCAGCTGGAGCGGGACATCGCCGGGTTCGACGATGAACTGATGCAATAGCGATCGAAGCGGCGCCAAGCGAGCGTTGCGGATCCGCCAGCGAATGAGCCCCGGGGATCGCCGGGGCTCGGAAGGTCATTCGGCGCTTATTACAGACTGCCGATAAACACGATGATCACACCGATCGGCGCAATATAGCGTGCCGTGGCGTTCCATAACATCTCACCGGTGCTACCCAGTGCCAGCTCCTGACGGACACTCTGGCGGTCCAGGCACCAGGCGACGAAGACGATGGCGGCGAGGCCAGTCAAGGGCAACAGGAACTTGCTGGTCAGGGTATCCAGGAAATCGAAGATACTCAGCCCGACGATCGACACCTCGCTCCACACGTTGAACGACAGCAGCGCGGCGATACCCAGCGCCCAAGTGGCGATCCCGGCCACCAGCGTGGCGCCCCCTCGCGACAGCGGAGTGCGTTCCTCGACGAACTCCACCACCGGCTCGAGCAGCGAGATCGCCGATGTCAGGGCGGCGAAGGTCAGCAGCAGGAAGAACATCAGCCCGAGGATAGTCCCGCCGGTCATGTTGCCGAAGGCCAGCGGCAGGGTGACGAAGATCAGCCCCGGTCCTTCACCGGCATCCAGGCCATTGGCGAAGACGATGGGAAAGATCGCCAGGCCGGAGACCAGCGCCACCAGGGTATCCAGGATGATCACGGTACGCGCGGTGGCGAGCAGATTCACGTCCTCCCCCAGGTAGGAGCCGTAGGCCATCATGATGCCCATGCCCAGTGACAGGGTGAAGAAGGCCTGGCCCATGGCCGCCAGCACCACGCCGCCGCTCAGAGCCCCCAGGTCGGGGTTGAACATGAAGGCCAGCGTCTCGCCGAAATAGCCGGAGGCGATACCGTAACCCACCAGCACCAGCAGCAGGACCCCCAGCGCCGGCATCAGGGTACGCACCGCCCCTTCCAGGCCCTTGGTCACCCCCCGGGCAACGATGCCGATCACCAGCAGCATGAAGGCCGAATGCCACAACAGCAGGATCCCGGGGCTGGCCAGCAGGCTGTTGAACAGGGCGTTGACACCCTCAGCGTCCTGGCCGCTGAAGGCACCGGTCACCGAGCTCAGCGTATAGGACAGCGACCAGCCACCGATCACGCTATAGAACGACAGGATCAGGAAGGCCCCCAGGACGCCGCTGACGCCCACCAGCACCCAGGCACGGTTATGCCCCGACTGCTCGGCCAGTTCGGCCATGGTATTGATGGGATTCTTCTGGCCCCGCCGGCCGATCAGCCACTCGGCGATCAGGATCGGTAGACCGATCAGGGCGATACAGAGCAGGTAGACGAGTACGAAAGCGGCGCCGCCACTGTCGCCCACCATATAAGGAAATTTCCAGATATTGCCCAGGCCGACCGCGGAACCGGTAGCGGCGAGGATGAAGGTCAGCCGGGATGACCATTGTGCGTGGGAGAGTTTGGACATGTTTCACCTTGGATTGCGTGTCGCCAACGATCGGTCGGATGCGATGGCGGCTTGTGCTTGTTGTTGCCACGCCCTTGGCATCCTGGGTCACAGGACGCCATCAAGACATGACAGGATCCAGGCAGGATCGCTGCCAGCGACTCCTCCGCCGGTACCCGGTTCGTTCGGTGCCGTGGGAGAAGCGGAATACCGGCCGTTTTGTTCCGGAAACGACGATGTTGCCGTTACATTTCAGGAAAATCGATGGGTAGCCGGTATCTGAGCGGTAAAACTATCCGATCATACGCTTGATGGCTAGGGGAAACCGAGCGCCTTCCGTCCCTTTTCGTACGTCAGGCGGCACTCAAAACAGTGTGGACTGCGCTTCACCGGCAAAGGCAGCGAGTGACGGCAAGGCATACTGCCGGGCGAGCCTGGCATGGAAACGTCGCGCCAATTCGGGAGCCTGCCGATTGTCCGGCGTGTGCACAAAGAGAAAAGGGGTTTTCCCCTGTTTTATCCACAAGATGAGCCGTTCGATCCACGGGGTGAAATAGGCATCGTTGAGGTCATCGTCCAGATGGCCGATGAATCGTACCAGCGGGTGATCGCCCGTGGAAATCACGTGTAATGGGCGTTTTGGCTTTTCCCCCTGTGCCTTGAGCAGACGAGGATCGCCGTTCGCCGCCGTGGCGAACAAGGGACGGACATCGAGCATCACTCGATCCACACCATGACTTATCAACAGGCGGTTGAGTGCAACCTCGACCTTCCCCTTGTGGAAAAATTCACTGTGTCGCACCTCCACCGCACAGGGGAATTCGTCAGGCCAGCGTGTCAGCAGCCGATCCAACTGCGGCAATTCCTGTTCACCAAAATCGCGCGGCAATTGCACCATGGTGGGGCCCATGCGGTCGTGCAGCGGTGCCAGCCGTTCGAAGAAGGCCTCGAATTCGGCCTCGATACCGATCAGGCGCCTTTCGTGGGTCAGGTTAGCCGGTAACTTGAAGCAGAAACGAAACGACCGCGGCGCCTGGTGCGCCCAGGCGGCGACCGTCTCGGCACGCGGCGCCCCGCTGTAGAAGGTGGTGTTGCCCTCGACGGCGCTGAACACCCGAGCATAGTCAGCGAGCCGTCCCTCCTGGCCACCATGGGGGGCATAGAGGCCACCGCGCCAGTCACTGTTGGCCCACATGGCCAGGCCCAGGTGGAGCCTGGCCATCAGCTCCTCCCCGGGTGTAGCCCTTGCTTCACCGCCTACTCCACCGTCACCGATTTGGCCAGGTTGCGGGGCTGGTCCACGTCGGTGCCCTTGAGCACCGCCACATGGTAGGACAGCAGTTGCAGCGGCAAGGTGTAGAGGATCGGCGTCAGCGCCTCGTCGACATGCGGCAAGCGCAGGATATGCACGCCTTCCTCCGCATTGATCGCCACCTGCTCATCGGCGAACACGAACAATTCTCCGCCACGCGCCCGCACCTCCTGGAGATTCGACTTGAGCTTGTCGAGCAGCTCATCGTTGGGCGCGACCGAGATGACCGGCATTTCGCTGTCGACCAGCGCCAGGGGACCGTGCTTGAGTTCCCCCGCCGGATAGGCTTCGGCGTGGATATAGGAGATTTCCTTGAGCTTGAGCGCGCCCTCCAGGGCGATGGGGAAATGCGCGCCACGCCCCAGGAACAGGGCATGGTGTTTCTCGGCGAAGGCCGCCGACAGCGTTTCGATCTGCCCATCCAGCGCCAGCACCTGGCTGAGCAGCGTGGGCAAGCCACGCAGCGCCGTGATGATCGCCGTCTGACGCGCCTCCTCCATGCCCCGCTGCTTGCCCAGCGCGAGGGTGAAAAGCAGCAGCGCCGTCAACTGGGTGGTAAAGGCCTTGGTGGAGGCCACGCCGATCTCGGGACCGGCCTGGGTCATCAGCGTGAGATCGGATTCGCGCACCAGCGAGCTTCCCGGTACGTTGCAGATCGCCAGGCTGCCCAGATAGCCGCTGTGCTGAGCAAAGCGCAATGCGGCCAAGGTATCGGCGGTCTCGCCGGACTGTGACAACGTCACGAACAGCGTGCCCTCGGGCACGACCACCTGCCGGTAGCGGTATTCGGAGGCCACTTCCACCTGGGTGGGAAGGCCGGCGTAGCGCTCCAGCCAGTAACGCGCCACCATGCCGGCATGATAGCTGGTACCGCAGGCGACGATATGGACCTGTTTGGCCCGCGAGAACAGCACCTCGGCGTTGGCCCCGAAACTCTTGACCAGCACCCCGCGCTCGCTCAGGCGCCCTTCCAGCGTCGCCGCGATCACCTGTGGCTGCTCATGGATCTCCTTGAGCATGAAGTGGCGATACTCGCCCTTGCTGGCAGCGCCATCGCCATGCTCGAAGACCTGCACCGGACGCTCCGCCATCGCACCGCGATGGTCGAAGATCTCGACCGTCCCTTTCTGCGACAGGCGCACCACGTCGCCTTCCTTGAGATAGATGAAGCGGTCGGTGACCTGCAACAGCGCCAGTGGGTCGGAGGCCAGAAAGGCTTCCTCGATGCCGACCCCGACCACCAGTGGACTGCCCTTGCGTGCCCCGATCACCACGCCCGGCTCGTCCTTGTGCACCACACCCAGCGCATAGGCACCGTCCAGCATGGCCAGCACCCGCTGCACGGCCATCAACAGGTCCCGGTGACGGGTAAATTCGCGAGCCAGCAGATGGGCGACGACTTCGGTGTCGGTCTCCGAGGTGAAGACATAGCCCTGGCCCTCGAGTTCGGCCTTGAGACTCTCGAAGTTCTCGATGATGCCGTTGTGCACCACGGCCAGACTGTCACCGGACTGGTGGGGGTGGGCATTGCCCTCGCTGGGGCGCCCATGGGTCGCCCACCGGGTATGCGCAATGCCCACGCTGCCATTGAGCGGGCCCTCCTTGAGCCGTGCATCCAGCGCGGCGACCTTGCCCATGGTGCGCTGACGATTGAGGCGGGCATCCGCCGAGAGTACCGCCATGCCCGCCGAGTCATAGCCGCGATACTCGAGGCGCCGCAATCCCTCGAGCAGAATGCCCTGAACGTTACGCTCGGCGACCGCTCCCACGATTCCACACATGCCGATCTCTCCTTTATTGGTCCTTGGCCGAGCTCTTGCGCGGTCTCGGCCAGTCGGCCTTGCTTATCTGACGCCCGCGCGCCACCGCCAGCGCACCGTCGGCGACATCCTTGCTGATGGTCGAGCCAGCCCCCACGGTCGCGCCTCGTCCCACGGTCACCGGCGCGACGAGGGCGGTATTGGAGCCGATGAAGACCTCGTCGCCGATCTCGGTGTGATGCTTGTTGGCGCCGTCGTAATTGCAGGTGATGGTGCCGGCACCGACGTTCACCTCCCGCCCCAGGCGAGCATCGCCGACATAACTCAGGTGGTTGATCTTGCTGCCCTCGCCGACCTCGGCGTTCTTGGTCTCGACGAAATTGCCGACCTTGGCGCGTACCGACAGTCGCGAGCCGGGACGCAACCGGGCAAAGGGGCCGATACGATTGAATCCGGCCGCCACCGCGCCCTCGACCACGCAATGGGCCTCGACCACGCTCTCCGCACCGATATGGCTGTCGCGAATCACGCAGTAAGGGCCGATGCGCACGCCTTCGCCCAGCTCCACCTCGCCTTCGAAGACACAACCGACGTCGATCTCGACGTCATGACCGCAGGTCAGGGTACCGCGCACATCCAGGCGCGCGGGATCGGCCAGGGCCACGCCGTCGTCCATCAGTCGTTCGGCGATCGTGAGTTGGTAGGCACGTTCGAGACTCGCCATCTGAGTGCGGTCGTTGACCCCTTCCACTTCCAGCGGGCTCGACGGCTGGGCGGTAGCGATGATCACCCCTTCGGCGGCGGCCATGGCGATCACATCGGTCAGGTAGTACTCGCCCTGGGCATTGTCGGCCGAGAGCTGCGGCAGCCAGCGCTTGAGCTGGGCAGCGGTCATGGCCATGATCCCGGTGTTGCACTCGCGCACCGCGCGTTCGGCACCGCTGGCGTCCTTGTGTTCGACGATGGCCACCACCTGGCCTTCGCCATTGCGCAGGATGCGCCCATAACCGTCGGGGTCGTCGAGGGTCACGGTCAACAGCCCCATGTGCCGTTCGTCGACCTTCGCCAGCAGCGCCGCCAGCGTATCGCGTCGAATCAGCGGGACATCGCCGTACAGCACCAGCACCTTGTCGTGGCCCAAGGCGCCCAGCGCTTGGGACACGGCGTGGCCGGTGCCCTTCTGTTCCTCCTGCACGGCGAAATGCGCGGGGCAATCCCCCAGCGCCACGCGAACCTGGTCGCCACCATGTCCCACCACCACATGCAGGCGATCGGCACCCAGTTGCGACGCCGTGTCGATCACATGACGCACCATCGGCTTGCCAGCCAGCCGATGCAGCACCTTGGGCTTGTTCGAGCGCATCCGCTTGCCTTGCCCGGCTGCCAGAATCACCACATCGAGCGTCATCATGACTCCTTGTATCTGTCACTGTTCGTTTCGTCATCGGGCAACGCGATGCCCGTCTCGGCCAGCGCCGCCTTACCGAAGAAGTCGACGAAGGCCGGGCTGGCCTGGCTAGCCCAGCCTTCGCCGTCGCGTACCAGGGTCAGTATCCGGAGGTCCCGTTCACGAGCCAACGCCATGGCTTTCTCCGGCCCCATCACTAGCAGCGCCGTGGCCCAGGCATCGGCCCAGGCATTGGACTCGTGGACCACAGTCACCGAGGCCAGTGAATGGCGGACCGGGTAGCCAGTGCGAGGATCGATGGTGTGCGAGAAACGCTGGCCGTCCTCCTCGAAATAGTTGCGGTAATCGCCCGAGGTCGCCACCGAGATATCGTGTAGCGGCAGGATATGCTGGGCGACCCGGCGCCTGCCATCGGGGACTTCGACACCGATGCGCCACGGGCTCTCGTCTCCATCACGATAGCCCCTGACGATCAGCTCGCCACCTATATTGATCAAATAATGTTCAATGCCCTGGGCGTCGAGATAGGCCGCCACCTTATCGGTAGCATACCCCTTGGCGACGCCAGACAGATCCACGAAGATATCACTGAGGCGTCGCGCGCGCCGCTTCTCCACATCCAGTTCCAGCTTGCCATGACCGACCTCGGCGAGTCGCGCTTTCAGCTCCGCGGCCCCGGGAATTTCCCGAGGCCGGGCCTCGGGACCAAAGCTCCACAGGTTGACCAGCCCCCCGACAGTGATATCGAAGGCACCCCCACTGGCCCTGGACACCGCCTGGCTGATCGCCAACACCTCGATCAGCTCCCCGGACAGGGGCTGCCATTCGCCTATCGGCGCCTCGTTGAAGGCCATCAGTTCCGAGTCCTCCCGGTAGGTGGACATCGAGGCATCGACCTCTTCGAGTACCTGGCCGAAGCCCGCTTCCAGGGTGCTGGCGCGCTCCCTGGTCAGCGGCTCGGCGATGGTGACCTGGTAGAAGGTCCCGAAGATATCGCCTTCCATGCGTACCGGCGAATCGAGTTCAGGATCGCTATCCGAACACCCCGCCAGCAATGCCAGAAGCGCCAGCATTGCCCATGCTGACAAGCTACGAAGCGTGATCATGGATCGAGTCTCCCACATCGGGCCTACCAGAAGAACCACAATAACCACAGCCCGAAGACCACCCGATAGACCACGAAGGGCTGCATACCGATGCGCTTGATGAAGGCCAGGAAGTAATGAATGCACAGGAAGGCGCTGATCCCCGACAACAGCGTCCCGCTTACCAGCGCCGGCCAGTCGACGACCCTCGGGTCGAGCACCAGGGTACAGGCCTCGAGCCCCCCGGCCAGCACGATCACCGGAATCGACAGCAGGAAGGAGAAACGTGCCGCCCCCTCGCGGCTCATGCCCAGCAGCAGCGCCGCCGTGATGGTGATGCCCGAACGCGAGGTGCCGGGAATCAGCGCCAGCGCCTGGGCGAAACCGATCAGCAGGGCATCTTTCAAGGTCAGTTGATACTCGCTCCGATACCCTCTCTTGCCCCAGTCGGCATAGCTCAACAGCAGGCCGAAGCCGATCAGGCTGCCGGCCAGTATCAAGGGAGATCGCATGCCGATCGCGATGATGTCGTGAAACAGCAGCCCCATCAGCCCCACCGGAATGGTCGCCAGCAGCACCCACCAGGCCAGGCGGCCATCTTCGTCGGTGGGGCGTCCGCGCAGGGAAGCGATCCAACTGACACACATGCGTGCCAGATCGCGACGAAAATACACTACCACCGCCAGCAGCGTGCCCACGTGCAACGCCACATCGAAGGCCAGCCCCTGATCGGGCCAGGCAGTGAGTTCGGGTACCAGAATCAGATGGGCGGAGCTGGAAATCGGCAGGAACTCGGTAACGCCCTGCACGACGGAAAGAACAAAAACCTGGAGCCAATCCATTGGAGGTTTCCCCATTAGCCGGAACATTCAATGCCACCCTGGAACGGGCAGGACCAGCGCCAGTCACACGCCTGCGCGGCGTCTCCCTCGACTGGCCGCAAAGAGCATACACATCTTTGCCGATGCTGTCCGCCTGCCCACCCGATTGGGGCAAAGCCGTCGGGTAGCAGGGGGCATGTCGCCTCAGGCGGACCGGATAGTCGCTCAGAGCCCGCTGAGGATCGCCGTGGCGATGCTGAAATAGATCAACACGCCAGAGGCGTCGATCAGCGTCGTCACCAGTGGTGCCGAGGCCGTGGCCGGATCCCAGCCCAGCCGATCGAGCAGGAAGGGCAGGCACATCCCCAGCAAGCTGCCGAACAGCACGATGGTCACCATGCTCATGGCCACCACCATGGCGACCGCTTCACCGCCGCGCAACACCCCGATCGGTGCCACGGCGATCGCCATCGTCGCGCCCAGCGAGCCGGCCACCAGCAGCTCGCGCCCCAGCAGCTTGCCCCAGTCCTTGACCCCCACATCCCCGGTCGCCATGCCGCGTACCATCAGTGTCGCGGCCTGGGCACCGGCATTGCCCCCGCTACCGATCAACAGCGGCAGGAAGAACACCAGCGCCACCTGGCCCGTGATGAGATCCTCGAAATAGGCGATGCCGGCCCCGGAAAACAGGTTGGCGAACACCAGCAGTACCAGCCACACGATGCGCTTGCGATACAGACTCCACAGCGGCACCCGGCTGACCCCGTCTCCCAGCTGGCCGATCGACATCCCCTTGTGGATATCTTCGGTAGCCTCCGATTCGGCCACGTCCATGGCATCATCGTGGGTCACGATTCCCACCAGACGCTCCTCGGCATCGATCACCGGCACCGCCAGCAGGTCATAGCGCGCCACCAGCCGTGCCACCTCTTCCTGGGGATCATCGACACGCGCCCTGATCACGTCCTTGATCATCAGGTCGTCGACCCTGGCGCCGGGACGCGCCACCATCAGTTGGCGAAGCGATAGCGTGCCGGCAAGACACCCTTCATGGTCCACGATATAGATCTGATAGACCGTCTCGGCATCCGGTGCCGTCTGGCGGACCCGCATCATCGCCTGGGACACCGTCATGCCGCTGGGAATGGCCACGTAGTCGGAGGTCATCACCGACCCGGCGGTGCCTTCCTCGTAGCTGGCCAGCCGCTTGATGTCTTCGCGTTCCTGACGCGCCATGCGGCGCAACAAGCCTTCGCGGCGATCCTCGTCGAGCAGGTTGAAGAGGTCGGCGCGCTCGTCGGCTCCCATTTCCTCGAACAGCGCGAGCAGCGTCTCGTCGGACATCGATTCGGTCAATTCACCCTGCAATTCCGCCGGCAGGTAACCGAACACATTGGCACGACGCTCGAGCGACAGCAGATTGAGCAAGGCGAAGACGGTGGGGGTATCGTCATCCTCCTCGGCAATCTCCTCGAGGACTTCGGCGATATCCGCGGCACGCAACTCGGGCAGCAATGCATCCAGCACATCGGTGTCGTTCTTCTCCACGGCCGACACCAATATGGCCTTCTGTTCACTCAGGGTTTCATTCAATGACATGGGCATCCTTTTGACGCTTCCACGACGGCCAAGGTCTGCCCTCGAGCCACGGGGACGCGTGACAAAAAACGCCCCTTGAATGACTCCAAGGGGCGCTTACGCAGCCAGTCAAGTCGATCGACTCAGCCCTTGCCTGCCTTCTTGCGCAATTGCTGGATGGTGCGCAACTGCGCCACCGCCTCGGCGAGCTCCGCCGCCGCCCGGCCGTAGTCGATTTCCGCGGATGAGTCGTTGATTTCTCTCAGCGCATGCTGCCGGGCTTCCTCGGCAGCTGCCTCGTCGAGGTCCGCGGCGCGCACGGCGGTGTCGGCCAGGACCGAAACCAGGTCAGGCTGGACTTCGAGGAAGCCACCCGTGACATAGTAGTTTTCTTCCTCGCCACCATCGTGGATGACCCGAACCGGGCCCGGCTGGAGTTCGGTCAGCAACGGGGCATGCCCCGGGAGTATCCCCAGATCCCCCATCACTCCGGCCGCGATGACCTGCTCGACCTCGCCCGAGAAGATCGACGCCTCGGCACTGACGATCTCGCACTTGAAGCTTTTCGCCATAGCTATGTCCCCTCTGGGTGGACGGCCTTACTGCATGGAATTGGCTTTCTCGACGGCTTCGTCGATCGTTCCCACCATGTAGAAGGCCTGCTCCGGCAGCTCGTCGTAATCGCCGTTCAAGATGCCCTGGAAACCACGGATGGTTTCTTTCAACGACACGTACTTGCCGGAGGAGCCGGTGAAGACCTCGGCGACGAAGAACGGCTGCGACAGGAAGCGCTGGATCTTGCGCGCCCGGTTGACGGACAGCTTATCCTCATCAGACAGCTCGTCCATACCCAGGATCGCGATGATGTCCTTGAGTTCCTTGTAGCGCTGCAGAACGTTCTGCACCCCACGCGCGGTGTTGTAGTGCTCTTCCCCGACCACCAGCGGATCCAGCTGGCGCGAGGTGGAATCCAGCGGATCGATGGCCGGGTAGATGCCCAGCTCGGCGATCGAACGCGCCAGTACCACGGTGGCATCCAGGTGGGCGAAGGTGGTCGCCGGCGACGGGTCGGTCAAGTCGTCCGCGGGCACGTAAACGGCCTGTACGGAAGTGATCGAGCCGGTCTTGGTGGAAGTGATGCGCTCCTGCAATACGCCCATCTCCGCGGCCAGTGTCGGCTGATACCCCACCGCCGACGGCATGCGACCCAGCAGTGCCGACACCTCGGTCCCCGCCAGGGTGTAACGGTAGATGTTGTCGATGAACAACAACACGTCACGGCCTTCGTCACGGAACTTCTCGGCGATGGTCAACCCGGTCAGGGCCACACGCAAGCGGTTGCCGGGCGGTTCGTTCATCTGCCCGTACACCAGCGAGACCTTGTCGAGAACGTTCGACTCCTGCATTTCGTAGTAGAAATCGTTACCCTCACGGGTACGTTCACCGACACCGGCAAACACCGAGTAACCGCTATGCTCGGTGGCGATGTTACGGATCAGCTCCATCATGTTGACGGTCTTGCCCACCCCGGCACCACCAAACAGGCCGACCTTGCCGCCCTTGGCGAACGGGCACACCAGATCGATGACCTTGATGCCTGTTTCGAGCAGTTCGTTGGTGGCTGCCTGATCGGCATAGGTCGGCGCCTGGCGGTGGATCGGCATGCGCTCCTGTTCACCAATCTCGCCGGCTTCGTCGATCGGCTCGCCGAGCACGTTCATGATCCGGCCCAGGGTTTCCTTGCCGACCGGCACGGAAATGGGGGCTTCGGTATCCACGACCTCGAGGCCGCGCTTCAGGCCCTCGGTGGAGCCCATGGCGATGGCACGCACCACGCCATCTCCCAGCTGCTGCTGGACTTCCAGAATCGTCTCGCCCTGCGAGACTTTCAGCGCGTCGTAGACCTTGGGCACGGAGTCCCGCGGAAACTCTACGTCAATCACCGCGCCGATGATTTGTACGATACGTCCGCTCATCTTGGTTCCTCTTAAATACCTGCAAATGAAACCTGTTTTGCCTGAAAACGCCTCGGGTGGCGTTCCACCGGGTGGCGTTCCACCGGGTGGCGTTCCACCGGGTGGCGCTCCACCGAAGGAGAACTGTCAGCCCGGGCATCTTCCTGCGGCGCTATACGGCTGCGGCACCGCCAACGATCTCGGAGATTTCCTGGGTAATGGCCGCCTGACGGGCCTTGTTATACACCAGCTCCAAGTCATCGATCAGATTGCCAGCATTGTCAGTGGCGCTCTTCATGGCGATCATCCGTGCGGCCTGTTCGCAGGCGGCGTTCTCGACCACCGCCTGATAGACCTGCGACTCGATGAAGCGCACCAGCAAGTTATCCAGCAGCGCCTTGGCATCCGGCTCATACAGGTAGTCCCAAGTCCTGGGACGCGTCTGTTCTTGGTCTTGCGTGTCGCCACCAATATCGGTAGACAGGGGCAATAACTGGCGCACGACCGGTCGCTGGGTCATGGTGTTGACGAACTCGTTGTACACCACGAACAAGCGGTCGATGCGTCCCCCGTCATACGCCTCCAACATGATCTTGATACTGCCGATCAGGTCCTGAACCTCCGGCGCCTCGCCGAGGCCACTTCGGGCGGCCACCAATTCGCCACCGTACTTGCGGAAGAAGCCGCTGGCCTTGGCCCCCAGGGCGCAGAACTGCAGTTCCACTCCCTGGTCGCGCCAGCTCTTGGCATCCTTGAGCACCGACTTGAACATATTGACGTTCAAACCGCCGCACAGGCCGCGGTCGCTGGAAACCACGATGTAACCGACCCGCCTGACCTCGCGCTCGATCATGTAGTCATGCCGATACTCGGGGTTGGCATCGGCGAGATGAGCGACGACATTGCGGATCTGCCGGGCATAAGGCTGACTCGCCCTCATGCGATCCTGGGCTCTACGCATCTTCGATGCAGCGACCATCTCCATGGCGCTGGTGATCTTCTGCGTGTTCTTGATGCTCCCGATCTGGGTGCGTATCTCTTTTGCAGCTGCCATAGCGATCTACCCTCTCGTTCTCGGCCTCACAAGCTTGTTTGGCCCGCTCCGGAACCCCGGAACGGGTCAATGGATTACCAGCTCTGAGTGGCCTTGAACTTCTCGAGACCCTCTTTCAACCCCTGCTGGATCTCGTCGTTGTAGTCGCCGGTCTGGTTGATCTTGTCGAGCAGTTCGCCATGTTCGGCCTTCATGTAGCCGTGCAGAGCACTCTCGAAGTCCAACACCTTGTTGACATCCACGTCGTCCAGATAGCCCTGATCGGCGGCATACAGCGACAGCGCCATCTCGGCCACCGACAGCGGCGAGTACTGATGCTGCTTCATCAGCTCGGTGACGCGCTGACCGTGTTCGAGTTGCTTGCGGGTCGCTTCATCCAGGTCGGAAGCGAACTGCGAGAAGGCCGCCAGCTCGCGATACTGGGCCAGTGCCAGACGCACGGCACCACCGAGTTTCTTGATGATCTTGGTCTGCGCCGCACCGCCCACGCGGGATACCGACAGACCGGCGTTGATGGCCGGACGGATCCCCGCATTGAAGAGGTTGGTCTCGAGGAAGATCTGGCCGTCGGTGATCGAGATCACGTTGGTCGGCACGAACGCCGAGACGTCGCCCCCTTGAGTCTCGATGATCGGCAATGCGGTCAATGAACCTGTCTTGCCCTTCACCTCGCCATTGGTGAACTTCTCGACATAGTCGGCATTGACGCGCGCGGCGCGCTCGAGCAGACGCGAGTGCAGGTAGAAGACGTCACCCGGATAGGCTTCACGGCCCGGCGGACGACGCAACAGCAGCGATACCTGGCGATAGGCCACGGCCTGCTTGGAGAGATCGTCGTAGACGATCAGCGCGTCTTCGCCGCGATCGCGGAAGTACTCGCCCATGGTGCAACCGGAATAGGCGGCCAGGAACTGCATCGGGGCCGGATCAGCGGCGCCGGCAGCGACCACGATGGTATGTTCCATCGCGCCATGTTCTTCGAGCTTGCGCACCACGTTGGCAATGGTCGACTGCTTCTGGCCGATCGCCACGTAGACGCAGGTGATATCCTTGCCTTTCTGGTTGATGATGGTATCGACGGCGATCGCCGACTTGCCGATCTGGCGGTCGCCGATGATCAGCTCACGCTGGCCGCGACCGATCGGCACCATCGAGTCGATCGACTTGAGACCGGTCTGCACCGGCTCGTCGACGGACTGACGGGTGATGACGCCCGGCGCGACCTTTTCCACGGCGTCGGTCATCTTGGCATTGATATCGCCCTTGCCATCGATGGGGTTGCCCAGTGCATCGACCACGCGGCCGACCAGTTCGGGTCCCACCGGCACCTCGAGGATGCGGCCGGTACACTGAGCGGTCATGCCCTCTTCGAGCAGCAGGTAGTCGCCCAGTACCACGACCCCCACACTGTCACGCTCGAGGTTGAGCGTCATGCCGTAGATACCACCGGGGAATTCGATCATCTCGCCGAACATGGCGTCTTCGAGGCCGTGAATACGCACGATGCCGTCGGAAACGCTGACGATGGTGCCCTGATTGCGGGCTTCGGATGCGACATCCAGCTTCTCGATACGCTGCTTGATGATGTCGCTGATCTCGGAAGGATTCAGTTGCTGCATGCCATGTCCCTCAGACTCAGGCGGAAAGGGCCTCGTGGAGGCGATTCAGTCGACCGCGCACCGAACCGTCAATGACGGTGTCACCGGCACGCAGGATGACGCCAGCCAACAAGGCAGGGTCCACCTGAGTGGTAATGGAGATTTCGCGATTGAGACGCTTCTTGAGTGCACTGCTGAGCTTGTCCTGCTGCTCGGCATCCAGTGCGAAAGCCGACACGATGGTCACTTCCACGCGCTTCTCATGGTCGGCGCGAAACGCTTCGAACTGCTGCGCAATCGCTGCCAGTGCCTGCAGGCGTCCTTTCTCTCCCAGGTAATCGAGGAAACGCCGGATAGCGTCATCGCCCTTGACATCGGCAATCTCGATCAGAAGCTCGATCTTGTATGCCGTATCAAGCTTAGGATGGGAAAGAACTTTCTGCATGTCACGATCGGCAACGACCCGGCCTAGCTTGCCAAGCCGCTCGGACCAGGTAGAAAGTGCCTCATGCTCGCGTGCGTACTCGAACGCCGCCTTGGCGTAGGGTCGAGCGACGGTAGACGTTTCCGCCATGGGTCACCTCCTCAAAGCTCTTGGGCGAGTTTGTCGACGAGCTGGCCGTGTTTCTTCTCGTCGATGGAGGCCTCCAGTATCCGCTCTGCGCCTTCGATGGCGAGTCGCGACACCTGGACACGCAGCTCTTCTTTCGCGCGGTTGATTTCCTGCTCGATCTCGGACTTGGCATTGTTGATCATGCGCTCACCTTCCAGGCGAGCACTGTCACGTGCCTCCTCGACCATCTGGGTAGACCGCTTGTGGGCCTGCTCCAGGATTTCGGCTGCCTGCTCCTTGCTCTCACGCAGGGTCTTGTCGGCCTGTTCCTGCGCCAACTCGAGGTCCCGCGTAGCACGGCTGGCAGCGTCCAGGCCATCGGCGATCTTCTTCTGGCGTTCCTGCAGGGCCTGCATGATCGGTGGCCAGACAAACTTCATGCAGAACCAGACGAAGAACGCGAAGGCGATAGCCTGGCCGATCAGGGTAAGGTTCAGATTCACGCCAGCACCTCTCGCGTCACAAGTTCGGGGTTAAAGTCACAACGGGTCGTGTCGACCACCGTGGCTTAACCGACAAACGGGTTGGCGAAGGTAAAGAATAGCGCAATACCTACACCGATCATGGACACGGCGTCCAGCAGGCCAGCGACGATGAACATCTTCACCTGCAGCATCGGAATCATTTCCGGCTGACGTGCGGCGCCTTCCAGGAACTTGCCGCCGAGGATGCCGAAGCCGATGGCGGTGCCCAAGGCGCCCAAGCCGATCAGCAGGGACACGGCGACGGCGGTCATACCCAAGATTTGTGCTTCCATGATGGTCTCCAGTTTCAGTCAAGTGGTTTAGCGGGTTAAGGGGTTCAGCGAAATCAGTGTTGTTCCACCGCCATGCTCAGATAGACGATGGTCAACATCATGAAGATAAAGGCCTGCAGGGTGATGACCAGGAGATGGAACACCGCCCAGGTGAAATGCAGCGGCAGCTGCCACAGCCCGATGATGGCGATCAGGATGAAGATCAGCTCACCGGCATAGAGGTTTCCGAACAAACGTAGACCGAGCGAAATCGGCTTGGCCAGTAGGGTTACGGCTTCGAGAATGAAGTTGATCGGAATGAACAGGGCCTGGATCAACTTGTTCGAGGAGTTGAACGGATGCAGGGTCAGATCGCCGATGAAGCCGGAGACACCCTTGGCGCGAATGGTATAGAAAATGACCAATGCGAAGACCGACAGCGACATGCCCAAGGTGGCATTGACGTCGGTAGTCGGCACTACCTTGAAGTAAACGTGCTGGGGATCAGCACCGAAAAAGCCGCCGATCTTCTGCGCCAGCATGGGCAGGAAATCGACCGGTACCAGGTCCATCAGATTCATCAAGAAGACCCAGCAAAAAATGGTCAGCGACAGAGGCGCGATCACCCGACTCTTGCCGTGGAAGGTTTCCTTCACCGAGTTGTCGACGAACTCGACCATCAATTCGACGAAATTCTGCAGCCCGGCGGGCACACCGGTGGTCGCCAACTTGCCCGCCTTGCGGAAGATCAGCAGGAAGATCACCCCCAGTCCGATCGACCACCCCATGGTGTCGAGGTGGATCGCCCAGAAGCCCATTTCGGAGGCCTCCTCGGCGGAATGGGCGATCGACCAGCCATGTTCCGGGTGCCGGCCGAAGGTCAGGTTCTGCAGGTGGTGCTGGATATACTCCGTCGGAGTCGGGTTGTTGCCTGCCATGCTCTGCCTCGATTTCAGGTGTGCGACGGTCGCCGCAGTAGCCAGGGTCCCAGCCAATGCACGAACAGCGTCGCCACGTAAGCGCCAAAGAAGAAAGCGGGATTTGAGGGGGGCACTGTCACGAACACCAGCGTGAACAATGCCACCGTCAAACCAAACTTACCGGCTTCAGCGCGATAGAAGCTCTTGATAATATCCCGGGTACGCTGCGCGCCCTGGTAGCGAAAGGCCCGCCAGGCAAAGTAGGCATTAGGCAGCAAGGCCACCCCGCCTCCCAGCAACGCCGAAACCGCAGCCGCCATGCCACCCACGTACGCGCCTAGCCCCGCTGCGGCGCACATGATCACGAACTGAGCGAGCAACAGAGGCAGGATTCGCGGACGCTTGAGCTTGGCTGCTGGTGGATTTCCCATGCTCTCCGTCTGCACTGCTGTCTGCCAAAATCGCTGCCGAAGTCGAACCGGCGGCAAGCCCGGACGCGATTATAGGGAAGCCCCCCGGCCCCTTCAACCGAAGTCAGCGCGATTCTGCACGATATCGCGCCAGCTTACGACCAAATGGCAAGAAATATCTGATGAAACAATTTAGCTTGCTAACAAACAAGGCGGGAACTCAGCGAATATGCCCGAGGATGCCGTCGAGTTCATCGAGGCTCGAATAACGGATGGTCAGGCGCCCCTTGCCGCTGCGACCATGCTGGATCCTGACCGGCGCCCCGAGCAGCTCGCCAAGCTGATTCTCCAGCCGCCCGACGTCGGCCGAGGGAGCTTCGCGGGCCGGCTTGGCCGGTGTACCGCTGGCCAGTCGCTTGACCAGGGCCTCGGTGTCACGCACCGTCAGGTCCTTGTTGACCACTTCATGGGCCGCCTGGCGCTGCTTGGCGCCGGACAGGCCCAACAGGGCTCTCGCATGCCCCATGTCCAGATCGCCACGTTCGAGCAGGGTCTGCACTTCGGGGTCGAGTGCCAACAGCCGCAACAGGTTGGCCACCTGGGCGCGGGACTTGCCCACCGCGTCGGCGACCTGCTGCTGGGTCAATTTGAACTCGTCTATCAGGCGCTTGTGCGCCAAGGCTTCCTCAATAGGATTGAGGTTCTCGCGCTGGATGTTTTCGATCAGTGCCAGCGCCAGGGCGGCCTGATCGCTGACGTCACGGATCACCGCCGGGATGACATCGAGCTCGGCGAGTTGGGCGGCCCGCCAACGTCGTTCGCCGGCGACGATCTCGTAACGCTCCTCGCCGAGCGGGCGCACCACGATCGGCTGCATCACTCCTTGGGCACGGATCGAGTCGGCCAATTCTTCCAGCGCCTCGGGCTGGATATCGCGACGCGGCTGATACTTGCCGCGCGACAACTGCCCCAGCGGCAGACGCTCCAGGCGTTCACCCGGTTCGGGTGTCAGCTCGGGCGTCAAGTCGACGCTGCCATCGACGGCGAGCAAGGACGTCTCGGCATCGCCTTCCAGGGTCTCACGGCGGCGAGCACCGGCACCGATCAGGGCATCCAGGCCGCGTCCCAGAGCGCGTTTACGTGTCATCGGCACCTCCTCGAATGGTTCCGCTGCGCCTACAGCGACAGACGACGAATCAATTCCTTGGCCAGCACCCGATGGGCCTGGCTACCGCGCGAAAAACGCGCGTATTTGGTCACCGGCAGACCGTGACTGGGCGCCTCGGCGACCCGTACGTTGCGCGGTACGGTGGTCTTGAGCAAGGTATCACCGAAATAGTCGCGCAACTGCTTGCTGACATCGCGCGTCAGGCTGTTGCGAGAGTCGAACATGGTACGCACGATGCCGAAGACCGCCAGCTCGGGGTTAACGCTGACCTTGATCTGGTCGACGGTGTCGAGCAGCGCCGAGAGCCCTTCCAGTGCATAGAATTCGCACTGCAGGGGAATCAGTACTCCGTCGGCGGCGGTCAGGGCATTGACGGTGAGCATGTTGAGCGATGGCGGACAGTCGATCAGCACCACGTCGTACTCGCCGGACACCCCGCGAATGCCATCGCCCAGGCAGCGCTCGCGCCCCTCGTCGCGATCGAGCAGGTCGACCTCGGCGGCGGTCAGGTCGCCGTTGCTGGGCAGCAGCGCATAGCCGGCATCGGGACAATCGAGGATCACTTCGGAGGCGCGTTTGTCGTTCAGCAACACGTCGAGCACGCTGCCGTCCAGTTCGTGCTTGTCGATACCACTGCCCATGGTGGCATGCCCCTGGGGGTCAAGATCGATCAACAGCACCCGCCGATGCAGGGCCGCCAGGCTGGCTGCGAGATTGACGGCGGTGGTGGTCTTGCCCACGCCCCCCTTCTGATTGGTCAAGGCGATGATCTTGGTCACGAGCGGCTTCCTTCCTGAGTCCGGCTCCCTGGTGGCGGGCAGCCTGCATGTTCTCGTTACGGCGTCAGGCGACGGCACAGCGTCAACAGATGCCGTTGCCCCGGTGCTCCCGGGATCCGCAGCGCTTGACGATCGACCAGCTCGACACCCTCCGGCAAGCGTTGCAACTCGTCCTCCAGGAGCCTTCCCTTCATGGCCAACCACTCGCCATCGACAGCCAGCAGAGGCTCGGTCAGGGAGACGAAATCCTCCAGGCTGGCAAATGCCCGCGAAATCACCTGGGCGAAGGGCCGGTCCTCGTAACTCTCGACCCGTGCCTGTACCGGGACGGCATTCGTCAAGCCCAATTCCAGCACAGCCTGGCGTTGAAAACGCACTTTCTTGCCGTTGCTGTCGAGCAGGGTCACCGTCACGTCGGGGCGCAGGATCGCGACGACCAGCCCCGGCAGCCCCGGTCCCGAGCCCACATCCAGCAGCCCTGGTCCATGTACGGCAGGCAGCACCGCGGCGCTGTCGAGCAGATGCCTGGTCACCATGGCATCGAGCGAGCGTACCGCGGTGAGGTTATAGGCGCGATTCCACTTGTGCAACAACGCCAGTAACGCCAACAGGCGTTCGCGTTGCCGCGCATCGGGACAGAGTCCCAGTTCGGCGAGTCCGTCATCGAGGAGCGCGACGACTTTCGGCTCCAGTACAGGAGTCGTCAGGCCCGCGGTCATCCGTTCACCACCCGGCTATCGTCCAGCAGGCGACGCTTCTTGAGATGAATCAGCAGGATCGATATCGCCGCCGGGGTCACCCCGGAGATACGTCCGGCCTGGGCCAGGGTCGCCGGGCGCGAGGCCTTGAGCTTCTGGCGAATCTCGTGGGACAGGCCCTCGACCCGATCGTAGTCCAGCGATTCGGGCAGCGGCGTGGCCTCGTGACGCTTGAGCTTGTCGATCTCGTCCTGCTGGCGGTCGATATAGCCCTGGTACTTGGCCTGGATCTGCACCTGCTCGGTGACGCTGTCATCGGCAACCGCCTCACCGACCAGCCCGGCGATATCGGCATAGCCGAGTTCGGGGCGCTTGAGCAGGTCCATCAGGTTGTATTCCCGTGTCAGGGGCTTGCCGGTCTTGGCCTCGATGGCCTGCGCAGCGGGCGTGCCGGGCTGGACCCAGCTGGCCTTGAGTCGGGCGCTTTCACGCTCGATGGCCTCGCGTTTGGTGGCAAACGCCGCCCAACGCGCGTCGTCGACCAAGCCCAGCTCTCGACCGATCTCGGTGAGTCGCAGGTCGGCGTTGTCCTCGCGTAGCAGCAGCCGGTATTCGGCCCGCGAGGTGAACATGCGATACGGCTCCTGGGTTCCCATGGTGATCAGGTCATCGACCAGCACGCCCAGATAGGCTTCATCGCGACGCGGCGCCCACGTCGCCAGTTCCTTGGCACGGCGCGCGGCATTGAGCCCGGCCAGCAGGCCCTGGGCACCGGCTTCCTCGTAGCCGGTGGTGCCATTGATCTGTCCGGCGAAGAACAGGTTGTGGATAAACTTGGTCTCCAACGAGTGCCTGAGATCGCGTGGATCGAAGAAATCGTACTCGATGGCGTAACCGGGCCGCGTGATATGGGCATTCTCCAGGCCGCGAATCGAACGCACCACCTCGAGCTGCACATCGAAGGGCAGCGAGGTGGAAATGCCGTTGGGGTAGAGCTCCCGGGTCTCCAGGCCTTCCGGTTCGATGAACACCTGGTGGCTCGCCTTGTCGGCGAAGCGATGCACCTTGTCCTCGATCGACGGGCAGTAGCGTGGGCCAACGCCCCCGATCACCCCGGAATACATCGGCGAGCGGTCGAGATTGGCGAAGATGATCTCGTGAGTGCGTTCATTGGTATGGGCGATGTGGCAACTCACCTGACGCGGATGCATCGCGCGCGAGCCCAGATAGGACATCACCGGGATGGGAGTATCGCCGGGTTGTTCCTCGAGCGCCGAGAAGTCGACGCTCTTGGCATCGAGCCGCGGCGGCGTGCCTGTCTTGAGCCGTGCGACGTTGAACGGCAAGGCGCGCAGGCGTTCGGCCAGGGCGTTGGAGGGGGCATCCCCGGCACGGCCGCCACGGCTCTGATCCAGGCCGATGTGGATCACGCCGCCGAGGAAGGTGCCGGTGCATAGCACCACCGTTTCGGCGTGGAAGCGAATACCGGTTTCGGTGACCACGCCGCGTACCGTGTCGTTATCCACGATCAGATCGCCGGCTGCCTGCTGGAAGATCGTCAGCCCGGGCTGGTTCTCCAGTAGGCCGCGGATCGCCGCCTTGTAGCGCACGCGATCGGCCTGGGCGCGGGTCGCCCGTACCGCTGGCCCCTTGCGGGCGTTGAGCACCCGGAACTGAATGCCACCCTGGTCGGTTGCCAGCGCCATGGCGCCGCCGAGCGCGTCGATTTCCTTGACCAGGTGACTCTTGCCGATGCCGCCGATGGCCGGATTGCAGGACATCTGGCCCAGTGTCTCGATGTTGTGTGTGAGCAGCAGGGTCTGACAGCCCATGCGGGCGGAGGCCAGAGCGGCTTCGGTTCCCGCATGGCCACCGCCAATGACGATGACGTCAAAGCGGTCGGGGTAATCCACGTTGCACCTCGAATGGCGCCGGTCGCGCCGATCATGAAAGCGAAGATCGAAATCAGCGGCCCAGTATAAACCTCCTGTGGGTAACCGTCAGGGGTTTTCCACACCCGGAAGCTCGCCGGCTTCCCTCCTTGCGAGATAACATCATCAATATAAAGAAAGAGAAAAGAAGTTCTGTTGTGGTAGTGATTACTGGTGTGGACATTTTTTGTGGATAAGCATTCTTATCCATTAAAAAACAATATATTGCAATGTTGACCAAGTCTTGGACAAGAGGCGTAGTGGTTGCGTACAGGATGTCGTGAGCCTGTGGACGGAATCACGACTTGCCCACATGCCAATCCGCTCACCGTTTATGCACCCATGACTACCGGGCTTGTCACCGTGGCTGTACACATCGCGGGCATCTGGGCGTATCGCCGGTAACCATGGGCATCAGCGTATCTTTTGGGGTGTTTGGGAGAAAAATTTATCCACAGGCAAAAAAAAGCCTGTCGACTATCGACAGGCCCGAGACGTGTGGCAAATCGTGCGAGAATCAGCGGATTCAGTGCTTGAGGACGCGTGACAGGAAACTCTGGGTACGCTCATGTTGTGGGTCATCGAAGACCTCTTGGGGGGATCCCTGTTCGACGATCTGCCCGCCATGGATATAGATCACCCGATCGGCGACTTCGCGGGCGAAGCCCATCTCATGGGTGACGATGATCATGGTCATGCCCTCGTTGGCCAACTCGCGCATGGCATCCAGCACCTCACCGATCATTTCCGGGTCGAGTGCCGAGGTAGGCTCATCGAACAGCATCAGTCGCGGTTCCATGGCCAGGGCACGGGCCAGTGCCACACGCTGTTGTTGGCCCCCCGAGAGCTGGCTGGGGTACTTGTCGGCCTGGTCGCTGATCCCGACCCGCTCGAGCAGCTTGTCGGCAATCGCGGTGGCCCGATCACGGGCGAGCTGGCGTACCTTGATCGGCGCCAGGGTGACGTTGTCGCGTACGCTCAAGTGGGGAAAGAGATTGAATTGCTGAAAGACCATGCCGACTTCGGTGCGGATGGTCTGCAGAGCCTTGCCGCTCCTGCCGTTCGGCAGCAGCTCGTTGCCGTCGACCTCGATATGCCCTTGCTGGAATTCTTCCAGGCCATTGATGCAGCGGATCAGCGTGGACTTGCCCGAACCACTGGCGCCGATGATCACCACCACTTCACCGGGCACTATCTCGAGGTCGATATCCTGCAGCACATGCAGGCTGCCGAAGTACTTGTTGACCTTGTCCATGCGCACGATGGGTACGCTTTCTGAAGCTGACTTGGGTTGGCTCATGAGGTTTCCCTATTGTCCGACCAGGCCCTTGCGTTCCAGCGTACGCAGGACGAGAGAAAGGCTCCAGGTGATGGCCAGATACAGCAATGCCACCATCAGATAGACCTCGAGGGCGGTGAAGGTGGTGGCGATATAGACCTGGCCTTGGCGGACCAACTCACCGACACCGATGACCGAGAACAGCGAGGTGTCCTTGATACTGATGATGGCCTGGTTGCCCAGCGGCGGTATCATGCGCCGCAAGGCTTGCGGCCAGATGATGTAACGGAAGGCTTGGGTACGCGAGAGTCCCAGCGACAGGCCGGCTTCGCGCTGACCGCGCTCGATGGACTCCACCCCGCCACGCACGATTTCCGAGATATAGGCCCCCGAATTGACGGCGATCGCAGCGATGCCTGCCACCAGGGCGTTGATGGGACCGCCGAGGATCTGCGGCAGGCCGTAGAAGATGAACAGCACCTGCACCAGCACCGGGGTGCCGCGAAAGACCTCGATATAAAAGCCTGCCGGTAGCCGTAACCAGTGGAGGGGGCTGATCCGTAACAGGCCGAAGATGATACCGATCACGAAACCGATGGCCAGGCCACCGAAGGAAATCAATAGAGTATAGGGAATCCCCGGCAGTAGATGGGGAATCGAAGCCAGGGCGGCTGCCCAGTCGAATTCAAAGGTCACGTCCACGTGAAAATCTCCCGCTGCGACGAGTCAGGCATGCGCTGTCTGCGTATCGGTGGGACACACAGCAGCGGGGCCGGGTGTGAAGACCCGACCCCGCGCGTTGTGCCAAGGGATTATTCGTCGTCAGGGGCACTGCCGAACCATTTGGCATGGATCTCGTCGTAGGTGCCGTCCTCGCGCATGGAGGCCAGGGCCTCGTTGGTGGGTTCCACCCATTCGCTGCCCTTGTGGAAGACAATGCCATATTGTTGCCCCTCGTAGAGAGGACCTACCACCTTGGTGCGGCCTTCCCCGCGGGTCTGGGCAAAGTAGCTGACATTGGGAGCATCGTAGAAGACGGCATCGACACTGCCGCCGAGCAGCGCCATGAACATGTCGCTGGTCCCTGGATAGGGCGTGATGTCGGTATCCCCACCGAACTGTTCCTGCAGGAAGTCGTGGCTGGTGGAGCCGATCTTGGTGGCGATACTCATGCCCTCCAGATCCTCGATGGTCTCGACGCTGTCGTTGTCGGCACGCACCAGGATCTTCAGACCACTATCATAGTAGGGGTCGGAGTAGTCGACGATTTTGGCACGCTCTTCGGTGATGGTAATGCCCGCGATGGCGATTTCCTGATTACCGGTCTGCACGGCCGGGATGATGCCGTTGAAGTCCATGGTTTCGAGATTGATCTCGAAACCGGCACGCTTGGCAACCTCGCGGATGATGTCCATGTCGAAACCGACCATCTCACCGGTTTCCTGGTCCATCATTTCGAAGGGAACGAAGCTCGGGTCGGTGACGACATTGACCACTGGCTTGTCGGCGAGAACCTGCGCTGACAGCCCAAGCCCCAGCACCAGGCACGCCAGCAGCGAAGCGGTCTTGATGGTATTTTCGATCACTAGTCTCATTGGCTTCCCCACTAGATATAGTGTTTATCGTCTCGCCTTTAACCATGGCGAGTCCGGGGGAAAGCGTCAAGTTGGGGGTGCTGCGCGGGACATTAGAGGGAAACCATGGCCCAAGCGAGGCTCAGACCATGAACGAGGCACCACAACCGCAGGTGGTGGTGGCATTGGGGTTCTTGATCACGAAGCGCGCTCCGGCGAGGCCTTCCTCGAAGTCCACGGTGGAGCCGACCAGGTACTGGTAGGACAACGGGTCCACGACCATGGCAACGTCGTTGAATTCGATCAGCGTATCGTCGTCGCTGGTGTCGTCGGCGAAGTCGAAGCCGTATTGAAAGCCCGAGCAGCCGCCGCCGGTCACGTAGACGCGCAGCTTGAGGGCGGCATTGCCCTCCTCGGCGATCAATGCGCGCAGCCGCCCCTGCGCGCTGTCGGTCAACAGCATCGGTTTGGGCGTGAAGGAGGCTGGCTCGAAGGATTCGGCACTGCTCATCGGAGAGCTCCCGGGTGTTGGGAAATGTTCAATAACCATATTATCCGCAAACCCCAGCAAAAGGGTCAACTTTATGCCGGGGTCATGTGTCGATTCGGAATCAGGGCAACAGGGCCGGGGCCTGAAGACCAGCCATCTCGTCGAAGTCGAACATCAGGTTGAGATTCTGTATCGCTTGGCCCGACGCCCCCTTGACCAGATTGTCGATCACCGCCAGGACCACCACCGTGTCACCATCGCCAGGACGGTGCACGGCGAGGCGGCAAATGTCCGAGCCTTTGACGCTGCGAGTCTCGGGGTGGCTGCCGGCCGGCATCACGTCGACCGCCGGCTCGTCGGCGAAGCGCTTCTCGAACAGCGCTTGCAGGTCGCCCGGCTCGCTGGTGAGGCGACCGTAGAGGGTGGCGTGGATGCCACGAATCATCGGCGTCAGATGGGGCACGAAGGTCAGCCCCACCGCTTGACCGGCCGCCTGACTCAGCCCCTGGCGGATTTCCGGCAGGTGACGATGACCACTGGCGCCGTAGGCTTTCATCGACTCGCTGGCTTCGGCCAGCAACGAGGCGACCTTGGCGCCGCGCCCGGCACCGGTGACGCCGGACTTGCAGTCGGCGATGATGTGCTCGTTGTCGATCAACCGCTGCTCCAGCAGCGGCAGCAAGCCAAGCTGGACGGCGGTAGGGTAGCAGCCCGGTACGGCGATCAGCCGCGCCTGGCGAATCGCATCGCGATTGACCTCGGGCAGGCCGTAGACCGCGGCGTCGAGCAGTTCGGGGGCACCATGCGGCTGGCCATACCAGTGCGCCCATTCCCGGGCATCGCGGAGACGAAAGTCGGCGGACAGGTCGATGACCCGCGTACCACGCTCGATCAGTTCCCCGGCCAGGGCATGGGCCACGCCATGCGGAGTGGCGAAGAAGACGGCGTCACAGGCGGCGAGACGAGCCGGGTCCGGCTCGGAGAATGCCAGGCCGGGATAATGACCGCGCAGGTTGGGATAGAGTTCGTCGACCGCCAGCCCCGTCTCGGAACGCGAGGTGATCACGTCGACGTCGACCTCGGGATGGCTTGCCAGCAGGCGCAGCAGTTCGACGCCGGTATACCCGGTGCCGCCGACGATACCTACCTTGATCACGATGGACTCCTTCAGATGGCCGGTTGAGACGTGGTTCGTTCCGATATGATACACCTTAAATAGGGGTGATATCTTCTCGCACGCTTGACCTCTCGCCGAGTCTCGAGCGGCGCCGACTTCCACAAGGATGCGGTATCGTGCCACGACTACGCTTGCCCGATCTGAGCCTGGAGCGCTTTCGCCGCCAGCTCGCCAACGTCGATGCCCTGCCCCAGTTATGCGTCCTGGGGCTGGCCTCCGGGGTGGTCACCGGCAGCCTGATGGTGGGCTTTCGTCTGCTGCTCGATCTGGGTGCTCTGGTGTTCATGCCCGAGGGCGACCCCGAAGCCTTCGAGGCGCTCCTCCCCTGGGCCAGGGCCAGCCTGCCACTGGTGGCGGTGGCGATGATCGGCCTCTGGCTGTGGCGTCAGCCCCCGGCGGCGCGCAAGCTGGGCATCGGTCATGTCATCGAGCGCCTGACCTATCATCAGGGCAGGTTTCCCCTGCGCAACTGGATCAACCAGTGGTGGGTCGGTGTCGTCTCGGTTCTCGGCGGCTTGTCCGCCGGTCGCGAGGGGCCGGCCATCCATCTGGGCGCCGCGGCGTCCAGCGGGCTGGGCCAGCAACTGCGTCTGCCGCACAACAGCTTGCGGGTGCTGGTGGCTTGCGGCACGGCGGCGGGCATCTCGGCATCGTTCAATACGCCCATCGCCGGGGTCATCTTCGCCATGGAAGTGGTGATGATGGAGTACACCATCGCCGGGTTCATGCCGGTGATCCTGGCCTCGACCATGAGCGCCTTGGTGGCGCAACTGGTATACGGCACCGAACCGGCCTTCCGGGTCCCCAGCGTGACGCTGGGCTCGTTGTTCAATCTGCCATGGATCGTGGTCACGGCGCTGGTGATCGGCCTGTTGGCCGGGGCTTTCATCCATGTGGCCAAGAGCGGCGAACGTCTGGCGGCCTGGCCGGTGTGGGGAAAACTGGCGGCGGTGGGTATCGCGACTGCCGCGGTGGCGTGGTGGTATCCCGAGGTGCAAGGCATCGGTTACGACACCCTGGCGGCGTCCCTGGCCGGCGATCTGGCGGTGGATGTGCTGCTGGCGCTGGTGGTCGCCAAGCTGTTGCTCACTGCCTTCACCGTGGCGTGTGGCGTGCCCATCGGCATCATCGGGCCGGTATTGGTGGTGGGAGCCACGGCGGGTGCCCTGAGCGGCATACTGGGGGGCTGGATCTGGCCCCAGGTGTCGGCCGATCCGGGATTGTTCGCCATGCTGGGCATGGCGGCGATGATGGGAGCGGTGCTCCAGGCGCCGCTGGCGGCGTTGATGGCCCTGCTGGAACTCACTCATCATCCCGATATCATCCTGCCCGGGATGCTGGCGGTGGTGATCTCCAGTCTCACGGCCAGGCAGCTTTGTCGCTGCCAGGGCTTCTTCATCACCCTGACGCGCCATGGCCTGCACCCCTTGCAGCAGCCCCTGATGCAGGCATTGTCGCGCGTCTCGGTGCCGGCGGTCATGGAGCGCAACCTGGTGAAAACCCGGCGCCTGATCAGCCGTGACGAAGCGCAGGCGCTGCTGGATGGCAAGCCCACCTGGATCGTGATCGTGCGTTCCAGCGACGATGCGCCGACCCTGGCGCTCAAGGCCGCCGACCTGGCCCGGGCGCTGCTCGATGAGTCGCTATGGGAGAACGAGGAACGGTTGGATCTGCTCGAGGTGCCCGGCCAGCGACTGGAGATGGCGCCCATCCATTTGCAGGCTACCCTGACCGAAGCCTTCGAGCGCTTGAACAACCAGGCCGTGGATGCGTTGTATGTGGAAAACACCTCGACGCCGATGATGCGGCGAATTTCCGGTATCATCACCCGTGATGCCATCGAGAACTACTATCGTTATAAGCCATGAACGGTGGGGCGACCCATGACCTCGTGGGCGTTCGTCCGATTTCGACCGAGGAGCGGGAATGTATCCATGGATCAAGGCGTTGCATCTGGTTTTCGTGGTGACCTGGTTTGCCGCGCTGTTCTACTTGCCACGCCTGTTCGTCTATCACGCCATGGCTCGGGACAAGGACGACCAACAGGCCATCGACTACTTCCGGGTCATGGAACGCAAGCTTTACCGTGGGATCATGCTGCCGTCGATGATCGGCGTGCTGGTGTTCGGACTGTGGTTGTTGTCGATGGTGCCGGGTTTCATGAGTCAGGGCTGGTTGCATGCCAAGCTGGCACTGGTGGTATTGCTGATCGGCTATCATCATGTCTGTCTGGCCTATATGAAAAAACTGGCGGTGGGAGATTGCCACAAATCCCATGTGTTCTTTCGCTGGTTCAATGAGGCACCGGTCATCGCCTTGCTGGCGATCGTCATTCTCGCTGTGGTCAAACCGTTCTGATGGGGGGCGAGTGGCTGACGATGCGACATTTGCCTGTGGTACTGGTGTTGTCGGGTCATGACCCGACCGGCGGCGCCGGCCTGGTGGCCGATGCCGAGGCGGTCGGCACCTGTGGTGGCTGGCCACTGACCGTGCCGACGGCGCTGACGGCGCAGAGCTGTCACGATGTGAGGGCGGTGATGCCGTGCCGAGGCGACGACATGCGCGCGATGGTCGCCGCGCTGGCCGAGTTCGAGGTCGCTGCCATCAAGGTCGGCTTGATCGCGAGTCTCGAGTCGCTGGACGCCGTGGTGGATATCGTCCGTCGCTATCCCGGCGTGCCGCTGGTTGTCGATCCGGTGCTGAAGGCCGGTGGCGGCAAGGAGTTGTCGACCCTGGAACTACGCGATGCCTTTTGCGAGCGACTGTTACCGCTGGTGGATATCCTCACCCCCAACCGGCTGGAACTGGCGCGTTTATCGGGAGAAGTGGTGGACAACGACACCGATCGGGCCGTGGCCTTGCTGTCGTTGGGCTGCCAGGCGGTGTTGGTCACCGGGACCGACGCCCCCCGGGAAGACACGCTGCCCGATCAGGTTGTCCACACCCTGCATACTCCGGACAATGGACGTCAGTGGCACTGGCCACGCCTTGCCGGCAGCTTTCATGGCTCGGGCTGTACGCTGGCCGCGGCGTTGGCTGCTCGGCTAGCGGCTGGCGAGAGCCTGGTCCAGGCCTGCGAGCAGGCCCAGGATTATACCTGGCAGTCGCTCAAGCATGGTTGGCGTCCCGGCTCCGGCCAGGCGTTGCCGCGGCGCCTGTGGCGTCATCCCGATCTCGCCAACCAACAGGATTCATCATGAACCATCACGACTGGACCCGTGGGGTCTATGCCATCACCGATGCCGAGTTGCTCCCCGACGATGCGCGGCTGTTCGCGGGTAGCGAGAGTGCATTGCGCGGCGGCCTGGCGTTGCTGCAGTATCGTGACAAGTCGACGGATGACGGCAAGCGCTGGCGTCAGGCGGGTGCCTTGGCGGCGTTGTGTCGGGATTACGGCGTGCCGTTGATCGTCAATGACGACACCGCCCTGGCGCTGCGTTTGCGCCGGGCCGGTCACGACAATGTCGGTCTGCACCTGGGCCAGGGCGACGGTGAGCTGGCCGTGTCACGCCAGCAGCTCGGTCCTCACGCCATCATCGGTGCGACCTGCCATGGGCGATTGGATCTGGCCGAGCGGGCCGTGCGTGAAGGGGCGAGCTATCTGGCCTTCGGGCGTTTCTTTGCCTCCAGCACCAAGCCCGGCGCGCCCCCGGCCGCGTTGTCGCTGCTCGCCGAGGCCGCCGTGTTCGGCCTGCCGCGGGTCGCGATCGGCGGTATCGGGCGTGACAATATTCTCTTGGCACGACGCGCCGGGGCGGAGCTGTTGGCCTGCGTGCATGCCGTGTTCGGTGGCGAGGATATCGAAGCCCGGGTGAAGGAGTTGAATCGACGCCTCGCGCAGGAACCGGGGCCAATAGCGGCGACTCATAGCTTATCCACAGGCTAGCCACGCCAAGTTATCCGCATTGTCCAAAGAGTTATCCACAACCTGTTTTTATCCTTGAGACGCAAGAGGCTTCCATGATCACTTCCGCACAGCTCTTCGAACAGGCTTGTCGTCACATCCCCGGTGGGGTCAATTCGCCGGTGCGCGCCTTCAAGGGTCTGGAGCGGCCGCCGGTATTCATCGAGCGTGCCCAGGGTGCCTATCTGTTCGATGTCGAGGGCAAGCGCTATGTCGATTATGTGGGGTCCTGGGGGCCGATGATCACCGGTCATGCCGACCCGGATGTCCTCCGCGCCGTTCGCGAGCGCCTCGACAACGGCTTGTCCTTCGGCACGCCGACGGCCATCGAGACCACCATGGCCGACCTGATCTGCGAGATCATTCCCAGTATCGAACTGGTGCGCATGGTCAATTCCGGCACCGAGGCCACCATGTCGGCGATTCGCCTGGCACGCGGCTATACCGGTCGCGACAAGATCGTCAAGTTCGAGGGTAACTACCACGGCCATTCGGATTCGCTGCTGGTCAAGGCCGGTTCCGGTGCCCTGACCCATGGCGAGCCCAGTTCGCCGGGGGTGCCGGCGGCGCTGGCCGAACATACCGTGACCCTGGCCTACAACGATATCGAGGCGGTGGAGGAATGCTTCGCGCAGATCGGCGACGAGGTGGCTTGCATCATCGTCGAGCCGGTGGCCGGCAACATGAACTGCATTCCACCGGTGCCCGGTTTCCTGGAAGGTTTGCGCCGGGTCTGCAACGAGTACGGCAGCGTGTTGATCTTCGATGAGGTCATGACCGGCTTCCGTGTGGCCCTGGGCGGCGCTCAGGCGCACTTTGGCGTGCATCCCGACCTGACTTGCCTGGGCAAGATCGTCGGCGGCGGCATGCCGGTGGGGGCCTTCGGCGGCAAGCGCGAGATCATGTCGCATATCTCACCGCTGGGACCGGTCTACCAGGCGGGTACCCTGGCCGGTAACCCGCTGGCCATGGCGGCGGGTATCGCGCTGCTGTCCAAGATTCGTGAACCCCACTTCCACGATGCCCTGACGAGTCGAGTCGAGACGCTGTGCTCGGGGTTGCGGGAGCGGGCCGAGGCAGCGGACGTGGATATGATCACCCAGTCCGCCGGGGGCATGTTCGGGTTGTTCTTCACGGCGCAATCGCGTGTGGATAACTTCGCCCAGGCGACGGCCTGCGATGCGGCTGCCTTCCGACGCTTCTTTTCGGCGATGCTCGATCAGGGGGTCTACCTGGCGCCTTCGGCATACGAGGCCGGCTTCATGTCCAGCGCGCATGCCCCGGAGGACATCCAGGCAACCCTCGATGGTGCCGAGAAGGCGTTCGCGATCCTGAGCCGGGCCTGAGAGCCGCTATCGTGAACGAGGCGCTGATCAGGGCACTCCAGGATCCTGGCTGCTACGACCATCCGGTGAACGGGGTCGAGATCCGCGAGACGCATGTTTCGTGGATCGTGCTTACCGGTGACTACGCCTACAAGATCAAGAAGCCACTGGATTTCGGCCGTTTCCTCGACGCCTCGACCCTGGAGCGGCGACGCCGACTCTGCGAGCAGGAGGTACGTCTCAACCGGCGTCTGGCACCGCACCTGTATCTGGCGGCGGTACCGATCTCCGGCACGTCCCGGAAACCGCGCATGGGAGATGCCAGTGCTCCCATCGAATATGCCGTCAAGATGCGTCAGTTCAGCGATCGTCACCTGTTCAGCAATCTACAGCGCAGTGGTGAGCTGTCGTTCGAGCTGATCGACGACTTGATCGACCAGTTGGTGGTCTTTCACGAGCAAGCCGCAAGGGTCGAGGAGGACAGTCCGCTAGGCACCGCCGACACGGTGCTTGGCATCGTGGTCAGGGAATTCGCATTGATCATGCAGCGCCTGCAGGACGCCACCGATCGACAGCGCCTGCAGGGGGTGGCGTTAAGGGTCGAGGAAGCCCATACGCGCTTGTACGACACCTTCGAACGGCGCCATCGCGAGGGTTTCGTGCGCGAGACGCATGGCGATATCCACCTGGGCAATGCCGTGCGTCATGAAGGACGCACTCTGATGTTCGACGGCGTCGAGTTCAACGACGAATTACGCTGGAGCGATGTCGGTTGCGATCTGGCCTGCCTGTTGATGGATCTCGAGGCCAAGGGCGAGGTGGCCTTCGCCAACCATGCGCTGAATCGCTACCTGGAATTGTCGGGTGACTACGAACTGGTGCGCCTGCTTGGCTTTTACAAGCTGTACCATGCCGTGGCACGTGCCAAGGTCACGATGCTGCGCGACCCGCAACCGGATCTCGCCGAATATCATCATTATCTGACGCTGGCCGAGCGCTACGCCGACTTCCAGTTTCCGTATCTGGTCATCGGCATCGGTGTCGCGGGCAGCGGCAAGAGCCGTTTCACCGGCGAGATGGTGCGTCGCCTGGGAAGCGTACGCGTGCGCTCCGATGTCGAGCGCAAGCGTTTGCACGGATTTTCTCCACAGGTCGATAGTTCCCGACAGGGTGTGGATATCTATACGCCGGAGACGACCCGCCGTACCTACTGGCAGTTGGCGAAACTCACCGGGGTACTGTTGGAATCCGGGTTGCCGGTGTGTATCGATGCCACATGCCTGCGTCGCGAGCAACGGGATCTGCTGCGTCACCAGGCCGAGGCACGGGGTCTGCCGGTGCTGATGGTCAGCTTCGAGGCCGATGACGCCACACTCAGAAGGCGCATAGAAAAGCGAGCCCGGCGTGGTGGCGATTCCTCGGAAGCCAGCCTGGCGGTACTCGAACGCCAACTCGCCAATCGCGAGCCCTTCTCCGATGACGAGCGACGCCAGCTGGTGCATCTGGATACGACAGCAGACAATGCCGCCGCGACCCTGGTGGAACTGATCCGCCAGCATATGCGCCTGGCATGAGCCGTTGGTGTTGCTCCTTTTTCGTCGCCGCCTGATTCGTTATCAATTGTGCTGTTTATGTCTGCTCAGGTTGGGGGGAATTGCCACCAGATTGTGACGTGCCCAGTTCATGGCCTGGATTCGGTTGTGGACCTTGATTTTGCGGAAGATGTTATAAAGATGCGATTTCACGGTGTGCTCACTGACGAATAGCCGATCGGCAATCTCGGAATTCGAGGCTCCCGAGCCCAGCAGGCCGATGATTTCAAGCTCACGATGGGTCAAGCCACACACGGGACGGTAGGCATTGCGCTGTTGGCGACGGTAGAAATCGATGAGTCGCGTCATCAGGGTTCGCGACATCCAGAGATCGCCTTCCAGTAGCTTGCTGATGCCCTTGCAGATCAACATCAGGTCGTCACTGCGGTAGAAGACTCCCTGCAGATGCAAGGTGGCCAGCACATCGGCCGAGTGGTCCTCGTCCCGGAGGTTGAAGGCGGCCATGGCGATGTTGTCATGATCGACGACCTTCGCTTGCCATGCCTGCATGGTATCGTCATCGACGTGATCTGCATCGAGCAGCAGTACGGCTCGATCCTGCTTGATTTCCTCGATGTCGTCGTGTGGCGCAACCGCTGTCACCGGGCAGTCGAGCTGCTCGTGGATGTAATCGATGAAGAGTTGTGATTGTGGGTTGCTATCTGTCACCAGTAGCACCATCCCTTTTCCTTGGCCCATGAGGTCTGCTCCCCACTTATGATGCGCTACAGGTTGTTGGTATGATGTACATAGAGAAACTACCTCATAAGCGTTGACCCTGAATGCAGTTTTGTAAAGTTGAGTTACAGACATATTCTTGTGCGGACTACTCGGCACGATCGGTTGGTAACGGAGTTTTGATTTAATAATGGGTAAAAACAATAAGTTACTTTGTGGTTGGCTGCTGGGTATTACACTAGGTTATGCCTATTGACTAGTAAATTCATCACAGCCTCAATGTATTAGAATTGTTAACTAGTACTTTTGGATTAGTCGAACAGCTCTTTTCTGATGTAATACAACCGACTGATTTATCAACTTTTTCTTTCTGTGGCGACAAAGTAGAATGTCCTATCCCTTGAACCAGGAACGTGAGATGCCGACGACACACCCCTTGGTGTTGGCGAGCGGCAATCCCGGTAAGCTGCGTGAATTTCATGACCTCCTGACCCCGTTGGGCTTTGCCGTTCGCCCACAGGGGGACTACGCCGTGCCCGAGGTCGAAGAAACCGGCAAGACCTTTGTCGAGAATGCGCTCCTCAAGGCACGAGAGGCCTGCCGTGTCAGCGGTCTGCCGTCCTTGGCCGATGATTCAGGGCTGGAAGTCGACGCCTTGAATGGGGCGCCCGGCATCCATTCGGCACGCTTTGCCGGTGAACCCCGCAGTGATGAAGCCAACAATCGCAAGCTGCTGGAAGCGCTTGCCGAGATCGCCGAAGGCGAGCGTCGGGCGCGCTACTGGTGCGTGCTGGTGTATCTGCGTCATGCTGACGACCCTGTCCCGCTGATCGTCCAGTGCGCCTGGGAAGGTGAGATTCTCGCCCATCCACGCGGGGAAGGGGGGTTCGGTTACGATCCACTGTTCTGGATTCCCGAGTGTGGCATGAGTGCGGCCGAGCTGTCCGCCGAGGAAAAGAATCGCTTGAGCCACCGCGGTCGGGCCATGCAGGCGCTGGTAGAGCGACTCGCCATATGACATTGCCGCCGCTGTCGCTCTATGTCCATGTGCCCTGGTGTGTGCGCAAGTGTCCCTATTGCGATTTCAATTCCCACGGCGTGGGTCATGGGGCGGAGCTCCCTGAGCGGGCCTACCTGGCAGCCCTGCTCGCCGATCTCGACGATGACCTGTCGCTGGCCCAGGGGCGGGAGCTGATCAGCGTGTTCATCGGCGGCGGTACGCCGAGCCTGATGTCGCCATGGTTCTACGATCGCTTGTTCACGGCGCTGGCCGAGCGGTTACCCCTGGCTCGCGATATCGAGATCACCCTGGAAGCCAATCCTGGCACCGTCGAGCAGGAGCGGTTCACTGGCTACCGGGCGGCGGGGATCAATCGTCTGTCGCTGGGCGTGCAGAGCTTCCAATCGACTCAGCTCGCCGCCCTGGGGCGCATCCATGGCGGAGAAGAGGCGCGGCTGGCCGTGCATAGTGCACGATGCGCCGGCTTCGATAACCTCAACCTCGATCTGATGCATGGCCTGCCCGGGCAGGATCTCGAACTGGCGCTGGCCGACCTCGACATGGCTCTGGCGCTGTCGCCGGAACACCTCTCCTGGTACCAGCTGACACTGGAACCCAACACCGAATTCCATGCCCATCCGCCGGGATTGCCCGAAGACGACATCTTGTGGGATATCCAGGATGCAGGGCACGAGCGCCTGGAAGACGCCGGTTTCACGCGTTATGAAATCTCGGCCTATTCACGGGCGGGCCGGCAGTCGCGCCATAACCTGAACTACTGGGCATTTGGCGATTATCTCGGGATCGGCGCCGGGGCGCATGGCAAGATCAGTACGTTCGGTGACGGTGGTCGCCTGCGTATCGAGCGACGCTGGAAGAGCCGGCAGCCCGAGGCCTATCTGCGCCGTCGCAACGATCCCCGTGGCTTTGTCGCCGGGCATACCGAAGTGAGTGACACTGACCTGCCGCTGGAATTTGCCATGAACGCCCTGCGGCTGGTCGAGGGGGTACCGCTTCAGCAGTGGCGGACCCATACAGGGCGAGCGCCCCAGGCACTGCAGCAGCGCCTGGTCGAAGCACGCAAAAGAGGACTTCTTGTGGAAGATGCCGCGCGACTGCAAGCATCTCCCCGAGGTCTATTATTCTTGAACGAACTCCTGGCCATGCTCGACGAAGACTGAGGTCAGGGCGTTTATGATCCCGTGAATCCAAGGAGCGGCAACACAATGCCCAAGACATTTCGACTGATCTATCCACTCGCGGCAGCGATGTTGCTGGTGGGATGCGCCACCAGCGATCCCTATGGTGGCCAGACCCAACGCAGCAAGACGCTGACCGGAGCCGGTATCGGCGCTGCCGTGGGGGCAGCGGCCGGGGCACTCAGCGGCAGTGGATCCACCAGCCGGCGTGATCGCGCCCTGATCGGTGCAGCCGTGGGGGCTGCCGCGGGCGGCGGTATCGGGGCCTATATGGATCGCCAGGAAGCACAACTACGTGAACGCATGCAGGGCACCGGCATCGAGGTCGATCGCCAGGGTGACGATATCGTGCTCAATATGCCCAGCAGTGTGACTTTCGGGTTCGACTCCAGTGAGTTGACTCCCAGCGCGCGTTCCGCGCTCAATGATGTCTCGGCAGTTCTCACCGAATATCACGAGACCCGCGTCAATATCGCCGGTCACACCGACAGCACCGGTTCGGCTGATTATAACCAGCGCCTGTCGGAACGCCGCGCCGCGGCGGTAGGCAATTATCTGGCGCAGAATGGGGTTCAACGCCAGCGCCTGAGCATGATGGGCTATGGGCTGACCCAACCCGTGGCCAGCAACGATACCGAAGCCGGTCGGGCGCAGAACCGTCGCGTCGAGATCACCCTGACGCCGATGCAACAGCAGATGTAAACTCGGCCAGGCCAACGTGACCCGCGGGCTCTCACAGGCCTCGCGGGTCTTTTTATGGAATCTGACAATGCTTGCCTATCAACATGCCTATCATGCCGGCAATTTCGCCGACGTTCACAAGCATTTGACGCTGTTTTCCGTCATCCAATATCTTTTACGTAAAAACTCGCCTATTACATATGTCGATACCCATGCGGGTCGGGGACGCTACCCTCTGGGGACGGTAGAGACTCGGAAGCTCATGGAGTATCGTACGGGTGTCGTCCCGCTATGGCAGGCACGCCATGAGCTAGCCACTGCCAACACCTTGCTCGAGGCATGGCTCGATCGCCTGCAGGAGGCTCAGGACGCGCAAAGCGCGCGCCTGACACACTACCCTGGCTCCCCCTGGTGGCTGGCGCATGAGCTGCGACCCCAGGACCGCCTCAGCCTGTTCGAACTGCATCCCGGCGAGCATCGCCATCTAGAGGCCCAGGCGCTGCCGACGAATGCACGACGCGTCCATGGCGATGGTCTGGCAGGGTTGGCCAGAATGCTGCCGGTCGCCACGCCGCGCTTATGCGTGCTGATCGACCCTAGCTACGAACGCAAGGACGAATACCAGGAGGTCGTCACGGCCCTGTGTCGCCTGGCAGGCAAGGCACGTCATGGCGTGGTGCTGGTGTGGTATCCCCTGTTGCCGGCCGGCCGCCACCGTGAGTTGCTCGCCTCGCTGCGTGACAGCGGCCTGCGCAAACTCTGGCAGAGCGAGTTGCAGCTTGCCGAGCCGAGCGACACTCATGGCATGTATGGCAGCGGGATGCTGGTGCTCAATCCCCCCTGGGGGCTCGGGGAGACGCTGGCAGCGGCGATGGCCGAGGTCACGCCACGCCTGGGACCCGCGGCCCGTCATCGCAGCGGCTGGTGGGTGGAGGAGTAGGGTGGCGCTACTTGCCGATGCAAAAGCTGCCGAAGATCTCCCCGAGCAGATCGTCGGCGCTGAATTCACCAGTGATTTCGCCCAGGGCTTGTTGGGCATCGCGCAGATCTTCGGCGAGCAATTCGCCGGCACCATAGCCTTGTAGCTGCACCTCCCCGTTAGTGAGCGCTCGCTGCGATCGATCCAGGGCATCCAGATGGCGGCGGCGTGCCGAGAAGCGCCCCTCCGTGGTAGCCGAGAAGCCCATCACCGCCTTGAGGTGCTCCTTGAGGTTATCCACACCCGCACCGGTCTTGGCGGAGAGACGCAGGATCGGGGGGGTTGTGGATAAGTCAAGGCCAGCCGGTTCGTGGCTGGTATCGATCTTGTTGCGTACCAGGGTCAAGCGCGAGGGATCGGGAAGCCGAGTGACAAAATCCGGCCATATCGCCACAGGGTCGGTGGCCTGGGTCGTGACGGCATCGACCAGCAGCAGGACGCGATCGGCCTTTTCGATCTCGGCCCAGGCGCGAGCCACCCCGATCTTCTCCACCGCATCCGGGGTATCCCTCAGTCCCGCGGTATCGATGATATGCAGCGGCATGCCGTCGATATGGATATGCTCGCGCAGGACATCACGGGTCGTGCCTTCCACCGCGGTGACGATGGCGGTGTCCTGCTCGGTCAATGCATTGAGCAGGCTGGACTTGCCGGCGTTGGGACGTCCTGCGATCACCACGTTCATGCCCTCACGCATCAGCGCCCCCTGACCGGCGGCGTCACGCACCCTGCCCAGCTCCTCGCTCACGCTCTCGAGCATGGCGGCGACCTTGCCATCGGCCAGGAAGTCGATCTCCTCTTCGGGGAAGTCGATGGCCGCCTCGACGTACATGCGCAGCTCGATCAATCGCTGTACCAGCGCCTCGACCCGCCGCGAGAACTCGCCCTGGAGCGAGCGCAGCGCGTTCTCGGCGGCGGCTCTAGAGCTTGCGTCGATCAGGTCGGCGATGGCCTCGGCCTGCGCCAGATCGAGCTTGTCGTTGAGGAAGGCGCGTTCGGAGAACTCGCCGGGACGGGCCAGGCGAGCTCCCAACTGCACGCACCGTTCCAGAAGCAGGTCCATGATCACCGGGCCACCATGGCCCTGCAGTTCCAGCACGTCTTCGCCGGTGAAGGAATGAGGACCCTCGAAGAGCAGGGCAATGCCCTCATCGATGAGGCCGTCCGCACCGCTGAATGGTCCATAGTGGGCCTGACGTGGTACGGGACAGCGACCGAGTACCGAGGTGGCGATATCCCGGCAGCCGGGCCCGGAGACGCGGATGATGCTCACCCCACCACGTCCGGGGGGAGTGGCCAGCGCGGCGATGGTGTCCTGCGTGTAGAGTGGATGATGCGACATGGCACGAATCCCTGCTCGGGTATGGTAGGCATTGTCCGGGTGGCGGACCACAAACGCCAGACCCCCGCGGGGCGGGGGTCTGGAGAGACGGTGCGGGTGGGGTCAGTGTTTGCTCTTGGCGCCCTTGCCGATACTCGGGTCGTTCTCGATCTGGCGCGTGATGATCCATTGCTGGAAGATCGAGATGACATTGTTGACCACCCAGTAGATAACCAGGCCGGCCGGGAACCACAGGAAGAAGAAGGTGAAGACGACCGGCAGCATCTTCATGATCTTGGCCTGCATGGGGTCCGGCGGCGTCGGATTGAGCAATTGCTGTACGAACATCGAGGCACCCATCAGGATCGGCAGGATGAAGTATGGGTCCTTCACTGACAGGTCCTGGATCCAGAACACGAAAGGCGCGTGACGCAATTCCACGGATTCCAGCAGCATCCAGTACAGGGCGATGAACACCGGCATCTGCACCAGGATCGGCAGGCAGCCCCCCAGAGGATTGATCTTCTCCTTCTGGTAGAACTTCATCATCTCCTGTGACATTTTCTGACGGTCGTCGCCGTACTGCTCCTTGAGGCGTTGCATCTCCGGCCCCAGCTTGCGCATCCGGGCCATCGACTTGTAGGCCTTGGCAGACAGCGGGAACAGGGCCAGCTTGACCAATACGGTCAGCACCACGATCGACCAGCCCCAATTGCCCAAGACATCATGGATCTTGTCGAGCAACCAGAACAGCGGATTGGCCAGGAACCATAACCAGCCGAAGTCGACGGTCAATTCAAGATGAGGCGCCACGGCTTCCAGGCGTTCCTGAACCTTGGGACCCATGTACAGCGTGGCAGCCAGCGTGCTCTCTCCCTCGGCGGCGATAGTGTGCGTGGGGCCGGCGAAGGCGGCCACGTTGCGCCCGCGCGAGTCGGTGGTGGCGTAGTAGAGGTTCTGCTGGTTCTGGGGGGGAGCCCAGGCGGTGGCGAAATAGTGCTGGATGATGGCGACCCAGCCGCCTTCCACATCGCGATTGTTGAAGGTGCCCTTCTGGATTTCCTCGAAGTCGACCTTCTCGTAGTGAGACTCCGGCGACGAATAGGCGGCTCCCAGATAGGACTTCATGCCCATCGCCACACCACTGGTCGGATCGGGGCTGTCATCCCGGGCCAGTTGCCCGATGAAGCGTGCCGTGACCGGCTCGTCGCGATTATTGGCCAGGTAATAGTTGACGTCGACGGCATACTCGCCGCGATGGAAGGTGAAGCGCTTGACGACATCGACTCCGTTGACCTCTGCGCTCAGGTCGATGGTCAAGGTGTCTTGACCTTCCTCGAGCCGGTATTCGGTGTGCTCCGCGGCGAAAGCGACGCGCCCCTGATGGCCTTCGAGTTGCAGCCCGGATTTGGCCACATAGCTGCGAGCGTCGCTGTCGGAGAGCAGCACGAAGGGCCGTTCGGAGTCCAGGGTCAGCTTATGTTGCGGCAAGGCGGCATACACGACATCGCCACCCTGCGGGTCGATCCTTACATCGAGCACATCGGTGGCCACGGCGATCAGATCACGACTGCTGGCCGCGGGGGAGGGCTCGCCGGGCAGGCCCTCCTCGATGGCACCCGAGTCACGGGGCGTTGTCGGGACCGCCAGCTGGTCGTCGGACGAGGGATCGCTGGTACGAGGGCTGTCATCGGTTGTGATAGTAGGAGCTGCCGGTTCAGGAGCTACCTGACCGTAGTCCTGATTCCACTGTACGACCAGCAAGTAGGCCAGTACCGCAAGCGGAATCAATAGCAGAAGTCGTTTTACGTCCATGAGGGGCCTGCCCGGTGGGTAATGAACTGACTGACGGCATAGTGCATGAGCGAAATGGCACACGAAAGCCTGCCGAGGCAGGCCGCTCGCGCCCTGTCAGGAGGCTTTGATCGACTGCTTGCGAACGTCTTTTTCCAGACGCCGCCACATGCCGTAGAGCTGGCGATGCAGGGTGTCGTTGTCCAGTTCATGTACGCCACGCCGGGCCAGGACAACGACGTCCACAGCGGGTAGGCGATGCTGCTGGAGACGAAAGGACTCGCGAATGAGGCGCTTCAGACGATTGCGGTCGACGGCACGACGCACATTCTTCTTGCTGATCACCAGTCCGACTCGCGGATGGTCCAAGTTGTTGCTGCAGGCCAGTGCCAGCAGCCCTTTGCCATGAACCTTGTATGCAGCCTGGTCGAAGACGTGTCGGTAATCCCCGGGCGTCAGCAGCCGCAGACACCGGGGAAAGCCCTGACAGGACACACGCAATCCGAGATCAGGCGCTCAGACGCTTGCGGCCCTTGGCGCGGCGGCGCGCCAGAACGGCACGACCATTCTTGGTGGCCATGCGCGCACGAAAACCGTGCACACGCTTGCGCTTGAGAACGCTGGGTTGAAAGGTGCGTTTCATAACGATTGATTCCCACGTGGTTAATTTGGACTTAACGTCAACCTAGAGGCGCCCTGGCTCCGGCGGGGAACCCGGGGGTATTCGGCTCAAGACCGGGAATTCTAGAGAATTCGCCGGCCGGGTGCAATTTTTCCGTCGACATTCCTTGGGCATGAGAGGGAAATGCCTGCGCGGATCGCGATGGGGAGGGGGGCGCGCTCGGCGGCGAGGTGAGCATGCCTACGGTGATGAGATTAATTATTATCATCAGTGTTTTTTAGATGCTGTTGTTATTAAAACTGGGGATAATGTTTGTGGATAACTACTTTAAATTCATCTAAAACAACAAGATATTCTTATTCGAATTGTGTGGGAAAGACGAGGATATCAGCTGGACTCACTGGGGATAGCCGGGTAAGGGAGGGAAGGTTTCTCCACAGGCTTGAATGGGTGCCGCATTCGGTCAAGTGTTTTTTCACTCGTTGGCGAAGAGTTTTCCACAGCCTGATGCGGGCGTTTCGACATGTGGATAACCTGCTGCTTGAGGGATACAATGGTCGGTCTTTCGTTAATCGGATGGTGAGGTCGCGTGTCGGTCGCTCTTTGGCAACAATGTCTGGATTACCTGCAGGACGAGCTGAATTCTCAACAGTTCAATACCTGGATCCGCCCTTTGCAGGCGGAGGAGGGCGAGTCCAACGAACTGTGCCTGCTAGCGCCCAATCGCTTTGTCAGGGACTGGGTCAATGACAAGTATATACAGCGCATCAATGAGCTGTTGCGTGAGTTGGCCCCTGCCAAACCGCCCAAGGTGTCGCTGGCCGTGGGTAGCCGGCGTGCCGCACCATCGCCGCAGCCACGTGAACTAGGCAATCCCGTGTCGGCGAGTCCACGTCAGTCCGGCGCTCCGGCCGTACATACGCCACCGCGCGGTGACTATACCGACGAACGGGAAATCGGCCAGCTACGCGACGAAGGGTCGCGCTCTGCGTCCAGCCGTTCGGGGACGAGTGAGCGCCAGGTGCAAGTTGAAGGCAGTCTCAAGCACCAGAGCGGTCTGAATCCCAATTTCACTTTCGAGACCTTCGTCGAGGGCAAGTCCAACCAGTTGGCCAGAGCGGCGTCGCGTCAAGTCTCGGAAAATCCGGGTGGCGCCTACAACCCCTTGTTCCTGTACGGCGGTGTCGGTCTGGGTAAGACCCACCTGATGCATGCGGTAGGCAACCAGCTTGCCAGCCGGCGCGATAATGCCAAGGTTGTGTATCTGCATTCCGAGCGATTCGTCGCCGACATGGTCAAGGCCTTGCAGCTCAACGCCATCAACGACTTCAAGCGCTTCTATCGCAGTGTCGATGCTTTACTGATCGACGATATCCAGTTCTTTGCCGGCAAGGAGCGCTCTCAGGAGGAGTTCTTCCATACCTTCAATGCGCTGCTCGAGGGCGGCCAGCAGATGATCCTGACGTCTGACCGTTACCCCAAGGAAATCAATGGGGTAGAAGAGCGTCTCAAGTCGCGTTTCGGATGGGGATTGACGGTGGCGATCGAGCCGCCGGAGCTGGAGACTCGGGTGGCTATCCTGATGAAGAAGGCCGATCAGGCCAAGGTCGACCTGCCTCACGATGCGGCTTTCTTCATCGCTCAGAAGATCCGTTCCAATGTGCGTGAGCTGGAAGGCGCACTGAAGAAAGTGATTGCCGACTCCCATTTCATGGGCAAGCCGATCACTCAGGATTTCATTCGGGAGTCGCTGAAGGATCTGCTGGCGCTTCAGGATAAGCAGGTCGGCGTCGACAATATTCAGCGCACGGTGGCCGAATATTACAAGATCAAGCTGGCGGATTTGCTCTCCAAGCGCCGCTCGCGTTCCGTCGCGCGCCCGCGCCAGGTAGCCATGGCCTTGGCCAAGGAACTGACCAATCACAGCCTGCCGGAAATTGGTGATGCCTTCGGTGGTCGCGACCACACTACCGTCTTGCATGCCTGTCGCAAGGTGAAGGCCCTACAGGAAGAGAGCGCGGATATCCGTGAAGATTACAAGAATCTGCTGCGATTGCTGACGAGCTGACGGCAAGCAACCCGCTGCCGAGTGGCTGATGGCAGCCCCAAATGATTGCATCGAACTCAGGACAAAAGTGGAGCCCTCATGAAATTTTCCATCTCTCGCGAAGCCCTGCTGCGTCCCCTGACGCTGGTTGCCGGTGTAGTCGAGCGTCGTCAGACATTGCCGGTGCTGTCCAATGTGCTGATCGAAGTGCAGGATGCGCAACTGGCGTTGACCGGCACCGATCTGGAAGTGGAGTTGATCGGGCGTACGGCGCCGACCCAGGTCGATGAACCGGGGTCGGCCACAGTGCCGGCGCGTAAGCTGATGGATATCTGTAAGTCGTTGCCCGACCAGTCCGAGATCAGTTTTGCCCTGGAAGATGGGCGTGCAGTGCTGCGCAGTGGGCGTTCACGCTTCACCCTGTCGACGTTACCGGTGGCCGAGTTCCCCAATATCGAGGACGGTCAAGGTAGTGTCGAGCTGAGCCTGCCGCGAGGAACGCTCAAGCATCTGATCGATGCCACCTCTTTCGCCATGGCTCAGCAGGACGTGCGCTATTACCTGAACGGCATGTTGTTGGAGCTGCGTTCGAATCTCGTGCGTACCGTGGCCACCGATGGCCACCGTCTGGCGGTGTGCTCGCGGCCGGCGGATATCGAGGTGGAGCCGGCCCAGAAGCTGATTGTCCCGCGCAAGGGGGTGCTGGAGTTGGGGCGTCTGCTCGATGACAGTGACGAACCAGTCAGTCTGACGTTGGGTGCCAGTCATGTCCGTGCCCATACGGGCGAGTTCACTTTCACCTCCAAGCTGGTCGATGGCAAGTTCCCCGACTATGAGCGTGTGGTGCCGCGCGGCGGGGACAAGGTCTTCATTGCGGACCGTGCCGAATTGCGACAGGTGTTGTCGCGGACCTCGATCCTATCCAACGAGAAGTACCGTGGGGTGCGCCTGCAACTCGAGGAGGGCAACCTGCAGGTCATGGCCAACAATCCCGAACAGGAAGAAGCCGAGGAGAATGTCGCCATCGAGTACTCCGGGGCGAGTCTGGAGATCGGTTTCAACGTCAGTTATCTGATTGATGTGCTGAGCGTGCTGGGCGAAGATCGCGTACAGATGACGCTCGCCGACCCCAACAGCAGTGCCTTGATGGAAGAGCCCGGCGGTGGCGATGCCATGTACGTCGTCATGCCGATGCGGCTATAAGCGGCTCCTCCCCACACCCGGCATTGCAGCCCTTCTGTTTTCCATTCGATGCGGCACTCATCCTGGGTGCCGCGGGATCCTCGATTATGACCCTCGACCGCTTGAGTTTCATGGGGTTACGCAATCTAACCCATCTGGAAATGCGGCCACGGGCAGGGGTCAACGTGATCGTAGGCGCCAACGGCAGTGGCAAGACCAGCCTACTCGAAGGCATTCATGTCCTGGGCATGGGGCGCTCTTTCCGTACCCAGCAGCTCAAGCATGCGATTGCTCATGAGGCCCAAGGGATGACGTTGCACGGGCGCCTGGCCGGCGACCCGCCAATCCCGCTGGGCATTCGTCGTCAGCGCGATAGCAGTGAGCTTGAAATGCGCATGGCGGGGGAGCGCGTCACGCGTGTTGCGCAACTGGTCGAAGCGCTTCCTTTGCAGCTTATCAACCCTGATGCATTTCGTTTGATCGAAGGCTCTCCCGCCGCCAGACGCGAATTTCTCGATTGGGGTGTGTTTCACGTGAAACACGATTTCCTGTCGATCTGGAAGCGTGTGCGCCGCGCCTTGAAACATCGGAATGCCCTGCTCAGGCATGGTAGAATTGACGAACGCTCCTTGGGAGTATGGGAAGGCGAGTTGGTGCACTGGAGCGAGCAGCTCGACGAGTTGCGACGCGACTATATGGAAGCGTTTCTGCCGGTGTTCGAGGAGACGTTGAGGGAGCTTCTACCATTGCCGGATTTGTCGCTGCGCTACTCGCGTGGGTGGGATCGTCAGCGGTCGTTGGCAGAGGTGTTGCTCCAGGGCCGAGACACCGATCGGCAGATGGGATTTACCCAGCAGGGCCCTCAGCGTGCTGATCTGCGCATTCGCCTCCAACGGCGACCAGCCGTAGAAGTATTGTCTCGTGGTCAGCAGAAACTGGTGGTCAGTGCGATGAAGCTGGCCCAGGGACGTCTGTTGGAGCAAGCCACGGCGCGTACCTGTGTGTATTTGATCGACGATCTGCCCGCTGAGCTCGACGAACGGCATCGCCATGTCTTTTGCCGTTGGCTGGAGTGGATGCGCTGTCAGGTATTTATCACCAGTGTCGAACCGGGGGCTCTCGATGGAGCGTGGCAACCGGATACGCCAGTCGCGATGTTTCACGTGAAACATGGGCGTCTCGACACAATGAAAGACTTCACGACGGAGTAGTCAATGAGCGAACAAGCTTACGACTCATCGAGTATCAAGGTTCTCAAGGGCCTGGATGCAGTACGCAAGCGTCCCGGGATGTACATTGGCGATACCGATGACGGGACGGGTCTGCACCACATGGTGTTCGAGCTGGTGGACAACTCCATCGATGAAGCCCTGGCGGGGTATTGCAGCGAGGTTCGTGTCATCATTCACCCGGATGAGTCGGTAACCGTCAGCGATAATGGACGCGGTGTGCCTACCGATATTCATGAGGAAGAAGGCGTTTCGGCCGCGGAAGTCATCATGACGGTGCTGCATGCCGGTGGCAAATTCGATGACAATTCCTACAAGGTCTCGGGCGGGCTGCATGGCGTTGGGGTCTCGGTCGTCAATGCGCTATCGGAAGAATTGAAACTGACCATCTGGCGCGCTGGCGAGGTCTTCGAACAGATCTACCACCATGGTGTGCCGGAAGCGCCACTGGCGGTGGTGGGCAAGACCGAGAAGAGTGGCACCCGTGTGCATTTCAAGCCGTCGCCGGAGACCTTCGGTAACATCGAATTCCATTACGATATCCTCGCCAAGCGTCTGAGAGAACTCTCGTTCTTGAATTCCGGGGTGGCGATCCGTCTGCTTGACGAGCGTAGCGGCAAGGAGGAGCTCTTCCATTACGAGGGGGGGCTGAAGGCATTCGTCGACCACCTCAATACCAACAAGTCGACCCTCAATCCGGTCTTTCACTTCAACTCCGAGCGCGAAGACGGCACCAGCGTTGAAATCGCAATGCAGTGGAACGACACCTTCGCCGAAAATATCTTCTGTTATACCAACAATATTCCGCAGCGCGACGGCGGAACGCATCTGGCAGGGTTCCGCGCGGCATTGACGCGCACGCTGAACAGTTACATCGAGGCCGAAGGACTGCTCAAGAAGGCCAAGGTCAACACCTCCGGCGACGATGCGCGTGAGGGCTTGACGGCGATCATTTCGGTGAAAGTGCCTGATCCCAAATTTTCCTCGCAAACCAAGGAAAAGCTGGTGTCGTCCGAGGTCAAGACTGCCGTCGAACAGGAAATGGGGCGGCTATTCTCGGAGTATCTGGTCGAGCGCCCCAATGAGGCCAAGGCGATCGTCAACAAGATGCTCGAGGCGGCACGCGCCCGGGAAGCGGCTCGCAAGGCTCGCGACATGACGCGCCGCAAAGGGGCGCTCGATATCGCCGGCCTGCCGGGCAAGCTGGCCGACTGTCAGGAGAAGGATCCCAGTCTGTCGGAACTGTATCTGGTCGAGGGTGACTCAGCAGGCGGCAGTGCCAAGCAGGGACGCGATCGGCGCACCCAAGCCATCTTGCCGCTCAAGGGCAAGATTCTGAATGTCGAGAAGGCTCGTTTCGACAAGATGCTGTCCTCTGCCGAAGTCGGCACCCTGATCACGGCACTGGGGTGTGGTATCGGTCGCGAGGAATTCAACCCGGATAAGCTACGCTATCACTCGATCATCATCATGACCGATGCCGATGTCGATGGCTCTCACATCCGTACGCTGCTGCTGACGTTCTTTTTCCGTCAGATGTCGCAACTGATAGAACGCGGTCATGTGTTTATCGCCCAGCCACCACTGTACAAGATCAAGCGTGGCAAGCAGGAAAGCTATCTCAAGGACGAACAGGCACTGATCGACTACCTGACGACCACGGCGCTGGATGGTGCGCGGCTCTATGTCAACCCGGATGCCCCTGGCATTGCCGGTGAGCAGCTCGAGTCGTTGGTCAATCAGTACCGTGACGTCATGAATCGCATCGACCGCTTGTCGCGCGTCTACCCCAATGAGGTGTTGCGCAAGATCGTTCATGCGGCCAGCCTGGATGGGGAGCAGAGCCTCAAGGATCGTGTCACCATGCAGAACTGGATCGACTATCTGCAGGGTGAAATGGATGCCCTGGTCGCCTATGAAGGCGGTCCGCGCTATACCTTTCAGCTGCACGAGGATACCGAGCGTGGCTTGTTCCTGCCGGGGGTCTCACTGACGGCTCACGGCGTGACCACGGACTATGTGTGGGGCATGGATTTCTTCCGCAGTGCCGACTATCGCGCCATGGCCCAGCTCGGCGAAACCTTGGAAGGCCTGTTGGAAGAGGGGGCCTATGTCGCTCGCGGCGAGCGCCAGCAGCCCATCGCCACTTTCTACGATGCCTTGGAGTGGCTGATGAAGGAGGCCCAGCGCGGCTTCTCGATCCAGCGCTACAAGGGGTTGGGCGAGATGAACCCCGATCAGCTGTGGGAGACCACCATGGACCCGACTACCCGCCGCATGCTGCGGGTCTCTATCGAAGACGCGGTGGCGGCCGACATGATGTTCAACACCCTGATGGGGGATGAAGTCGAACCACGCCGGGATTTCATCGAGCGTTTCGCTCTAGTGGCTAACCTGGACGTGTAAAGAGGTAGGCGTGTGAACGCGACCGCTCGCTTGATGTTTCACGTGAAACATTCAAGTGGGTTGTAAGAGGGGAGGCCCAAAAAAGCCGGCAAATCGAGGCTGTGTGAAAACAGCCTTCTAAGCTGGCAAGATAGTCGTGAACTCATCCGTTCACGGCTATTTTTTATGCGCCACCTGCAAGGACAGCCCCGCAGCCAAACGTCACTGCTCCCGCCCAGTATCGAAGAGTATGTACCGGAAGATCACCCGGTTCGGGTGATCGATGCCTTTGTGGACTCCTTGGACGTGGTCGAACTGGGTTTCGACAAGGCGCATACGGCGGCCACCGGCCGGCGTCCCTACCATCCGGGTGATTTGCTCAAGCTCTATCTCTACGCCTACCTCAACCAGACCAGCAGTAGCCGGCGCCTGGAAAAGGAATGCCACCGCAACTTGGAAGTCCTGTGGCTGATGAAGCAGCTGGCGCCGGACTTCAAGACGATTGCCGACTTCCGCAAGGACAACGGCCAGGCGATAAAGCGGGTGTACCGCCAGTTCGTCCTGTTCTGCAAGCAAGCCGGACTGGTCAGCGGGCCCCTGGTCGCCATTGATGGCAGCAAGTTCAAGGCGGCGGCGAGCAAGGACCAGGCGGTGACCCGCAAGCAGCTGGAAAAGCAACTGGGTCAGTTGGAGCAGAAGATCGCCCGTTATCTGGGCGAGCTGGCCAAGTCGGATCAGCAGACGGAGACCGACCTGGATCGGGACAAGGTGAACGACGCCCTGGCTTACTTGCATTCCCATAAATCCGAACTCCAGGATGAACTCAAGGCGCTGGTGGATAACGATCAATCCAGACCTGCCGGACCGAGCCGGACGCCCGGCTGATGAAATCCGGGCGCGAAGGCATGGTGGTGGGGTATAACGCCCAGAACGCCGTCGATGCTGAGTACCAACTGGTGGTGCATCATGAGCTGACCCAGGCGAGGACTGACAACCAGCAACGGGAACCGGTGACCGCGGCGGCCACTCAGGAGGCTTTGGAGGGCGAACTGGAAACCGTCGTGGCCGATGCGGGTTATTCTAATGGAGAGCAGATCAAGGGCAGCCAGGAGAAGGGAGTGGACGTCGCCGTCCCGCCGAACAGGGCAGTCAACAACCAGGGGGCAGGCGAGTTCTTCCAAAAAAGCGACTTTACCTACTTGGCGGAGGAGGATGCCTATCGCTGCCCGGCGGGTAAATTGCTGCACCACAAGACGATCAACACCCGGCAGCGGATGCACCTATACGCTCGCACCGGCTGCAGCGTGTGTCCGTTACAGGCTCGCTGCACAACGGCGGACCGACGCTGGGTGACCCGCCACTTCCATGAAGAGGCGCTGAGGCAGGCACAGGCGAAGGCGACACCCGAACGAATGATCCACCGCATGGCGACTGTGGAGCCTACCTTCGCGACCTTGAAGCGCTTACTGAATAAGGGACGACTGACCTGCTGGGGGCTCTCTTCCGCCCATAGCGAATACAGTCTGGGCGTACTGAGCTACAACCTGATGCGGGCGATCAATATTCTTGGCGTCAAGGGGCTGCTGGCAAGGCTCGGTTGAGCCTTCAGAGCCCCCAACTCTTGGCAACTCTATCATCACTTCAACGAAAATTGCCCCGAAGATGACTCCGGGGCATTTTTTGTTCGCCGCCTCTGAGGCTGTGGGAGGGGTTATCACACAGCCTCAAGTCGCCGGCTTTTTCTATTCCGTAGTGGCTAGCAACCACGTTGTGAATGCAGCGAGATCATCGAAGACCGGTGCGCTCACCAAAGGCTCCTCCTGCTGGCGTTGTTCCGTTTCCAGGCCCTTCCCCGTACGCACCAGCGCGACACGGCAGCCCACGGCATTGCCGGCCTGCAGATCACGTAGGCTGTCGCCAACCAACCAGGCTTCGTGCAGGCTCTCCAGGCCAAGCCGCTGCTGGATCTCCAACAGCAGCCCCGGTTTGGGCTTGCGGCAGTCGCACTGATCATCGGGGCCGTGCGGGCAGTAGGCGATAGCCGAGATGGCGCCGCCGGTTGCTGCTACAAGCTGGTGCAGGCGTTCGTGCATTTCGGCCAGCGTATTCTCGTCATAATAGCCGCGGGCGATTCCCGACTGATTGGTGGCCACGGTGACCGTCCAACCGGCTCGGCAGAGTTGGCCGATAGCCGCGATGGCTTGGGGATAAGGAACCCATTCGTCGAGTGACTTGATGTAATTGTCCGAATCCAGATTGATCACCCCGTCACGATCGAGAATCACGAGCTTGGGAGCAATGGGCATGAGCGGGAAAGTCCTGTTGGTTTGGAAAACAACGGATTAATGGAGGCGAGTCCTTGGTCTAGTGTTTCACGTGAAACACTACTGCACCATCACTGCGATACCCGCAGCAGTGCCTGGGCAATGCTCAGCCATTCGGCATCGAAATCGAGATCATTGTCGGGCATCTCGCGTCCGGCATTGCGGTACCAGTAGCTGGCATTGTTCAGGTCACCTTCCCAGCGATGCAGGTGGGCGTGCAGCCAAGCGGCGTCGGGGCCGGATAGTGCAGCGACCCGATCATGGGCTCGTGCCCATTCCCCCTTGCCAGCCCACCACAGCGCAGTGAGGAGTGGCGATAACCCATCGGGTGGGGAGGGGTGTTCCAAACTGTCACGAAAACCAGCCAAGACGTCATTCATGAGAAGCCTCCCGGGAAAGTGGTAAAGAGCAATACAAGAAGCATGACGCATATGAGCGGATCGGTAAAAGCCTCTTGAGCTAGCTTGACGACCGACTCGAAAGGCAACAGATCGACGGCGGATCCTGCTGTTGTTCCACGTGAAACACTCGTCCATGAAAAAGGGCCGGCTGTGAAGCCGGCCCTTGCATGTTGCATCAAAGGTGCGTGGCTACTGCTGTAGTTCGGCGATATCCGCCACTTCGAGGAACAAGGCTTGCAGGCTAGCCAACAGGGCCAGGCGGTTACGTCGTACGGCCTGGTCGTCGACCACGACCATGACATCGTCGAAGAAGCGGTCCACCGGCTCGCGCAGGCCAGCTAGGATGTCCAGTGCCTCGCTGTAGCGCGCGGCAAGGAACAGCGGCGCGACCGCGTCGCGACAGGCCTCAAGGGCTCCCGCCAACGCCTTCTCGGCATCCTCCTGCAGCAGTTTGCTGTCGACGGCCGTGCTGCCGGCATGCTGCTCCTTGGCGAGGATGTTCGAGACACGCTTGTTGGCGGCAGCCAAGGCGGCGGCTTCCTCGCGCTGGCTGAAAGCATGCACGGCACGCACGCGTCGTGCAAAATCCAGCGGCTTGGTGACCGGACGGGCTCGCACGGCAAGATAGACTTCGACACCGATTCCCTCGTCCTGGGTCCAGGCGCGCAAGCGCTCGAGCATATAGTCGAGTACGGCATCGACCAAGCCTTCGGCCTTGGGAAGATCCCGGTGCTGCTCGGCTGCCAGCGTGAGTAGTTCACGCAGGTCGAGGTCCAGTTCGCCCTTGATCAGGATATTGAGCACGCCGATAGCGGCACGACGCAGGGCGAAAGGATCCTTGGTACCGGTGGGGCGCTGACCAATACCGAAGATGCCGGTCAGCGTGTCCAGGCGGTCGGCGAGGGCCAGGGCCAGGCCGGTACGGGTCTGAGGGATGGCATCGCCGGCGAAGCGTGGCAGGTACTGCTCGTAGAGCGCCTGAGCGACATCTTCTGGTTCGCCATCGTGGCGGGCGTAGTAGCAGCCCATGATGCCCTGCAGCTCGGGGAACTCCAGTACCATCTCGGTAACCAGGTCGCACTTGGCGAGCTGGGCGGCGCGCTCGGCATGCGTAACATCGCCATCGATACCTTCGGCGATGTGACAGGCGACGACGGCGCTACGGCTCGCCTTGTCCGCCAGGGTGCCGAGTTGCTGCTGGAAGACCACGCTGGCCAGCCCCTTGCGGCGTGAGTCCAGTGGCGTCTTGCGGTCGGTGTCATAGAAGAAGGCCGCATCCGCCAGGCGCGGACGAATGACCTTCTCGTTGCCATGGATGACCTGCTGCGGATCCTGGCTGTCGATATTCGCGATGGTGATGAACAGCGGCTTCAGGCGACCCTGGTCGTCGAGCAGGTGGAAGTACTTTTGATTGGCCTTCATCGACGAGATCAGGCATTCCGGCGGCACTGCGAGAAAGCGTTCATCGAAGCTGCCGGTCAGCGCTACCGGCCATTCGACGAGGCCGCTGACCTCGACCAGCAGTTCCTCGTCGATCACCGCAGTGGCCTCATAGCACTCGGCCTCGGCCAAGACCTGCTCGCGAATGCGCTCCCGGCGACGATCGCGATCGGCCAGCACATAGGCCTCTTCCAGTGCCGCCAGGTAGTCGTCCGCATGGCGCAGCTCGATGGCTGCCGGCGCATGGAAGCGGTGGCCGTAGGTGATGCGAGAGGCCGTGAGCCCCAGGGCTTCTGCCTCGACGACCTTGTCGCCATAGAGCATGACAAGCCAGTGCACGGGGCGTGAGAATTCGGTCCGCGAGGCTCCCCAGCGCATGTTCTTGGGCACCGGCAGGGCGGCGATGGCTCGGGTGACGATGTCCGGTAGCAGCGTTGTGGTCGCCTCGCCGCGTTGCTGCTCGCGATAGCCGAGCCAGGTGCCCTTGTCGGTCTCCAGGTGGATCAGGTCATCCACGCTGACGCCGCAGGAACGAGCGAAGCCTTCGGCAGCCTTGGTCGGCGCTCCGTCCTTGAAGGCGGCGGCGAGCGCCGGGCCACGACGCTCGACCTCACGGTCGGGTTGCTTGTCGGCCAGTTGCGTGATCTGCACTGCCAGGCGTCGCGGCGTGGCATAGGCATGCATGCTGCCGAAGGGGACCTCGGCGGCGAGCAGACCGCCACCGAGACTCTGTGCCAGTGCGTCAGAGAGAGAGTCGATAGCGGTGGGTGGCAGTTCCTCGACACCGAGTTCGAGCAGAAAGGTGGTGGATGCCATGCTCAAGCGTCTCCCTGTTCGGCAAGCAATTCGGCACGCAAGGCTTCGGGAGCCATGGGGAAACCGGCCGCCTTGCGTGAGTCGTAGTAGGCGTGAGCCACGTCACGGGCCATGGTCCGCACGCGCAGGATATAGCGCTGGCGCTCGGTCACCGAGATGGCGTGACGGGCATCGAGCAAGTTGAAGGTGTGCGAAGCCTTGAGCACCATCTCGTAGGCGGGCAGCGGCAGACCAGCCTTGAGCAGCTTGCCGCATTCGCGCTCTTGATGGTCGAAGGCGGCGAACAGGGTCGTGACATCGGCATATTCGAAATTATAGGTCGATTGTTCACGTTCGTTCTGCAGGTAGACGTCGCCATAGGTGACCCGGGTGCCGTCCGGCGCGAGGGTCCACACCAGGTCATAGACGCTGTCGACGTCCTGCAGGTACATGGCGATGCGCTCGAGGCCGTAGGTCAGCTCGCCGGTGACCGGGAAGCATTCGATCCCTCCGGCCTGCTGGAAGTAGGTGAACTGGGTCACCTCCATGCCATTGAGCCAGACTTCCCAGCCCAGCCCCCAGGCACCCAGCGTCGGCGATTCCCAGTTGTCTTCGACGAAACGGATATCATGGACCAGCGGGTCGAGGCCCAGGCGTTCCAGGGAACCCAGGTACAGGTCCTGCAGGTCGGAGGGAGAGGGTTTCATCACTACCTGGAACTGGTAATAGTGCTGCAGGCGGTTGGGATTCTCGCCGTAGCGCCCGTCGGTGGGACGACGTGATGGTTGCACGTACGCCGCATTCCAGGTTTCCGGGCCGATGGCGCGCAGGAATGTGGCCGGATGGAAAGTGCCGGCCCCGACTTCCATGTCCAGAGGTTGCATGATCACGCAGCCCTTTTCGGCCCAATATTGCTGCAGGGCGAGGATCAGGCCCTGGAAGGTTGTCACGTCAGGCGTCGACTGTGTCATTGGTGAAGCACCGTTGGCCCATGAATTCAAGAACCGCCAAGTATACAATTACCTGGTAATCGGTTATAGGCACGAGGTGGAATGTATGTGAAGACATTCCATGGCATGACAGCGAGGGCCAACTCCATGGCTGCGGAGCTACCTAAAGGGGAACAGACATGATCGTAGTGACAGGCGGTGCCGGCTTCATCGGTGCGAATCTGGTCAAGGCGCTCAATGCCCGTGGCCACCAGGATGTGATGGTGGTCGATGATCTGAGCGATGGCACCAAGTTCGTCAACCTGGCCGACTGCGCTCTGGGCGACTACCTGGACAAGGACGACTTTCTGATGCGCGTCGAGGCCGAACTGCGTGGTGAAGATGGCGCTCTGCCACCGATCGACGCAATCTTCCACGAGGGAGCCTGCTCGGACACCACCGAGTGGGATGGTCGATTCATGCTCGAGAACAACTTCGAGTATTCCAAGGTGTTGCTGCAATATTGCCAGCGCAAGGGCATTCCCTTCCTGTATGCCTCCTCGGCAGCGACTTATGGCGGCAGCGACGTGTTCGTCGAGGCCCCCGAGCACGAGAAGCCATTGAACGTCTACGGCTACTCCAAGCTGTTGTTCGATCAATATGTGCGTGCACGCTGGAACGAGTTCACCAGCCAGGTGGTGGGGTTCCGCTATTTCAATGTCTACGGCCCGCGCGAACAGCACAAGGGCAAGATGGCGAGCGTGGCCTACCACCACCACACGCAGGTGAGTGCCGGCGAGAACCCCAAGCTGTTCGGTGCCTGGGACGGCTTCGAGGCCGGCATGCAGAGTCGCGACTTCGTCTATGTCGGCGATGTGGTCGACGTCAACCTGTGGTTCCTCGATCATCCCGAGCTTTCGGGCATCTTCAATCTGGGGACCGGGCGTGCCGAGCCGTTCAAGACCATCGCCGAGACGGTGCTCGGCTACTATGGTAAGGGGACCATCGATTTCATCGATTTCCCCGACGAACTCAAGGGACGTTACCAGAGCTATACCCGTGCCGATATCTCGCACCTGCGCGACGCCGGTTACCGCGCCGAGTTCAAGACCGTGAGCGAAGGGGTGCGCGAGTACCTGGAGTGGCTGAATGGCTGATCCTGCGGGCGCTACCGGCAACGGAGAACGCCTGCTGGTAGTCGGGCCATCCTGGGTCGGTGACATGGTCATGGCACAAAGCCTGTTGAAGACCCTGAAACACCGTGACCCCGGATGCCGGATTGGCGTCGTGGCACCGGCCTGGTCGCAGCCGATCCTCGAACGCATGGCCGAAGTCGACGAGGTGGTGCCGCTGGACGTGGGACATGGCGAGGTGGGCTGGAGCGAGCGGCGCGAAACGGCCCGCAGGTTGCGAGGACGCTACGATCGCGCCATCGTGCTGCCGCGATCCTGGAAGTCGGCCCTGGTGCCGTTCATGGCGCGTATTCCTCATCGAGTCGGGTTCGTCGGCGAGCAACGCTTGGTATTGCTCAATGAACGGCGGCGGCTCGACAAGTCGGTGCTGGATCAGACGGTGAAGCGTTTCGTGTCCCTGGGGTTGCCCGAGGAGCAGGCCGTGAGCGGCGACTTTGCCATTCCTCGTCCGCGGCTGGCGGTGGATCCGGACAACCTGGTCGAACTGCGCCTGGCCTATGGACTGTCATCACGACCGGCGATCGGCATGATGCCCGGCGCTGAATACGGGCCGGCAAAGCAATGGCCGCTGGCCTACTTTCATGAACTCGCGGCGGCGTTGGTGGCCGAGGGCTACGAGGTGCGCGTGCTGGGAGGAAGCAAGGATGTGACCGCCGGCGAGACCATCTGCCAGGACCTGCCGCACGCGGTGAACCTGTGCGGCAGGACACGGTTGGCGGATGCCGTCGATCTGCTGGCCGACTGTTGTCAGGTGATTACCAACGATTCGGGGTTGATGCACGTCGCTGCCGCGGTGGGCACGCGGGTGCATGCCATCTACGGATCTTCATCGCCTACCTATACCCCGCCGTTGACCGCCAATGCGCAGATCCACTATCTGGGGCTTTCCTGCTCTCCCTGCTTCGAGCGCACCTGCCCGCTGGGGCATACCAACTGCCTCAACACCCTGTTGCCCCAGCGCGTGCTGGATGCCATCCACGCTGGTTAGGGGATACCCGAAGCATCGTCATTCACCTCATCGGCGGGTGTCTCGGTCACTTGCTCTGGTGGAGGCTCCTCGGCCTGCCGCTGCGGTGCGAGGCCTTCCCATAGCCGTTGCTGCAAGGCATTTTCCTCACGCAGTCGCCGGTTGATCTCGTCCTCCCCATGGCGCTCGACCAGGGTCTGGGCCGGCGATAGCAGCGATGCCCCGAGTCCGGCACGATGCTGGTTGATGGTGAAGCCCATCGCCTCGAGTATTGTCGGGAACTCATCGAGCGTCGAAGCTTCACGCTGGATGTGGGCCGGAGCCAAGCCATTGCCGATCAAGATGAAGGTGTTTTCGCGTGGGCCTTCGATCAATTGCTCCCAGGCCGAGACCTTTATGGTCAGGTGGTCACTGGCAACGACCACCAGGGTATTGTCGAGCAGACCTTGCTCCTCGAGGCGTGTCAGGAAGTCGCGGGCCAGCCAGGCGCTGCATTTCACCGAGTAGAGGATATCCTCGCCGTCGAATTCGCCTTGGCGCTCCATGCAGGCGCGGGCCGGATAGCCGGTCGGGGCGTGGCCGGCCAGGGTCAGGGCGAACAGCCCCCAGGGCCGTTGCCGGGCATCGAGTTTGCGGATCTCCTCGATGGCCATGTTCAGCAGGCTGTCGTCGTACAGCCCCCAGCTGTTGAGATACTCGGGATCCTCCAGGCGCGGCGCGAGCTCCTCGCGACCATAGACATGATCGAAACCATGGCCGTGGTAGAAAAGCCCCTTGCCGGCGAATTCCTTGCTGGCACCGCCCATGTAAGTCAAGGTATAGCCCTGCTCGCTGAGCAGATCGCCCAGGCAGTCGATCCCGGGTACTACCTCGTCCAGTGGTTCGAACTGACGGTCATGCAGCAGGCCGGCGGGCATCAGCGGGGTGCCGCACTGACTGGCGATCATGCCGGCCATGGTCCAACCGGTATTGTCGATCTGGCGTACCCCTTCGAAAACGATGCCTTTTTCGCCGATGGCATGCAGGTCGGCATAGGCATCGCCGAAGCGTTCCCGGTCGCCATAGGTGCGCTCGATGCTCTCCAGGTAGAGCACCAGCAGGTTGGGTGGCTTGGCGGGGCGCTCGATGATGCGCGGTTCGACATAGCGGCGATCGAACCATTCGCCATCCTCGGTGACGATGGCCGCACCCCGCTGGGTGATGCCGAACAATAGCGGGTTGGTAGCCAGCAGAAACAGCACCAGCACGCGCTCCAACAGCCGCCAGCGATGGTCGTGGCGGACCAGCCAAGTGAAGGATACCAGGCTGAGGAAGGCCGCCAAGGTATAGAACACGGCGGCGCCGATGCGACGTATCCCGCCATGCTCGGCCATGCCGGCCTGCAGGTGGAAGAAGATCGCGCCCAGGTCGACTTCGCCGAAGCTATCGGCCAGGTAGAGATAGACCCACCACAGGGCCAGTGGCAGCAGCGACCAAGGCAGGACACGTTTGGGCGAATGCGGTTGGCGCGGACTTCCCCAGTGGAATTTATGGGCAAGTAGAAGCCAGATAGTTGTTACAACTAAGGTCAGGCTTGATGGTAGCGTCATCAGCGAGATAAGGGCATGACCCAAGCATAGGCCGAGGAATGTCAGGGCCCACCAGCGTGGTTGGCGCAGCCAGGAGGGAATCGGAAACGCGTGCATGCCGAGATCGCTATAGAAGAATCGACGCTTAGCTTAGCAAGCCCGAAAGGGATTGAGCAGGGGGCGACCAGACTCAAGGGTCCGTGTGCCCCCGTTCGTTCTCGTGGAGTTCGTTGAGCTTGGCGTACTTCATGTACGCATGAAACGCCGTTGTGATGGCAACTGTCATGCCATCACTTCCCTGAAACAACCCGCCTTTCAGGATCAACTTGCGAATCGAGGCAGTCAGCGCATGCACGGCCGGACGCCAGGGGGAAGGCTGCATGCCCCTTTCCTTCATGGCCCAGGCGTCACGCGAAGACAGCTGGTCGATGCGCTGTATCCAGTGGGCCAGATCATGATAGGTGAAGTGACGGATATGGGCGGTGGTTTGGGTGATGCGAGGGGCTTGTACGGCCGAATGTGCCTTCTTGGGCAGATAGCCTGCCTGGGTCCGGTTATAGAGACGTACGACGGGGTCCGGGTAAAAGCCGGCCGCGCGGATCCAGTGGCGACCGACAAAATTCTTGCGCCGAAAGCCGAAGGCCTGCTTGGGGTCCCTGAGGTCGAGGGTCTCGATCAGTGCGATGGCATCGGCATCGAGCCGCTCATCGGCATCGAGAGCCAGTATCCAGTCATTCTTGGCGTAAGGAACACCGAAGGCCTTTTGCGGGCCATCGCCAAGATAGGCTTGCTCGATGACCCTGGCCCCCTCGGCCGAAGCGATATTGACGGTATCGTCCCGGCTGAGCGAGTCCACGACGATGACCTCATCACAAACCTGGAACAGCGATTGGACGCAAGCCGCGATATTGTTCTCTTCGTTCAGGGTGATGACGATACCGGTAATAGGCTTCATGAGAAGGTTCCGTGACGGGAGTGGGCGCTCATCAAATCGAGGATAGCTTGCGCCGCTGCCTCGAGGTCGATCCGCGACATGTCGGTTTCGCTGCCATTGCCCGGTGGCGGGCAGAATGCCAGGCGCCTTTCGGCCGCGTTGCAGGTTTGCCAGCGCAATGGGGTCGAGGAACGCTTGGCCGGATAGAAACCGGCAGTCGGAACGTTCAGGCAACCGGCAATGTGCAGCGGACCGGTGGAGCCGGCGATGAACAGGTCCGCTGCCGAGAGGCTGAGGGCGAAATCTTCCAGCCGCGGGCGCGGTGGCGCCACGGCGGCTTCGAGTCCCTGCTTGCGCAGGGTGGCCTGGAGCGCTTGGGCGGCGGCGGCCTCGCCGGGCCCGGCGGTCAGCAACCAGACGGGGCGCTGCGCGGTAGTCGCTTGCCCATCGATGATGGCCGCCAGGGAGGCATACTGGGCCGGGGAGAGATTGACCGCCGAGCCGCCGCTGCCGGCGTGCATGAAGACCCACGGGCGTGCCGGATCCAGCGTGAGTTCCTCGGCCAAGCGACGGCGTTGCTCGTCACGCGCGGTCAGCGGCAGCGGCCAGTACGGCGGGGCGAGCGTGCCGGGAGGCGCCTGGCCCAGCCTGTCCAGCAGGGCTTCGGCGAGCTCGAGGTTGTACTGGTATTCGGGCTTTCGCGAGCGTGACCTGCGCTGCACGATGCGATGGTTGTAGAATACCTGCGCCCATTTGGTGGCCGGAGCCAGCCGCAGCGGAATGCCTGCCCGCCAGCCCAGCCATCCCACCCGCGGCGTCGAGTACAGCGTCAGCAAGGCGTCGAAGCGCTTCCCGCGCAGCGTGGTGAGCAGGTGGCGCTGGGCCGTGCGATCGCGCACGGTGCCCGGGTCGAGGAGCACCGCATCGATCCACGGACAGGCATGGGCCAACGGGGCGGTATATCCCGGTACCAGGACGCTGATATGGTTATCGGGATCGGCCCGCTTGAGGCAGGCCAGGGCCGGCCAGGCGAGCATGAAGTCGCCCAGCTTGTCGTTGCGAACCACCAGAATACGTCGTGTGCCGGGGGACGTCTTGGCTTGTGTCATCGAGGCTCCCGAGCCCCCACTGCGCTGGAAAAGGAGTTAGCCTTGTCACACAAGGTCTTACACGTCTGCCTCTCGAGCGGTTGGGGCGGTCTGGAAATGTATCCGTCGCGGATTATACCCGAGCTGGCGCGTCAAGGGTGGCAAGGCCACGGACTCGCGCTGGCGGGCTCCCGGGTCGCCGAAAGCCTGCGCGACGCCGGCATCGAGCCGTTGACGGTCGCTTCCCGCCGCCAGGCGCTGTTCGCGGTGACGAGGATACTGCGTTATCTCAAGCGCCACGACATCCGGGTGGTGCATTGCCACAAATCCAGCGACTTGCGCCTGGCCGCCCTGTTGAAGACCTTGCGCCCCGGACTGCGGCTGTTCTTCACCGACCATATGGGGGTGACGCGCCCCAAGAAGGATCCCTATCACCGCTGGGCTTATGGCAAGCTGACCCGGCTGTTTTCAATCAGCGAGGCAACGTACGAGCGCAATCTCGGTGCCTTTCCCCTGCCCCCGGAGCGGATTCGCCGCCTCTATTTGGGCATCGATCCCGCTCCCTATGCCCCGAGGCTGGACCAGGCCGAACGCGAGGCATTGCGTCAAGAGCTGGGCATCCCGCACGAGGCAGTCGCCATTGGCCTCCCGGGCCGCCTGACGCCGGGCAAGGGACAGGATCTATGGCTGAGGGCCCTCGGCGAACTTCGCGACCGCCGTCCCGAGGTGCGATTCCACGGCGTGCTGATCGGGGGAACACGCGCCGACGATGGGGCCGACGAGGCCTATGTCAAAGCGCTCGAACAACGGGTGGCGGCACTGGGATTGGCGAGCCTGGTGACCTTTGCCGGCTTTCGATGCGATCTGCCTCGGGTGTTCGAGGCATTGGAAATCGTCTGTATCCCGTCGCGCAACGAAGCCTTCGGGTTGACGGTGATCGAGGCCATGGCCGCCGGCAAGGCGGTGATCGGCACCGATAGCGGCGCGATTCCGGAGTTGCTGGAAGGCAGTAACGGTCGCCTGGCCGCCCTGGACGATGCGGGTTCCTGGGCGATCGCCATGGCGGAACTGGCCACCGACGATACGCTGCGCGAGCGGTTGGGAGCCAGCGCGCGGCAACGCGTGCTCACGGAATTTTCGCTGGCGGCGCATGTCGCGGCGCTGATCGCCGAATATGAGGACCGGTCAGGCTGAGGCAGGGCCTTGGTAGCCGCGGCGAATCGCCGCCATGGCTTCCGCGGCGCCGAACTTCGCCAGCGAGCGCTCGAGCCGCTCGAGGTTGGCTTCGCGCCAGGTGCCGGGACGACGCAGGCGACAGCGGTCCAGGTCGATCAGCCACAGGCGCTCGTCGGCATCGACGAGCAGGTTGCGGGCATTGAGGTCGACATGGTCGAGGCCGGCATCGTGGAAACGGCGAATGGTGGCACCGACGCGGGCCAGCAAGGTGTCGTCGGCTCGCTCGAGGCGTTCGGCCAGGGCCTGGGTGCCGGGCAAGCGCACCGTGATCAGCGCTGCCTCGTAGGTCAGCCCATGACGCCATACGCAGGCCCCGATGGGCCTGGGAACCGGCAGGCCCTGGTCGTACAAGCGGGCAGTCAGGCGCAATTCGCGAAAGGCGCGGCTCCGTTCTGCGCCAAGCCACAGGTAGCGCGATTCGCTGACACGGGCCGCCAGACCCCCGCGCCGATAGGGGCGCAGCACCCAATGCTCGTCGCCGGTCTCGATGAACAAGCTCGCCCCGCGTCCCGGGGCCTCGCCGGTTACCGCCCCTCGTACCCGCCAGAAGTCGGGACGGAAGGTTTCCGGCCCGATTTGTGGGCCCGCATTGGCGTCACATACACTGTGCGCATCATATAGAATGAAAACCTTTCCCCTTTGGAACCTTGTCAATCGCATGAAGCATCCTCTGCCCGCCCATCCCGAGCACATCTGCGTGCTGCGACTTTCCGCGCTGGGCGACGTCTGCAATCTGGTCCCCACCATACGGGCCCTGCAGCAACAATGGCCCCAGGTGCGTATCACCTGGATCATCGGCAAGGGCGAGCACAGTCTACTGGCCGGGTTGTCCGGGGTCGAGTTCGTGGTCTATGACAAGGGCACGGGGCTGGCCGGGATGCGCGAACTATGGCGACAGCTCGAGGACACCCGCTTCGATGTGCTGTTGCATATGCAGCAGTCGCTACGGGCCAGCATGCTCTCACTGGGACTCAAGGCCAAGGCGCGGATCGGTTACGACAAGGCTCGTGCCAAGGATTGGCAGCACTGGTTTACCCGCTATCACCTCGCCCCGCACCCTCGCGCCCATGTGCTGCAATCGTTCATGGACTTCGCCCGACGGCTGGGCGTCGATCCGGCCATTACCTCGGGACGTCCCCAGTGGGGGCTGGCGATTCCCGAGGAGGCCTACCACGAGGCGCGGCATCTGGTCGGCGAGGCATCCTACCTGCTGATCAGCCCCTGTGCCAATCCGCGGCTACGCAACTTCCGCAACTGGTCGGCCGAAGGTTATGCCGCTGTCATCGACCATGCCTGGACCCAGTATGGCCTGAAAGCCGTGCTTACCGGCGGTGGCTCCACCAAGGAGCGCGAGATGGCCGCACGCATCGCCGCTCTAGTGCCACAAGAGGCGCTCATCGACACCACCGGTGGCGTGTCCCTGAAGGGGTTGCTGGCGCTGATCGAGCGCGCGCGGGTGGCGATCACCCCCGATTCCGGGCCGGCACACATGGCCAATGCCCTGGGCACCCCGACCATCGGTCTCTATGCCACTACCAACCTCGATCGAGCGGGCCCCTACCTATGGCGACACCTGGCCGTGAACCGTTATCCCGAGGCGGTACGTACCTACCTGCACAAGGAGGTCGACGAGATACCCTGGGGGCAGCGCGTGCGGCACCCCGATGCCATGTCACTGATTGATGCCGAGGACGTCATCGCACGTCTGGATACCCTGCTATCGGAGTCTGCAGATGAAGCTTGATCTTACCGCCCTGGAACAGGCCCGCCTGCTGGTGGTGGGCGATGTGATGCTCGATCGCTACTGGCATGGCGGCACCTGGCGGATCTCGCCCGAGGCCCCCGTGCCGGTGGTCAAGGTCGGTGAGGCCGAGGACCGTCCCGGCGGTGCCGCCAACGTGGCGCTGAACATCGCCGCCCTGGGAGCCCATGCCGCACTGGCAGGTCTGGTCGGCAACGACGCCAATGCCGACCTGCTGACGGCACGCCTGGAAGACGCCGACGTGAGGACGCATTTCCAGCGTAGCGGCGAGGTCCCCACCATCACCAAGTTGCGGGTGATGAGCCGCAACCAGCAGCTGATTCGACTCGACTTCGAGGTGGGACTCGGTGACGTCGACACCCGCGGCCTGATAACGTGCGTCGAGCAGGCCCTGCCCGAGGCCGACCTGGTGATCCTGTCCGACTACGGCAAGGGCACCCTCAACCGGGTCGAGGCGCTGATCGCCATGGTTCGCGCCGCGGGGAAACGGGTACTGGTCGATCCCAAGGGCGGCGACTTCGGCAAGTATCGCGGCGCCAGCGTGATGACCCCCAACCTCACCGAGTTCGAGGCCGTGGTCGGCCCCTGTCGCGATGACGAGGAACTCGCCGTCAAGGGCGAGGTCCTGCGTGCCGAGCTGGATCTCGAAGCGCTGCTGATCACCCGCAGCGAGAAGGGCATGACGCTGATCCGCGAAGACCACGCACCCCTGCACCTGCCGACCCGCGCTCGCGAGGTGTTCGACGTCACCGGTGCCGGCGATACCGTGATCGGGGTGCTGGGCCTGGCACTGGCTGCCGGCCATGGTTTCCCCGAGGCGATGACACTGGCCAACCTCGCCGCCGGCCTGGTGGTGGCCAAGCCGGGCACCGCGACACTGTCGATCGCCGAGCTCTACACCGCTTTGCATGGCGACAAGCTGGCCGAGTTCGGCGTCATCGCGGAGGCCTCGCTGGTCGAGGCGGTACGCGCCGCCCAGGCCCGGGGCGAGCGGGTGGTGATGACCAATGGCTGCTTCGATATTCTGCATGCCGGGCATGTGGCCTATCTCGAGCATGCCCGACAGCTTGGCGACCGACTGGTCGTGGCGGTCAACGACGACGCCTCCATTGCCCGTCTCAAGGGCCCCAAGCGGCCGATCAATCCGTTGCATCGGCGCATGCAGGTGCTGTCCGGCCTGGGTGCCGTGGACTGGGTGGTGCCCTTCGCCGAGGACACGCCGGCACGGCTGATCGAGGCGGTGCTGCCCGACGTGCTGGTCAAGGGAGGCGACTACCGCCCCGAAGACATCGCCGGTGGCGAGGCGGTCATTGCCCATGGTGGCGAGGTCAAGGTGCTGGGCTTCGAGGACGGCGTCTCGACCACGGCGATGATTTCCACCATCCTCGATCGTGAGCGCTGATGGCCGAGCGTGACACTCGTCGCCATGACTGGGCGCGCTGGCTGTATTCGGCGACGTTGTATGCGCTGTCACCCCTGATCTGGCGTCGCGTCTGGCGCGAGCGAATGCTGACTCACCCGCGTCGCCAGCGGCTAGGACTGATCGCCCCTACGCCTGCCGAAGAGCGAGTGGTATGGCTGCACTGCGCGTCGGTAGGTGAAGTGCTGGCGGCGAGGCCGTTGATCGAGGCACTGGTCGCGCGTTATCCGGCCCATCGCCTGGTCGTCACCACCATGACCGCGACCGGGGCCGAACGCGTCCACGCCCTGGCCGATAGCCTCGCCAACCAGGGCGATAGCGGCGAAGTGAGCCATTACTTCGTGCCGCTGGACTTCCCCGGCGCAGCAAACCGCTTCGTGCGGCGACTGCGCCCCGAGCTGGCACTGATCTTCGAAACCGAACTGTGGCCCAACCTGCTGCATGCCTGTGAACGCTGCGCTGTGCCGGTGGTAGTGGTCAACGGCCGGCTTTCGCCGCGTGCCTACGCGGGATATTGCAAGCTGCGCCCACTGATGCGTGATGCCCTCGCCCGCCTCGCCTGGCTGGCGGCCAAATCATCGGCCGATGCCGAACGCTTCATAGCGCTGGGCATGGCCCCTGGCAGGCTGACCGTGGTTGGCTCACTCAAGTATGATCTGGCCATAGGTGACGGCGACTTCAGGCGAAGTGAGCGCTTACGCACCCGGCTGGGCGAGCGACCGATATGGGTCGCCGGTTCGACCCACCCCGGTGAGGACGAACAACTGCTCGAGGCCCATGCTCAACTGCGCGAGTCCTACCCTGCCGCCCTGTTGATCCTGGTGCCTCGCCATCCTCAGCGCTTCGATGCCGTGGGTGAGCTATGCCGCGAGAGGGGCATGAAACTGGCGCGACGCTCCCGAGACGAACTGCCCGAGGCCGATACGGCGGTCTACCTGGGGGATACCATGGGTGAGCTGTTGGACTTCTATGGTGCGTCCGACATCGCCTTCGTCGGTGGCAGTCTGGTACCGATCGGCGGCCACAACCTGCTCGAGCCGGCCGCCATGGGAGTGCCGGTGGTCACGGGGCCGGCGCTCGCCAACTTCAGCGACGTGGCCGAGACGCTGCGCGAGGCGGGGGCCTTGGTCGAGGTCGCGGATGGCGACTCGTTGGCGCGGGAACTCGTGCGGCTGTTTGGTGATGGTCTGGAACGCCAGCGCCTGTCCCGTGCGGGACAGGCGGTAGTGACCGCCAATCGGGGGGCATTGGGCAGGACACTGGAAGGCCTGGAGCGCTATCTGCAGGCGAAGTGAGCGCTTACTTCTCGAGGCGTTCAACACCGCCTTCGGTGCCCAGCAACAGCACATCGGCACCGCGTGCGGCGAACAGGCCGTTGGTGACCACGCCAACGATGGCGTTGAGTCGAGCCTCCATGGCCACGGGGTCGTCGATCAGGAAGCCGTAGCAGTCGAGGATCTGGTTGCCGTTGTCGGTGACCACTCCCTCGCGATAGACCGGGTCGGCTCCCAGCTTGACCAACTCCCGGGCCACGTAGGAACGGGCCATGGGAATCACCTCCACCGGTAACGGGAACCCGCCCAGGGTGGTGACGTGCTTGGAGGCATCGGCGATACAGATGAAGCGCTCGGCGCAGGCAGCGACGATCTTCTCCCGGGTCAGTGCGGCACCGCCGCCCTTGATCATCTCCAATCGCGGATTGATCTCGTCGGCGCCATCGATATAGAACGGCACCGTGCCGACATGGTTGAGCTCGAAGACCTCGATGCCATGCCCTTGCAGGCGTTCGGCGGTGGCCTGGGAACTGGCCACGGCGCCCTGGAAGTCGTTGCGCAGGGCGGCCAGTCGATCGATGAACAGGTTGGCAGTGGAGCCGGTACCGACGCCGATCACGGTATCGCGGTCGAGCCGGCGGCGGATTTCGTCGATGGCGGCGGCGGCGACCGCGTCCTTGAGTGCGTCTTGGGTCATGAGGGACTCGTGGTTGAGTGAGCGAGAGGAAAAGGGCAGCCCCATTATAGGCCAGTGGCGGCTGTGTGTAGATGATGAGCCTCTGCGCCAACCGCGATGGTACTGGACGTAGCCGCTACCGGTCTGTTACCAATAGGAGTTTTTTCAATCTGTCGTTGATCGCACGGTGCGATGCCGTGCCCTGCCCTTGGACATCAGGATGCTCGAAGATACTGTCAAGAAGATACTCCAGGCCCGGGTCTATGATGCGGCCCGGGAAACGCCGATTTCATCGGCATCCTTTCTGTCCCGTCGTCTCCACAACCAGATTCTGATCAAGCGCGAGGATCTGCAGCCGGTCTACTCGTTCAAGATCCGCGGCGCCTACAACAAGATGGTGCAGTTGAGCGATGCACAGAAGGCCAAAGGCGTGATCACCGCCTCGGCGGGCAATCACGCCCAGGGCGTGGCCATGGCGGCCAAGCTGATAGGGGTCAAGGCGGTGATCGTGATGCCGCGCATCACGCCGGAGATCAAGGTCCAGGCCGTGCGTGCCCGGGGCGCCAAAGTGGTGCTCAAGGGCGACGCCTTTTCCGCCGCGGCGGCGCATGTCCAGGAGTTGATCGCCGAGCACGGCTATACCTATATCCCGCCTTTCGACGATATCGACGTGATCGCCGGTCAGGGCTCCATCGGCGTCGAGATCCTGCGCCAGCACAGTGGTCGGCTGGATGCCGTCTTCGTACCCGTGGGCGGTGGCGGCCTGATCGCCGGGGTGGCGGCCTATATCAAGTATCTGCGACCGGACGTCAAGGTGATCGGGGTCGAGTCCGAGGACAGCGCTTGTTTCAAGGCCGCGCTCGAGGCCGGTGAGCGGGTGATCCTCGATCAGGTCGGTGTCTTCGCCGAGGGGGTGGCCGTGGCGCAGGTCGGCGAGGTGCCCTTCGCTCTGGCCCGCGATCTGGTGGACGACGTCATCACCGTCAATGCCGATGAGATGTGTGCGGCCGTCAAGGACATCTTCGATGATACCCGGGCGGTGTCCGAGACTTCCGGCGCCCTGTCGCTGGCCGGCTTGAAGAAGTACATCCAGCAGACCGGTGCCAAGGGCGAGACGCTGCTGTGCATCAATTCCGGCGCCAACACCAATTTCGATCGCCTGCAGCATATCGCCGAGCGAACCGAGCTCGGCGAGCAGCGCGAGGCGATCCTCGCAGTGACCATTCCCGAGCGCCCGGGCAGCTTCAAGAAGTTCTGCAAGACCATCGGCAGACGCATGGTCACCGAGTTCAACTACCGCTATGCCGATCCCGAGCATGCGCATATCTTCGTCGGCGTGCAGGTCAAACCAGGCGGTGAGGATCGGGGGGCAGTGATCGAAAAGCTGGAGGCCGAAGATTACCCGGTGGTGGATCTGACCGACGATGAACTGGCCAAGCTGCATATCCGCCACCTGGGAGGTGGGCGGCCCAAGGAGCACTTCGAAGAAGAGGTCTACCGCTTCGAATTCCCCGAGCGGCCGGGCGCTTTGATGAATTTCCTCACTCATCTGCCGGCCAACTGGAATATCTCACTGTTCCACTACCGCAATCACGGGGCGGCCTATGGCCGGGTACTGGTGGGCATGCAGGTACCCAACGGCGATCGGGTCCATGTCGAGGAATATTTCGACAAGATCGGCTATCGCTACTGGAAAGAGTCCGACAATCCGGCCTATCGGTTGTTCATGGCTTGAATCGTGCGGGGGAGTGAGTGCCAACTTACGCCAGACCCGGGAGATGGCAAGCGTTTCTTTATGTAAACGAACGCTGATTGATATTGTCATTCCTTTATCTGAAGCCTATAGTCGGGCAAGTCGCCAAGGGGCGACACCTAGCGTCGTTTTTTGTAACAACAAGCTCTGCGGAGTAGGCAATGAAACGTAAGCCCGATCTGGTCATGGCACTGGTGCTGGTTTTCGGCATTGGCGTGGTGGCAACCGGATACGCTCAAGCCCTGGCGGGCAGCTAGCCGGCATGTCGCCCGGCGTTGGCCGATACTCCTCGGTAGCGCCATGACCAGACAGCCGCCAACCGGCAGATGAGCGTTCATCTGCCGGTTTTTTCATGGGCGGATGAGGCGCGCGTCGCTGACGATGGCGTTGAGGGGCACGTCCCAGGAGGCGGTGGGCAGTTCACGGACGTGCTGGATCTCGTGAGCCACACCGATCAGCCGGGGACGCGGGCCGAGCCGCTGCGTGAAGGCGAAGGTGCGGTCGTAGAAACCGCCGCCCATGCCCATGCGCTGGCCTCGGGCATCGAAACCGACGAGCGGCAGCAATACCAGATCCAGTGCCCAGGCCGGCAAACGCCGGGCACGGTGCGCGCCATGGCGAGTGTCGGGCTCGGCGATGCCGAAACGGTTGCGCTTCATCGGTGTCGCGGGCTGGTAACGTACGAACCACAGGCGATTGTGGGTCAGGGGTTGCAAGACCGGTAGATAGACCCGCACGTTACGGCGCCGGAACCAGGCGATCAGCGGCGTGACATCGATTTCGCCGTCGTTGGGGAGGTAGAGGGCCACCCGATGGGCATGACGGACTTCCGGCATTAGCCGTAGCCGGCGACACAGGGCCTGGGAAGCCTGCCGCTGTTCGGATGCACTGAGACGCCGTCTGCGGCGTCTCAGAGTACGACGCAATGCCTGGCGTCGCGCTGCCTCGGGCATATCCGCCCACTCGGCGGGGATGTCGAAGGGTATGGTATCAGGCATGGCTCGCCGCGGTGTAATGAAGAGTTCCCCAGAGTGCCGCTGTCATTCTGGCCCTTGAACCCATTGGTTCAAGGTGGGTGGCCGCAGACAGACCGTCAGGCTTTCCGTCGCACGGACATGCACACGGGCCTGTCTAGCATTTGGCCCCCTGGGTACTGCGCATAGGCTCGAGGGACGATAATGACTGGCGCACACTCCAGGGAACAATCTTCATCCTAACAGAGCGAGCCGGCAGGCCAAAGCGCTAAGCGACGATTAGCCTTGCCTCGACGTGCCGGCCAGGGCCTGGTCCAGGCGCTCGCTCAGCCGTGCCAGGCTGGCCTCGCTGTCCTTGCGTTCTTCGAGGGTCTGCAGTAACTCGTGGGTGATATTGAGCGCGGCCATGATCGCGATCTTCTCGGCGCCCAACACCTTGCCACGGGCATGGATGCCGTGCATGGCGCGATCGAGATAGCGAGCGGCACGCTTGAGTTGCTCCTGCTCTTCCGGAGGGCAGGCGATGACATAACTGCGCCCGAGTAGCGTGATTTCGGTGGTCGATCGAGAGTCATCGGTCATGACGGGCTCCTGGCGGGACAAGCGTCGTTCACAGCTTGGTCCCTGCGTTAGGCTAGAGTGGTCCGCGCTCGCCGACGACTCGCCCAACGCCTAGAATGTCGAGGTGTCGGATCACTATAAGAGAGCCGTTCACAAGCGGTCAACGCACCCGGCCCCCCGGTGCCGACGCGTCACATGGCGGCCACGTACCGAACACGGTCGCCCCGCCCCGGCGGCACAGCAGCCGGGAATCATCATAGGACCCACGGAATGTTGCATGTCATTGATCAACGAGCATCTCGACTTTTCCACCATCGCTGATGTTTTCCTGCGGCATGGCAGTTTGCAATCGCCGGCTTTCCTCGACGGTCGCCTCGCCGCCGAACTGGCCCTGCACGATCTCTCCGCCGAGGCCTGGCTCGAGGAGGTGTGCGCTTCCTTGGGCGTCGAGCAACCCGAGGATCCACAGAGTGCCGAGATTCTGCTCGGCTGGCGCCGCCAGAGTCTGGCGGCGCTGGCGGCGGCTGAGCTGAATTATGAGCCCCTGCTGCCCGACGAGATGTTCTCGCTCGCCGAGCGGGCCCGTGGCTTGCAGGAATGGGCCCTGGGCTGGCTGGAGGTGGTGAACGCCACCGCCGCCGCCACCCGTGACGCCTGGTCGGCCAGCTTGCGCGAGGCCCTCGAGGATCTCGAGACGCTGGCGAGCCTGGACGTCGAACTCGAAGACAGCAGCGACAACGAGAGCGACCTCTTCGCCCTGACCGAGCATGCACGGATGGCGGCCATGCTGCTCTATACCGAACAGCATCCCGGCAAGCCGCAGGTCGAGCAGCCCCAAGACTAAGGAGCCCCGATGTCCCGAGACATCCTGCCCCGCCCGGCGCCGATCGCGCTGGAAGAGTACCGCACCCGGCGTCTGGCGCTGATGGCCGCCCTGCCCCCCAACAGTGCCGTACTGCTGCCGTCCGCCAAGCTGGTGACGCGCAGTCGTGACAGCGACTATGCCTTTCGCCAGAACAGCGATTTCCATTACCTGACCGGGTTTCCCGAGCCGGATGCCCTGCTGCTGCTGCTGCCCGGCCGTGAGGGGGGCGAGACGCTGTTGTTCTGCCAGGACAAGGATCCGGCCCTGGAGGCCTGGACCGGCATTCGCCTGGGCGCGGCCGGTGCCGTGGAGCGGTTCGGCATCGACGAGGCCTTCGAGAATGCCCAGCGTGACGAGCAACTGCCGGCATTGCTCGATGGTCGTGAAGCGCTGTACCTGCCTCTCGACAGTCGCGAGGCGTTGGCGCTGGCGGAGCGCCTGCGTGGCAAGCTGGTGAGTCGGCAGCGTCGTGGCGCCGTGGCACCGCACGCCTTTGCCGATGTCGGCGACCTCATCCATGCCCAGCGCCTGATCAAGAGCGAGGCCGAGTTGGCCTTGCTACGCCATGCCGGAGAGGTTTCCGCGCGTGCCCATCGTCGCGCCATGCAGGCGGCACGTCCCGGGCTACACGAGTATCACCTGCAGGCCGAACTGGAGCACGAATTCGTCTGGCAGGGCGCCAGTGGTCCGGCCTATGCCAGCATCGTGGGGAGCGGCGCCAACGCCTGTGTGCTGCATTACATCGAGAATCGCGACATCCTGCGCGACGGTGAGTTGGTGCTGATCGATGCGGGTGCCGAGTTCGATCTCTATGCGGGGGATATCACCCGCACCTTTCCGATCAATGGTCGCTTCAGCGCCGCCCAGCGTGCGCTCTACGATGTGGTGCTGGTCGCCCAGGAGCGGGCCATCGCGGCCGTTGCCCCTGGCGTGACGCTGAGCGAGATCCATGACGGTGTGGTGCGCGACCTGACCCGCGGCCTGCTCGAGCTAGGCCTGCTGGAAGGTGAGCTCGAGGCCTGTATCGAGGCCCAGAGCTATCGCCGTTTCTACCTCCATTCCACTTCCCATTGGCTGGGGCTGGACGTGCACGATGTCGGCAGCTATCGCCTCGCTGGCGAGCCTCGTCGTCTGGCCCCGGGCATGGTACTGACGGTTGAGCCGGGGCTGTATATCCCCGATGAAGAAGACATTCCTCCTGCGCTGCGTGGTATCGGCATTCGCATCGAGGATGACGTGGCCGTCACCGTGGAGGGACACGAGGTACTGAGCCGAGCGGTGCCCAAGCGAGCCGAGGATATCGAGGCCCTGATGCTCAACAAGTGAACACTCGCCGTCTTGCTGTTCCGTGGGTTTACGTATTTTACGTAATGCGACTACGGTATGGCATGCTATGGCCCGTGCAGGCCGAGGGTCTGCGATGAAAAGGATAGACGACATGCAGACACGACGGGTGGATATCGCCATCGTCGGTGGTGGGCTGGTCGGGGCCAGCCTCGGTGCGGCTCTGGCGCCCTCGATTGCGCGTCATGGCCTCGACGTGGCGGTGATCGAAGCGGCACCGATGGCCGCCGCTCATGACGTGACCGGGTATCAGCCCAGTTTCGACGCGCGGGCCAGCGCTATCGCCCAGGGGTCGAAGGCGCACTTCGAGCGTCTCGGCGTGTGGGCGGCCATGGCCCGGGAGGCGGAGCCGATTCGCCGCATTCACGTCAGCGAGCGTGGGCGCCTCGGCGTCACCCGGCTGTCCGCGGACGAACTGGGCGTCGACGCGCTGGGCTATGTGATCCCCAATGCCTGGATGGGGCGGATCCTGCACCGTCACCTGGCGACGCAGCCCCTGCATTGGCACTGCCCGGCCAAGGTGGATGACATCGCGGCGATGGCCGGTGGCCACCGCTTGCGGCTTTCCGATGGCAGTTCGCTGGAGGCGGGGTTGACGGTACTGGCCGATGGAGGACGCTCGGGGCTCAAGGAGCGCCTGGGGATTGCCAGCCGTGAAACGCCCTACGCCCAGGTCGCCTTGATCGCCAACCTTGAGGTCAGCCGAGCGCACCAGGGCATGGCCTACGAGCGCTTCACCGACGAGGGGCCCATCGCCCTGCTGCCGCTGGCCGGCAATCGCATGGCACTGATCTGGACCCACCGTGCCGGTGACGAACGGGCGTGCCTGGCGCTCGATAACGGCGATTTCCTGGCCGAGTTGCAGCAGGCCTTCGGCGAGCGGGCCGGGCGCTTCCGCCGTGTCGGCCAGCGCCATGCCTATCCGCTGTCGCTGATCACGGCCGAGGAGTCGGTGCGCCCGGGGCTGGCGGTGCTGGGCAACGCCGCCCATGCCCTGCATCCGGTGGCCGGTCAGGGGTTCAATCTGGCGCTGCGCGGCGTCATGGATCTGGTGGCCGCGCTGGAAGCGGGGCTGGCATACGGTCAGGCGCCGGGGGACATGACCACGCTCGGCGACTTCGAGCGTCGCCGGGAGCACGACCGGCACAACGTGATTCGCTTCAGCGATGGCCTGATCCGGTTGTTCGGTATCGACCACCCGTTGCTTTCGCATGCCCGCGCTGCGGGGCTGGTGGGGCTCAATCTGGCCGGACCGCTGCGGCGCAGCCTGACCAGGCGTGCGATGGGCATGGAGCGTTAGGGACGCACTGACTAAATGCCTGCGCGAGCAAATCGCTGCGTTGCGCGGTGCTGGGAGCGCCACGAATAAGGCAGGCGACAATGCAGAACGATGGAAGAACAGGCGGAGGATGGGGGATGCAGCCCGAGGTGATCGTGGTGGGCGGCGGCATGGTGGGAACGACGCTGGCGGCGCTGCTGGGCGAGGCCGGCGTAGCGGTGTGTGTGCTGGATGCCAGGCCGGGGCCCGTGGACGGGGACGCCGGTCGTGGGCAGCCGGCGATGCGGGTCAGCGCCCTGACGGAAGTGTCGCGTCGCTTGTTCGCCCACCTGGGGGTATGGTCGGCGATGACGGCCCGGCGTGTCACGCCCTATACCGCGATGCAGGTCTGGGATGGGCAAGGCAGTGGCGAGATCCGTTTCGCCGCCGAGCAGGCCGGGGTGCCCACCCTGGGGCATATCGTCGAGAACGACGTCATCCTGGCGGCGTTGGAGGCCCGGCTGGCCGAGCTGCCCGCGGTGGAACAGGTGTTCGACGCCCAGGTAGGCGATCTGCAGCACGATGACCGCGGCCGGCGGGTGACGTTGAAGGACGGCCGTGCCTACTCTGCGCCACTGGTGGTGGCCGCCGATGGCGCCCGCTCACGGCTGCGCACGCTGGCCGGTATCGAGGCCGAAGCGCGCGACACGGGGCATCGGGCGGTGGTGACCACGGTGCGCGTGGCGCTTCCTCACGCAGGGGTGGCGCGTCAGGTCTTCTTGCCCACCGGGCCGCTGGCCTTCCTGCCGTTGACGATGGATGGCGAGGATCGCTACTGCTCGATCGTCTGGTCGACGACGCCCGACGAGGCCGAACGACTGACCGGCCTGACCCGCGAAGCCCTGGGGGTGGCGCTGGAGGAGGCCTTCGAACGCCGCCTGGGCCGCGTCGAGGTCATCGACGCAGCGGTCAGCTTTGCCCTCGCCCAGCGGCATGCCGCCTCTTACGTGTCATCGGGCCTGGCCCTGGTCGGCGACGCGGCCCATAACATTCATCCGCTGGCGGGCCAGGGCGTCAATCTGGGGTTGATGGATGTGGCGGTGCTGGCCGAGGAGTTGCTGCGGGCGCGGTCGCGCGGAGCCGAGCTGGGCGATGTACGCGTCCTGTCGCGCTACGCGCGGCGACGGCGCGGGGACAATGCGGCCATGCTGGCGATGATGGACGGTTTTCGGCTGCTGTTCGGGGCGCGCCACCCGGCATGGCAGCTGGCGCGCAATCTGGGCCTGTCCGGCGTCGATCGCCTGACGCCGCTCAAACGGTTGTTGATGCGACAGGCAATCGGCGAGCGTGGACGCCTGCCCGCCTCCTGCCGCTGAGGCTTTTGCAGAAAGTGGCCCGGGCGGAAAGGCTCGGCAAAACCTCGCGTACCCCGTTTTGCCAACCTTGCTCTAGCCGGCGGGGGTGGCGCGCTGTCCCAGCACGTTCAGCGCCTTGAGCAGGTTGAGCGCTTCGCCAAGCTGGTAGTCTTCGCTCAGGCGTGCGTTGCCTTCTCGCCGTTGACGCTCTTCCCCGTTGCCCTGCAGGTGCCCTTCCAGGTCTGACTCGCGTAGCTGGATATTGCTGTTTTCGGCGACCTCCAGGCGTCCACGCACCACTTCCACATCGGGTTCGATGCCCTGCGCCTGGATCGAACGACCGTTGGGGGTGTAATAGAGCGCGGTGGTCAGCTTGAGCCCGTCGCCGTTGCCGAGCGGCATGACCTGCTGCACCGAGCCCTTGCCGAAGCTGTCGGTGCCCATCACCACGGCGCGACGCTGGTCTTGCAGGGCTCCGGCGACGATTTCCGCCGCCGAGGCGCTGCCGCCGTTGATGAGCACCACCATGGGGACCTCGGGGGCGGCGGTGTCGCGGCTGGCGGAGAAGCGCATGTCGCTGTCGGGCAGGCGCCCTTCGGTATAGACGATCAGGCCGCTGTCGAGGAAGGCGTCGGCCACCGCCACGGCAGCCTGCAGCACGCCGCCGGGGTTGTTGCGCAAGTCGAGTACCAGGCCGTTGAGCGGTGCGTCGCGTTCCAGGCGGGCAATCGCCTCGCGTACCTGATCGCCGGTGCGGTTCTGGAACTGGCTGACACGCAGGTACCCGTAGCGGGGCTCGAGCAGCTCGCTCTTGACGCTCTCGGTGCGAATGATTTCCCGTGTCAGCGTGATCGTGCGCGGCGCCGACTCGCCGTTGCGCAGAATGGTGATGTCGACCTTGGTACCCGGCTCGCCACGCATCAGCGTCACGGCTTCCTGCAGCGACAGGCTGTCGGTGGAGGTGCCGTCGACTCGCAGGATGATATCGCGGGACTGCAAGCCGGCGCGGGCCGCAGGCGTATCGTCGATGGGCGAAATCACCGTCAGTTGCCCGTCTTCCATACCCACCTCGATGCCGATGCCGCCGAACTGGCCTTCGGTGGATTCCCGCAGGCTGTCGAATTCTTCCTGGCCGAGATAGGCCGAGTGGGGGTCGAGTTCGCCCAGCATGCCGCGCATGGCGTTGCGCAGCAGAGTGCTGTCATCGACATCCTCGACATAGGCGCGCTTGATGCGCTCGAAAACCTCGGCGAAGGTCTGGATGTCCTCGATCGGCAATTCGTCGGCCGATGTCTTTGCCTGGGCTTGTACGGGCAGCGCCAAAAACGCCGCTAACAGAAGCCAGACCAGGAAATGTTTGGATGCGGTAACGGGCATGCTGACTCCAGACGCAATGGCGAGAACGGTGAAGCGTGGGCCCAGCATAGCCGCTGAGCCGGGGCATAATCCATAGCCTACCGAGTTATGACCACGAAAGGTCATGGGCGTGCGATCCAGCGTTGGGGATCGATGGGCTCGCCTCCCCGGCGGACCTCGAAATACAGCGCCGGGACGTCGCGCCCACCGCTGACGCCTACCGCCGCGATGGTGTCGCCGCCTTCGACGGCTTCACCGACGCTCACGGCGAAGTGCTGCAGATGGGCATGCAGGGTCATGATCTGATCGCCATGGTCGATGATCAGCAGGTTGCCGAAGCCGCGCATCCAGTCGGCGAACACCACGCGGCCGGCATGTACCGCCTGAACCGGACTGCCTTCGGCCGCGCCGATGACCATCCCGTTGAGGTTGACGCCGCTGCCGTTGCCGAAGGTCGACATCACACGGCCCTGTACTGGCCAGGGGAGTTTGCCCTCAGTGCGCTCGATGGCGGTGGACGGGGGGGGACGCTCGAGCCGGGCCAGTTCTTCCTGTACCTGGCGCAGCAGGCGTTCGGCATGCGCCCGGTCCTGGTTGAGATCCTCCAGCCGTGCCTGTTCGCTGGCATAGCGGGCATCGAGTTCGCTGACCAGCGTCTGACGCTCGGCCATCTGCTCGGCCAGTTCGGCGCTGCGGCGTTGCAGCTCGTCCGACAGGACATCCAGCCGCTCGGCGCGCTCGTCCAGTGCGCGACGGTTGTCGGCAAGCTCGCGATCGAGGCGCTCGAGTTCATCCAGGCGGGCATTGCGAGCGCGGGAGAGGTGGTTGAGGTAGGTCTGCAGCCGATCCAGACGGGAAGGGTCGTCCTGATTGAGCAACAGCTTGAGCTGCGGTGTCAGGCCAAGACGATAGAGCGCGTCGAGCTGGACCTCGAGCGCCGCGATTTGCTCTCGGCGCTCGCCTTCGAGTGAACGGCGCACTCGCTCGAGTCGTTCGACCTCGTCGTCGAGCTGACGACGCTCGGCCTGCAGGGCGTCCAGTCGGCGATGGGTCGTGGCCAGCGAGGTTTCCACCTCGCGCAGGGCCTCTTCGGCCTCGTCACGGGCATCGCGGGTCACGCCCAACCGTTGGGACAGCGCCCGAATCTCGCCACCAATGGCATCGAGACGCTCGCGCGCCTCGCGCTCGCTGGGCTGAGCCGCGAGGGGCGGCGCGACGAGCAGCAGTACACTCAGCGCCACCCCCAGCCATCGGGACTTACTCAAGGCCTGGCTCGCGGATTGCACTCAGGAGTAATCGATCAGTACCCGGCCGGTCATCTCCTGCGGCACCGCTTCGCCCATCATGGTCAGCAGGGTCGGGGCGATGTCGCACAGGCGACCGTCATCGCGCAACTTGGCGGCGCGCTTGCTGACATAGATCAGCGGCACCTCACAGGTCGTGTGGGCGGTCTGGGGGGCGCCGGTCTCGGGGTTGACCATCTGCTCGGCGTTGCCGTGGTCGGCGGTGATCAGGCACTCGCCACCGGTGCGCTCGATGGCTTCCACCACCCGGCCCACGCATTCGTCGACGGCCTCGATGGCCTTGACCGCGGCGTCAAACTTGCCGGTGTGGCCGACCATGTCGCCGTTGGCGTAATTGCACACGATCAGGTCGAACTTGCCGGAATCGATTGCCGCCACCAGCTTGTCGGTGACCTCGAAGGCACTCATCTCGGGCTTCTCGTCGTAGGTCCTGACGTCCTGAGGCGAAGGAATCAGCTCGCGGGTCTCGCCGTCATACTCGGCTTCGCGGCCACCGGAGAAGAAGAACGTCACGTGGGCGTATTTCTCGGTCTCGGCGATGCGCAGTTGGGTCTTGCCGCGCCTCTCCATGATCTCGCCCAGGGTGTTGTGCAGGTTTTCCGGCGGGAAGGCGGCCGGCGCGGGAATATCGGCGGCATACTGGGTCAGCATCACCAGGCCATCGAAGGCGAGTCGTGGCCGCGCCTGTCGTGCGAAACCGGCGAAGTCGTCCTCGACGAAGGCGCGGGTCAGCTCGCGGGCACGGTCGGCGCGGAAGTTCATGAAGATCGCCGCATCGCCATCTTCCATGGTTACGGCTCGTCCAGCGGGGCGCACGCTGGTGGCGGCGACGAACTCATCGGTTTCGTCGCGCTCGTAGGCGGCGGCGAGACCCGCTTCGGCCCGCTCGACGACATGTTTACCCTCGCCCTGGGTGAGCAGGCGATAGGCTTTCTCGACGCGATCCCAGCGGTTGTCGCGGTCCATCGCGAAGTAGCGGCCGATCAACGAGGCGACGAAGCCGTTGTTCTCGCCGACGAGTTCGGCGAGCCTGGCATTGACGCGCTCGATCGAGGCCCGGGCGCTCTTGGGGGCGGTGTCACGGCCGTCGAGGAAGGCGTGCAGGTAGATGCGCTTGGCACCGCGTGTGGCGGCCAGCTCGGCCATGGCCAGGATGTGGTCCTCATGGCTGTGCACGCCACCGGGCGATAGCAGACCCAGCAGATGCACGGCCTTGCCCGCCTCGACGGCGGCATCGATGGGCGCCGTGAGCACGACATTGTTGGCCAACTCGCCATCCTCGATGGCCTTGGTGATGCGGGTGAAGTCCTGGTAGACGATGCGTCCGGCGCCAAGGTTCATATGGCCGACCTCGGAGTTGCCCATCTGCCCATCGGGCAGGCCGACGTACTTGCCGTCGGTATGGATCAGGCTGCTGGGAAAGTCGCGGGTCAGGCGATCCATCACCGGCGTGTTGGCGGCGGCGATGGCGTTGGATGCGGTGTCTTCGTTATGGCCGTAGCCATCGAGAATGATCAACGCCACCGGACGGGGGGCGGTGCTTTGGGCATCGGACATGCTGTTGGCCTCGTTGTTTAAGCGTCGACAGGACCCGGTGCCAGAGGGAAAATGGTGACCGGGGTCGCGACTCACGGCTCCTTGGGGCATCATATCGCACAGCAGCACCGACGTCAGCCGGGAGCTGGCCTGACCACCGTGGCGAGACTGGACGGCATGGTCGCCATGGCCTGGCCGGACGCGATACTCGCGCTCGTGTATACTGGGCGCCGCCCGAGGCAACGCGCCGCACCCCACGGGCGCGCTGTTGTCCCTGTATGGAGTGGTTTTCAACAAGAGTTATCCGGACCCATGATCGATCAGCTGTTCGAATTCGTGCAGAACCACCCGCTGCTGGTGGGGGCTTTCCTGCTGGTGCTGGCCGCCTGGATCGCCTATGAAGTGAGAAGCAGTAGCCGCAGTGGCGTGACCTCCAGCGAGGCCACCCAATTGATCAATCGCGAAGACGCGGTGGTCGTCGATATTCGTGACGCGGGCGACTTCAAGGAAGGTCATATTGCCGGGGCCCGGAATATCCCCCAGAGTCGTCTCGATGCTCGCTTGAGTGAACTGGAAAAACTCAAGGACAAGCCTTTGATCGTGGTATGCAAGCACGGTCAGGCCTCTGGAATCGCCCTTGGCAAGCTGGCCAAGGCCGGATTCGAGCGCGCTTTCAAGCTCAAGGGCGGCATGGCCCAGTGGCAGGCGGATGGCTTGCCGTTGGTCAAGAAGTGACCACGCCAGACACCCATTCTCTACAAGGTTTCAAGGATCTACAGCATGGCGGAAGACAACAACCAAAGCGCAGGTAGCAACACTCAAGGCGCGGCGTCTGACCAGCAGAAGCCGCAACTGCAGTTTTCCCTGCAGCGTATCTATGTCAAGGACATCTCCTTCGAGTCGCCGAACGCTCCGCAGGTGTTCCAGCAACCGTTCAAGCCCAAGGTCGGTCTCGACCTGAACACCACCAGCAGCCAGGTCGGCGAGGGCCTCTACGAGGTGGTGGTCAAGGTCACCGCCCAGGTGTCGCACAGCGAGACCAATAACACCTCGTTCCTGGTCGAGGTCGAGCAGGCGGGCATGTTCCGCATCGCCGGCATCGAAGGTGAGCAGCTCGAGCACACCCTGGGGGCCTTCTGCCCCAACGTGCTATTCCCCTATGCGCGTGAGTGCATCGACAACCTGGTCAACCGCGGCGGTTTCCCGCCGCTGATGCTGGCGCCGGTCAACTTCGAGGCGATGTACGCCCAGAAGAAGCAGCGCGAGGCCCAGAGCACCGAGACCACTCAGTAAGCGGGAAAGATTGC